>CM001167.1:2060779-2371118 GCA_000212915.1 Bacteroides coprosuis DSM 18011
TCAGCCACAGCTGGTCAAAGATGTTTGTAGCCAATGGACTCTCAATCATCCTCAATCTAAAGCTACAGCATACATCGTACGCAGAGCTTTACGCTCATTCAAGTGATTATTCCTTGATCCACTCGTACTCAAAGTTGTAACGAACAGACTGTTTCCCCTCTTTGGCTGGAGTTAATACAACCTGAAGAGGTAACCCTTCTTTTGTGAATGTATAATCGGCACTTTGATTGGGTATGTACAAATCATTATCAGACTCTTGTTGGGTAATCACATAATCGAAAGTTCCTAGAAAACCACTATACAGCAATTCGTAATGCTTATTGATAGGGTGATAATCCAGATATTGCACATCCGCCATATTTAGATTATCTCTTTGCTCTATAGTTAGTCGAGCCGTATATTTCAACTCATCCATCAGGAAGTTGCGCACGGTGATCTATCCCTCTTTAAATTTGGAATAATCCCACTCTAAGCGATAATACTCTTTTTCAGTCTTACGCACCATATCTCTTATCTCACTGATATAAGGTTTATTATCCATATAGATGTATTTCATCAAGAAAGCATGCGTACTATTTTCACTCCCTGCTGTAACTTTTAAAGCATAAGTACATACAGAGGGATAATCAGACAAATAGTATCTTGACTCATAAAGGTTGGTGTTATTCTTCCATGAATCATAGGTATAGTGATATGGTGCTTGCTTATCTGCTACCGTATCTATTCGTGTAAGATTACTAGTAGAAACATATTCTTTTCCCGCAGTATTTCTCAAACTGATATATTGGCTAAGTGTGCCATCCTTACCGAAATGAAAGGATTCTTTTTCCAACAACGCTACATTTCCGTCATAATGCTTTACAAAACTTATTGATTTTAGATTCTCACTGGGTTTAGGAAGAAAATCCACATAGGAATCATCGTTAGAACAAGCTGCAAACAATAAAACTACACTAGCCAAAAACACAAAGTGATTCATTCTCATTTTATATCGTTCCTTATATTCAATGTTTTAAAATTAAGAACTAATCTATTAATAAGGAAACGAATGGTCAAAATAAAATCTAGTTAAAATAAAAGACAAGTCTTTTGTCAGTATTCAAATCTCTTATTTTTCTTATCCTCTCTATTTGACTATATTTGATAATTCGTTTCATTCAATAATTATAACTAAACAACATGAAGAACTTCTTACTTAGTGCTCTTTGTCTTTCCTTTGCGGTAGGGGCTAGCGCACAAGACACGCCACTCTGGATGCGCTATGCTGCAATATCCCCCGATGGCAGCGAGATTGCATTCACTTACAAGGGTGATATCTACAAAGTTCCAAGTTCGGGAGGTAAGGCTATCCAGCTCACAACACACCCCGCACACGATACACAACCCGTGTGGTCTCCCGACGGAAATAAAATTGCTTTCGCTTCCAACCGTGAAGGTGGATTCGATATTCATCTCATGTCATCAAGAGGTGGAGCTCCTACCCGCCTAACTACACACTCTGCCAATGAATACCCTATTGTATTCCGTGATAATGAGCATGTGCTTTATACGGCAAACATTATGGCAGATGTTAAGGATGGTCATTTCCCCTCATTTTCTCAAGTGTATGAAGTGGATACAGAAGGCAAACGTCCGGCTCTGTTCTCTTCTATGCCACTAGAGGATATCTCTTTCCACCCCACAGAAAACAAAATTCTGTACCACGATAAGAAAGGCTATGAAGATCCATGGCGTAAACACCATCAATCTTCTATTGCAAGAGATATTTGGTTATGCGATTTAAATGGGGAGAGAACTTATACTAAGTTAACTAATTTTAGAGGAGAAGATCGTAATCCAACATGGACTGCCGACGGAAACTCATTCTTCTACTTAAATGAAGAAGATGGCTCTTTTAACGTGTACAAACGCAACTTAGATGGTTCAGATAAAAAACAACTTACACATCTCAAAAAGCATCCTGTACGCTTCCTTACTCAAAGTAAAGCAGGTGTGTTATGTTTTGTGTATGATGGCGAAATCTATACACTACGTGAGGGAGCTGAACCTCAAAAAGTACGTATTGAAATCATTACCGACCAACAAGAGTCTGCTGTAAAACACTTTAACTTCCGTACGGGAGCTAAAGAAATGTCGGTGTCTCCCAATGGAAAAGAAATAGCATTTATCATCCGTGGAGATATTTTTGTTACCTCTATCGAGTATGGTACAACTCGACAAATAACAAATACGCCCGAGCAAGAAAGGGATGTAAGTTTTAGTCCTGATGGAAGATCACTGCTTTATGCTGCCGAACGAAATGGGGCATGGAATATTTATCAAACTACTTTAGATATTAAAGATGAGAAAGAGTTTATTTATGCACAAAGCTTTACAGAAGAGCAGCTAACAGATTCTGATAAAGCCTCTTTCCAACCTCTTTATTCTCCAGACGGTAAGTCAGTAGCTTTCCTTGAAGATAGAACGACTCTAAAGGTACTTAATCTAAGTAATAAAAAGAGCAAGACGGTCTTAGACGGAAAATTCAACTACTCTTATTCGGATGGAGATCAATGGTTTCAATGGGCTCCTGATAGCAAATGGTTATTAACTCAATACATCGGTATTGGAGGATGGAATAACGTGGATGCTGCCCTTGTAAAAGCCGATGGTAGTGGAGAGTTGACCAACCTTACCGAGAGTGGTTATACGGATGGCAATCCTCGATTTGTGCAAGATGGTAAAGCTATGCTTTGGTTTTCAGACCGTGCAGGATATCGTAGTCATGGTAGCTGGGGTGCCCACATGGATGCCTATATCATGTTTTTTGATCGTGAAGCGTATGATAAGTTTAGCCTAAGCAAAGAAGAATTGGCTCTTTACGATGCCGAAACAAAAACGAAGAAAGAGATAAAGAAAGAAGAAAAAGAAGCTGATAAGAAAGAGAAAAAAGAAAAAGAAGGAGATTTAACTCCTGAAAAGGTTAAAGATCTGGAGTTTGATCTAGATCATCGTAAGGATTTGGTTATTCGCCTTACACCAAACTCTTCTTCTCTAGCTGATGCTTATTTGAATAAAGAAGGAGATAAGCTCTATTATCTATCTCGCTTTGAAAAAGGATACGACCTTTGGGTACACGATTTAAAAAAGAAATCGAGCCGCATCCTTGTAAAAGGTGCTGGTGGCGGTGGACTAGAAGTAGATAAAACAGGTACTCACCTATATCTATTGAGTGGCGGACAACTGAAGAAGATTACTATTGCTTCGGGTGCTGTATCTTCTATCAGTATGAATGCTCAGTTTGATTATAAGCCCGAACAAGAGCGTGAATACATCTTCAACCACGTATGGAAACAAGTCAAGGATAAGTTCTATGTGACCGACTTGCATGGTGTAGATTGGGATGGTTACAAAACAGACTATGCTCGTTACCTTCCTCATATCAACAATAACTTCGATTTTGCAGAAATGCTATCTGAACTATTGGGTGAATTAAATGCTTCTCACACAGGGGCTCGCTATTATGGTGGAAGATCTTCTCGTCCAACGGCTGTTCTGGGTGCTTTCTTCGACAATGACTATCAAGGCAAGGGACTGAAGATCAAAGAAATTCTTCCTTTGGGTCCGCTAGGTGGTGCTAAATCAAAAATCAAAGAAGGCTCTATCATCTTAAAGATTGATGGAAAAGAAATTCAGGAGGGCGAGGATTATAGCCAACTTCTTGCTGGCAAGGCAAACCAACGTGTTTTGATTTCTTATAAGGTAAAACCTTCTACTAAAACAGAAGAAGAATGGATAAAACCTATCTCTCAAGGAGCACAACAAGAGTTGTTATATAAGCGCTGGGTAGAACAACGCCGTCAGATGGCTGAAAAGATTTCGGGAGGTAAAATAGGATATATACATGTGAAAGGTATGGATAGTGAAAGCTTCCGCCAAGTATATTCAGACCTACTGGGTAGGTACCGTAATGCAGATGCTGTTGTTATAGATACACGTCATAACGGTGGTGGCTGGTTGCACGACGACTTGGTAACCTTGTTAACAGGAAAAGAATACCAGCAATTTGCTCCTCGTGGACAATACATAGGAAGTGATCCATTCAACAAGTGGACAAAACCATCGGCTGTATTGATATGCGAAGACAACTACTCTAATGCTCATGGATTCCCATGGCTATACAAAGAGCTAAAAATAGGTAAACTGATTGGTGCGCCCGTACCAGGTACTATGACTGCTGTATGGTGGGAATCTCAGATTGATCCAAGCATTGTATTTGGTATTCCTCAGGTAGCTGTTAAAGATATGCGTGGAAATTATCTTGAAAATCAAGAACTATTCCCCGATATTGAAATCTACAACGATCCTGCATCAGAACTGAAAGGTGAAGACTTACAGCTGGAACGTGCAGTGAAAGAATTGATGGAACAAACTAAATAAAATCTAAGCAACATAGGCCTAGATATCCATAACGAAAAGAGCTAGATGACCCCAATCATCTAGCTCTTTTTTCCTTTTGACACTGTTTTACAAAAAGCGCGACTATCACTAGTGGCATCTTTTCTAACTTTTAACTAATACCTATGACTTTTAACTAATACCTATGACTTCTTTTATTTTTTTGTCTAGTATAAAGATACTGATCTCTTTCCCAACTTATTTCATAATGATATTAAATCTACACTTCCATCCCCATCTTTTTACTGGTTATTACAAAAAAGAAATATGTTTGTAACAACTTGCCTTAATTTGCTCTTCTTCAAGAAAGCGAGTCCTCTACTACCGTCTGTAAATGACAGAATAAACATTTCTATCAAACCAAGAGAATATTTTGACTAAGGCATGTGCACATCATGACACCGACATGTCATCATCATGTCGGTGTCAAAGTGTATCTAGGGCTATATCAAATTCAATGAAAAAAGGTGTACATTTTATATTTGTACACCTTACAGTTCTATTATTTAATATCCTTTTTAAGCTTTATTTTTATCAAAATGAACGAGCAGATTCTCATCTACTTCATATCTAGAAACGGGTGTTGCACAATCTTTACAGATAGGAACAATGTAATATTGCCCTTTGTTACAATCAACTTTTTCAACCAAGCAACCCATAATGTCCTCTACTTTACATTTTGCTTGATCACAAGATATAGCTTTGTCTGCAACTTCACCTTTCGCTTTCTTCCAGCGCATTAATAACTCAGGAAACGGAGTTGATACAACTTTAACTTTCATCTTCGTATATTGTTTAAAAAATTAATAATTTGCTTCTTTGATTCAGTATCAAGATAAGCAAAGTAAGAATATCTTACTAACATAATTAGCTAATATTTGTTTAATAGCTTCTCCCTTTTGCTATTAAAGTAAGGAAGAATTGCAAGAGCATAACAAAGATAAGAAATGCTTTACAACTCGCTTTTAAATTGACTTTTGCTTCGGTTGGTAATCAGATTTTCTGTACTTTAGAGGTTGATTCTGAGGATGTATAGAATCGCCTTAAATAATACCCCAATTGATAATAACGAGAATATGGCTAAAGACGGAACAATAGTAGTAGTAGATGACAATAAAAATGTCTTAACGGCATTGAAATTACTACTGACCAACTATTTTGAAAAAGTGGTTTTACTCTCCTCTCCCAACACCTTATTACACCAAATAGAAGAACAACAACCCCATGTTATCTTACTCGATATGAACTTTTCGAGTGGCATAAACTCGGGCAACGAGGGTTTGTTTTGGCTAAGAGAGGTAAAGAAATACAATCCCAATATTCCCATCGTTCTTTTTACTGCCTATGCCGATATAGACTTAGCCGTAAAAGCACTGAAAGAGGGTGCTACAGACTTTGTAGTGAAACCTTGGGATAATGCTAAACTTCTGGCAACACTTCATTCTGCCAAAGCTCTAAATGATTCTCGCAAAGAGGTACAACAACTAAAAGATCGTCAGCAAGCCTTTCACACCGAGCTAAACACCGAACAATCTATCTGTTGGGGAGAATCTCCTGCTATGGTACATCTGCACAACATCATAACCAAAGTAGCTCGTACCTCAGCCAATATATTAATAACGGGAGAAAATGGTACGGGTAAGGAAGTTGTAGCCCGCAAAATACACAACCTCTCGCTTCGGGCAAACAACTCCTTGGTAACTGTCGATATGGGTGCTATTGTAGAAACACTCTTTGAGAGTGAACTCTTTGGACATACCAAAGGCTCTTTTACAGATGCCAAGGCAGATCGAATAGGTAAATTCGAATTGGCAGACCAAGGTACACTCTTCTTAGATGAAATAGGAAATCTAGATGTATCTATGCAAGCCAAGCTCCTTTCTGCACTCCAAACTCGCACTGTCACTCGTGTAGGTAGCAACCAACCTATTCCTATCAACATCCGCCTCATCTGTGCTACCAACACAGATCTTCCTTTGGCAGTAAAAGAAGGTGCTTTCCGTGAAGACTTATTCTATCGTATCAATACCATCGAACTGAGAGTTCCTCCTCTTAGGGAAAGAGTAGAAGACATCCCTCTACTTGCACAATTCTTCTTAAATAGATATGCAAAGAAGTACCACAACCGTACGATGAATATTTGTGCTGAGGCTATCTATAAATTACAAAAATACAATTGGCCTGGGAATGTAAGAGAACTTCAGCATGCTATTGAGAAGGCTGTTATCCTCTCCGACAAACCGAGTCTTGAGGCTGATGATTTTATATTAAGAATGGATACCTCTCACACACAAACCTCAATGGACGGTTTAACCTTGCAGGATATGGAGAAAAAGATGATAGAACAGTCTTTAAAAGTCAATGAGGGAAATATTTCTGCGGTAGCCAGCGAACTGGGCATTACTCGTCCAACGCTCTACAACAAGATGAAAAAGTATCAACTATAAAGAGTGATGTAATGTTTAAATCAATAGATTACAAACTTGGAGCCAATCTATTCCTCTTGATAGCTACTGCTATAGCAATTCCTTTACTTTTTATCTATGGCTTTATCTCCATAGGAGTATTCGCTATTCTGCTTCTTTTCATTTTACTTTATCAAATCAACAAGCTCTATAGCAAATTGACTAAGAATGTGGTATTCCTCTTTAATGCGATAGAAAATGGAGATTATGCCTTTAAGTTTCAAGAGAATATCGGCTCTATGCGTGAAAGAGAGCTACACCGAGTAATGAATCATATCAAAGATATCCTAGCCCAAACCAAACGAGAAATTGTAGAGCAAGAACGTTTCTTTAGCATCGTGATAGAGAATGTATCTACGGGTATCATTATTCTCAATGAGCAGAATCAGGTGCAAACGGTTAATCATGCTGCCGAGCAACTTCTAGGCTTACCCATCTTAACTCACCTGAATCAACTACAAAGTATTAATTCAGAACTGCCACTGCTATTCAAAAACTTAGAACCCAGTAAAGAACCCAAACAGATTACTGTCCATACGGAACGAGGCGACTTTCAACTGAGTTTAAGGGCAGACCGTGTGAAGATGCAACGAGGAGAGATAAAGATTATCATCTTAAATAATATCAATATTGAATTGGATAGTAAGGAGATGGAATCGTGGATCAAACTGATACGTGTGATGACTCATGAAATAATGAACTCTATTGCCCCCATAACTTCACTCACAGACACTCTCCTCTTCAATCTCAAAACAAACACGACTCATTCTGAAGAAAAAGAGATACTCACAGAGGGACTAGAGACCATACATACTACGGCCAAAGAGCTATTGCAATTTGTACAGTCTTACCGACAGTTTACTCGTATTCCTGCTCCACAACCTGTCTCTTTTGATGCAACAGCATTGATAAACAAAGCCATCTTACTCACAAAAGAAAATAGCTTGGCAAAGGCAGTTACGTTCTCTTTTGATGAAAATACTCCTCACCTCATTACTGCAGACAGAAGTCACTTTTTACAAGTAGTACTGAATCTGCTAAAAAATGCTGTTGAAGCAACTGCTCATCAGGAAGATGGAAAGATAGAAATAACATTTGAAAATCATGATTCAGACTATGATATCATTCACATCCGAAATAATGGCTTGCCTATTCCTAAGGAGGTTGCTGCCCAAATCTTTATTCCTTTCTTCACCACCAAAGAACAAGGTACTGGCATTGGTTTAAGCATCAGTAGATATATTATGCGTATGCACGGAGGCACTATCACTTTACAGTCAAAGGCAGAATACACACTTTTTTCACTCTACTTCCCTAGAAAATAGAAAAGAGGATTAACGGACACACTAGTTAATCCCCTTTTCGCACACTAATAATACTATAGATAAGAAAAACTAAAGATGGTTGGCTACTTCTGTAACAATACTACCATCAAATAAATTCACGATACGATGAGCAAAAGAGGCATCATGCTGAGAGTGCGTTACCATCACAATGGTTGCTCCTTCTTGATTGAGTTGGGTAAGTAAGTCCATCACGTCCCTCCCGTTCTTTGAATCCAGATTACCCGTAGGCTCATCCGCCAATATAAGTTTGGGATTGGCTACCACAGCACGAGCAATAGCCACACGTTGTTGTTGTCCACCCGATAACTGATTAGGGAAATGGTTGATACGATGACTAATATTCATCTTCTTCAAAGCAGCCTCCACCCGTTTCTTTCGTTCGGCAGACTTTACATTTAAATAGATCAGTGGCAACTCTACATTCTCGTACACCGTCATTTCATCTATCAAATTAAAGCTCTGAAACACAAAGCCAATATTACCCTTACGAATCTTTGTCCGATCTTTCTCTTTCAACTGTCCAACTTCTTTACCGTCTAGTTTATACAGTCCTGTTGTAGGATTATCTAGCAAGCCAAGAATATTGAGCAAGGTAGACTTACCACAGCCCGAAGGTCCCATGATGGCCACAAACTCTTTGGGCTGCACATGTAAATTGATATGATTAAGAGCTATCGTTTCTACTTCATCCGTACGAAACGTCTTTCCCAAGTTTTCTATTTGTATCATATTATATAGATTTAAAATTATTCTGATTTAAGAGATTTTACGGGGTTTAGCAAAGCAATGGAGCGTAGTTGAAGTAGGGTTATTAACGATACTAGCAGCAAAATAAACAAACCCACCCCTACATATTCCACAAGAGATAAGCGAGCTTTTATAGCAAAATTATCCGTCCAATATTGAATGAGGAAGAATGAAGTAAGACTCCCTAAAACGATGGCAGGAATAGATAGCTTTATCAATGAAGAACCAAACAGTTTAATCAAATCGGCTAAGTTGGCTCCATTAATTTTGCGTACAGCTATCTCTTTCCCTCTACTTTTTACCTCAAATTGAGTATATCCCACTATACCGATAAACACGATAATAAAAGCCACTATACTTCCTATTAGTACTATGGTCTGCAACCGTTTTGCATCGTCATAGAGGCTCTCCATTGTTTCTGCATAGCGAATCGTTTTCATCTTTTCATTTCCTATTATCTTTTGAATCGTATCATCTACAAGAGATTTAGACTCAGGCGAAACACTATTCATTTTTATCATAAGATATCTCTGAGGCATCTTATTCATCAATAGAATTGAGGCTCTAGATTCGGGATTCGTAGCCGTATTCAATCGAATGCGCTTATAAACTCCTCGTATCTGACAGATCGAATGTTCGGATATATAGACTTCCTTTCCAATCACACCATCTGATAAATCAACTTGTTGAGCCAGATTAGTTACAAAATCATCACTTACTAATACCTCATTCTCTCCCGTATCTTCATCAAAATTTTGTCCTTGTAGCATATCAATACCCATCAATTCTATGTAATTGCTAGATACTCTATATAAATCAGCAATATTAAAGAGCTCCATGTCTGAATTGGGCATTCTTACATTATTCCCAGAAGGAGAATCAAAAGGTAGTCCATAAGCTGTAGCAACATCTTCTACCACAGATAGCTTTTTCACTTCTTCTAAAACCACCTTTCTGGTTGAACTATCAGGCATCGTATAGGTAGTATATAAGAGCGAACTATAATCATAGCCTACATCTTCATGAAGCATAGCATCGTACTGTCTATTGATCTGAAGAAGGAAAACAAGTAATACAGAAGCTGCAAAAATCTGCAAAAAGAGAAAAACAAGCTTCGACTTTCGCTTATTACTAGAGTATTTACGAAGAACCGTTAAAACTGGAATCTTAAGATTTATATAGGCAGGAACAATACCCGTTATGAGGAAAACGAATACCAAAATACCTATCAAACATAGTATTGTATCAGAGTTGAGGAAAGCATCTAAAGGCATATCTGTCAGCCTAAATACTAAATCTTGACTCAACACAATTAAGATTACAGCCAATAAAGAAGCACACACAAGGAGAACAAAAGTCTCCAGATAGACCATCTTTAAAACATCTTTCTTCTCTGCCCCATAGCACTTGTGCAAAGCTATTTCTCTCGATTTAGAAATGATAGTTGAGGTACTCAATAAGGAGTAATTCAAGATAGAAATGAATAACAACAAGAATGCTACTGCACTAAGAAGAATAACAGCTTGTTCTACAGGTTTGCTTTTAGCATACACATTCTGTAGTGGATTAAACCTATATTTTATATCAATTCCCGAGTTATGAAGAAACGCCATATCTTGATGCCTTTCTTGCATCTCTTCTACTTCTTTGGCTAATTGCTCAGGTTTTACATTGGGATAAAGTTTTACAAGACCCGTATAGCCATCATTGCCTACCCAGCCTTGACTTCCATCATATCTATACTGACCAATTGTAGGGAGGGAAACGATTATATCACATTCTAAAAATGAATTATGGGGGAAATCTTGAAATATTCCACTGATGGTCAGTTCTACGTCTGGACTAAAATCGAATGTGAATTTTTGCCCCACGATATCCGATTCTCCTAATTTACTAGCCAACGATTTAGAAATCATTACTTGGTTAGCAGCCGATAATATTTCTTTGGGGTCTCCTTGAATAATTGGTCTATACAGCACATCAAAGAAATTCTCATCTCCCAATAGAGCAGTTGCCTTTAACTCTTTGTCTTTTTCAGTTTTAAGAAAACCATCGATAGTTAAATGCATAAACCTTGTGCCAGCCTCTACTCCACTAATTTCATTAGCCATACCAACTACAACTCCACCCGATATTTTTTCATAATGTTTTTTTTCTGCATCATCTTGTCTTAATAGAGTATAGATAGGTTCTACTCTATAAATTCGTTCTTTATTAGGATAAAAGGAATCATAACTACGTTCATAAAATACTTTAGTAAGTAAAACCAATGCAATAGCAATGCCAATCCCCAATGTTATAAGTTTGAAGAAAGAAGATTTTCCATTCTTCAAGATGGAGCGAAAAATATATTTCAACCGATTATTCATAGATTTATTCCGATTTAAGTGATTTTATAGGATTCTTTAATGCGGCATGGCGACTCTTGATGCTTACTGTAAGCAATGTGATGAGTAAGACTAAGAAACCTCCTAGCACAAACACCCACCAATGCATCTCTATGCGATAAGCAAACTGATCAATCCATTTTTTAGACAACCCATACGATAAGGGAATGGCTATGATATAAGCTACACCGAAAATATATAGCAAACCTTTATTAAGCATCACCACAATCTGGTTCTCTGTGGCTCCGTTTACTTTGCGCAAGGCGATCTCCTTCTCTTTATACTTCACATTAAAACTTACCAAACCATACACCCCCATCATCGTGATGAGCAAGATAATGATGGAAAATGCAGTTATCAGTTTTGCTTCATTATTCTCTTTTGCATAAAGATCATCAAGTTTCTGTTCTAAGAATTTGACCGACACATGGCCTGATACCTTATCATTGATCACCGACTCTATCCAAGCTATCACTTCTCGAAGTGGAGCACCCTTAGCAATCTTTAAAAAGATGATGCCTTTGTTCTGAAAATCAAGGGTCACGAATGCCATCGGCTCTATCTCTCTATGCAAAGATTCAAAGTTGACATTTTCAGCTATTCCGCAGATGGGAAGATTAGAGTCGAATCCTGGAAATTCTTCTCCGATCGGACTTTTGTCGCTGGCATACGTATCTACAAATTTTTGATTGAATATAAGACGAGTAGTTCCATCTTCGGCAGAGGGAAAGTTCTCTCCCTCTACAATCTCTACTCCAAAGAATGATAGGAAATTGGGGTATACAGGCCATGCTTTAAAGGAAATCGATTTATCTCTCCAGTCCATTCCCCAACCCATCTGCACATTTCCGGGTACAAATCGAGCACTAGTATAATCTATAATAGCAGGATTCTCTTTCAACTTATTAATAAGAGTATCAAAAGGTTCATCTATCCTCTTGAAGTACACTATATTTTCTTTCTCCAAGCCCCATTCGTAATTCAACATATAGTTATATTGCAGATATATAAAACCCGTTACAATAGGTAGTGTACATGCTATACACAACTGGAACAACAACAGAGTTTCTCGTATCTTTTTACTGTTAATGACATTCAAACTACCTCCTTTTAAGGCTTCGATTTCTTTAAAAGAGGTGGCGTACCATGCTGGATAGTAACCTGCTGCTAAACTTAGCAACAATAACAACAAGCCACAAGCTAGTAAAGTACTTGTATTATCAGATAAAACAAGGCTCGCTTTGAAGAATACAGACAAATCAGAATTTGCTAATACTGAGACCAAGACTAGACTCAGCAAGAAAGCTAAAAGAGTAAACAACACAGATTCTGTAATAATAACCCACTGCTGAGACCTCTTGCTAAGTCCTAATACCCGATGAATATTTAAGCTTTTGATACGTGAAGGAGCTGTAGTGAGCGAGAAGTTTATAAAATTGATATAGGCTATCAGCAATACAATTACGCCCACAACAAAAAACGAGATTAAGCGAGGACGAATATTCCCAAACTTAGCGTCTTGTGGATAATCCGTGAATGAAATGAAATGAATAGTAGTCTTTGAGTAGTCTTCTCCTTCTTCTCCCCAAAACTCTTTACTATTCACAGCCTCTTGTAAGGATGGAACATGTTCTGGCTTGATTAAAAAGCAACTTACAAAGCTAAATTCAGAGTAATCAAACTCTTCTTGGTAAATGTATAATCCATTATTTAAACTACAGTTATCAGGGAAATCCTTCACAACAGCCTCAATGGTATATATGGACTCTTTCACACTTTCATTGCTTTCAAAGTAGGGTTTTATAACTTCTCCAACAACATTTGATTTTCCAAAAATTCTTAGAGCTTCACTCTCTGTAATAAGAGCATGAGTACCCTCCTCAAGACCTAATCGAGCATCACCATGTAATACTTCGGGTTGAAATAGATCTAAGAAATCGGGTTTTACCTTATTCAACTCTATCTCAACTAAATTTTCATCTATTTTAAAGGGATAAGTAAAATGATGTATGAGCGTATATTTTTCAACAGCAGCAGAAGAATTGGCAATCCGTTGGGCCAGTGGAGTACTTATTAATAAAGAATTCTCTCCTGTTTCAGTTTCAGTAAGATAAGCCATGACAATGTCATCCCCTCTTTCAATGTTATGATTGTATGTGTAATCGTATCTCACTTGGATCATACAAACCAAGAAGACGGTTATTGCTCCTGTTAAGCCTAAGAAGTTTATCAAGCTCGAAGTTGCAAAGCGTTTGAGCACGTATATAAAGTTTCTGAATATAGCTTTCATAGTATCGCTGTTTGTGTTTTTTGTTATTGAATGATTAATTCATCTACTTGCTCATAATCAGCATAAGTAGAGGTTATTACTTTTTCTCCAGATGCCAGTCCGTCGGTTACTTCATAATAAATAGGGTTCTGCCTACCTATACTTACTTTTCTTCTTACTGCTCTTTTGCCATCGGGCGAAACTACAAATATCCATTGCCCTCCTGTAGCTTGATAAAATGCACCTCGGGGAATAAGAATAGCTTCTGAGGGCTGCCCCAGTTGCAAGTTGATGTAATAGGTTTGCCCTGTACGAATATTACTAGGACGTTCGCCTACAAACACAAAATCCGTTTTAAACTGCTTCTCTCTAACCTCAGGATACACCTTGCGTACACGCAGTTCATACGCTGTTTCTTGTCGCTCAAAACTAGCATCTAAACCCGATTTCACTCGATCTATATAGTGTTCATCTATTAGAGCCTCAACTTTAAAGTCTGAAAGTACACTTATTTGTCCAATTTTAGAACCCGAAACCACATTTTGTCCAACTTCAATATCGAGTAACCCCAACTGACCATCTACAGGAGCTTTTATGTTTAAATTATCACTACGTTGTCTCACTAAGTGCATATTTCTGCGCATATTATGTAAGCTTTCTTCCATATTTTCCACCTGAATACCTCGGTAGATAGAATCTTGCATTTGCCGATCCATAACCAATTCTCTTCCTCGCACAGCAAAGTCATAATCTTCTTTAGCCTGAATATATTCCTCTTTCGACACTAATCTTTCAGAATATAATCGGTTATACTGCTCATATCTCCGTCGTTTACGATCAACATCCAAATCGAGTTGTAGCTTTTCTTGGCGAAGCCTTAGTCGCTCTTGTTCCATAGTAACTTGCGTATTTCTTAGGAAGTTTTGCTTTTCGGCAAGCTGAGCCTCACTATCCAAAATACTCAAACTGAGGTTGGGATTACTCAACCGTACAATGATATCTCCCGATTTTACCATACTGCCCTCTTCCACCAGTTTCTCTTCTACTATTCCTCCTTCAATAGCACTCAGTTGAATGGTATTGATGGGCTGTACTTGTCCACTTATGCGGATATAGTTGTTGAACTCTCCAGCTATTGCCTCATTGATCGTAAGGTATTCTGCTTTCACCTTGAACTTTCGATTGTGATTTCCCAAAATCAACCAACCCATAAAGAGGAAGAAAAGCAATCCTACCAATCCCCACAAGATGTATTTCTTTTTGAATTTTTTCTTCTTTAGTTGTATATCCATTGTCTGTTATTTTTTGCTATAATTAGTTCTGTTCGGTATAAGGTATTCCCTTGTAATATTGATAAAGCTTTAGTTTAAGCACATATGTGTGATAAGACTTCATACTAGCTACTTGCGCTTGTAGTAATCGGTTGGCACTTATACTGAGTTGGATGGGATCTATCAAACCCTCCTGATGTTTTTTTACATTGGCTTGATGTGCTGCAAGCATTGCCTCTTCTTGCTCAAGTGCTTGGTGGTAATCATCTACTTGCCCATTCACATCTGCAATTGTTTGTTCTATATCTCTATATATTTTGCTAAAGGTATTTTCTTGCTCATATCTAGCTATTGCAAAATTGGCTTTTGCTCTACGCAGATTGGTAGTTCTACTAAAACCCGTGAAAATGGGAAAGGAAAAATTAAACTGAATAAACTCTCCCCGATTATCTTTTAGCTGATCACTATAGCTCCACTTACTATCACTCTCCACTGTTTTATTGAGATACTTAAAGTAATTGGTATTCGATCCTAGATTCATAGAAATGCGAGGATACCACGAACCTTTAGCACTGCGAAATGCCATTTTCTCGGCATCTACACTATTTTGTGCAATCAAGGCTTGAGGTAGATACTGTATGGCTTCAGCAAAAATATCACTAGCAGACTCTAAGGTTATATTCACGGTATATAAACCATTTACTCCTTTTATATACAAATCTTTATCTAGTGGATAATTAAGTTTTTCTTTAAGGAGGATAACAGCTATCTTCTTCAAGTTTTCTTGCTGAGTAAGGAAGTATTTATCTTCTGCCAACTTAGCTTTGGCTTCGGTTATCTCTACAATACTTACCATGCCCAACTCTTCCATACGTTCCAACTTCTTTTGGTTTGCTATACTCGTTGCTACTTGCTTTTGAGCTAGAGATATGGTTTCATCAAAGTAGGCTACGTTGAGGTATGCTTCTACTACTTCATAACTCAACATATCTTTTATGTTTTGAAACTGATTTCTACTTTTTGCAGTATTTACACGGGCCATTTTCAATCTATTGATGCTACTTAATCCGTCAAAAAGCATCAAACTAGCTGTTATCTGATATTGGTTACTAAAAGTATTATTGGTCGTCATGGCTTGCGTAGTGTAGTCACGGCTATTTCCAAAACTTAAACCAGCACCTACTTGTGTATTAATAGAGGGTAGCAAATTGCCTATTGCTTCTAAGTAATTTTGCTTATTAATGACCACCGACTCTTTCTGTATTCCTATATTGGGGTGATGTTCTAGTGCATAGTGAATACACTCTGAAACAGACCACTCTTCTTGTGCACTCAACCGAACGCCCAAGCATAATATAAATAGTATTAGAATAGATTTATTCATGGATAGCTTCTTTTACCTAGAGATATGCCAAAGCTATGCCATAAACCTAATTCTCTAAATATCAACACTTAACAAATTAAACCAGGAATAGCAAGTGTAAACTTTTTATACAGATATGTTAAATTAACATACAGTTATGTCCTTTGCATTTCATTTAAACTGATGAATCTTTACAACATAAAAGATAAATATATATCTTTATTTATTAGAAAGAATATCTATATTCGCTACATCAATCACTTTTTTTAGAACACTTATGAAACAAAAGATTTTAAGTAGAGTATCTACTCTTCTATTGGTTTTGTGGTGTGCAGTATATACTTGCCATGCACAGCAAAACACCTTTGCCATAGGGTATGATATGGGTTATGCTTTTCGCACTAAAAATGCAACAGCTACCCTAAACTTACGCTATGGAATAACAGATGCTTTGCGTATAGAAACATACGGAAAATACTCTCCCTCAATAGAAGATTATTCCATGTGGGGCGTGGGTATTGATGCTCACTACTTGATACCAATAAGCAGGAAAGCCTTTTTCTACCCAATTGCAGGATTGGGCTATATACAATACAAGCAAGATATGAATGAATGGCTCGAAGCATTAATCAAGATCATTGAAGATATAACGGATCAACCCATTGATATGCCAAATGACAAACACAAAAGGTTGGCCACCCAGTTAGGAATAGGTTTTGAATATCGCTTCAGTAAACACTTCTCATCCCATGCAGCTTGCAAATATTTAATCATCAATGATTTTAATCAGTTTTATTTATCAGCAGGCATTGCTTATCATTTTAATCTTAAAATACCAGTATAATCTAGATACAGAAAGCAGGAATCCACCCAGAGTGGATTCCTGCTTTTTTATTTATCCATTACAGTAATTTTTTCTTACCGTTTTTATATCTTTGTCTTATCGAGAGATAAATCTACCTCCCTGATAACATATACGGCACTCTATGCCCATTTAGTACTGCTCTTTTCTTAGAATAAAGAGAGATAAACCAAAAGATAGTAAAACAAACAAAATATGCTACAATTAGAAATGATTGACAGCCTAAAGTCTGCAGCTCTAGAAACAGAGGCTGTAGCAGCTGTTTTTATGTATGGCTCATTCACTCAAAATGAAGCCGATAAATACTCAGACATTGAATTCTACATTTTCACCAATTCCGATTTTGACAAACGCACTTGGATTAATGATATATCTCCCCTACAACTCTTTTTTACCAATGAACAGGGTACAGAGGTAGCCATCTTCCAAAACATGGTACGTGGAGAATTTCACTTTTTGCCCATAGAAGAAGTATCTCTTCTAAAATCTTGGGAAGGACAAATTACCTTTTCAGATATTGAGAATATGATTTTGGTTGATAAAGAGGGTCTGCTCAGAGAAACCTTGGAAAGCATTGAGAAGCTTCGTCCCAATAGAGATACAGAAGCCAATCGCAACCTGGTAGCCCACCAGCTTATCAATAATCTTCTTATGACTAAAAATTTCTTATATCGTGGGGAATCTGCAAGAGCCCATCACCAAATGCATGCTGTACAAGAATGTTTTTTAAAGATGATTCGTTTAGTTGAAAAATCTCATAGAGAGCATTGGGAAACTCCGAGTAGAAAACTAGAACAAGACATTGATAGAGAGTGGTATAACAGATATTTAGAATGTACCGCCTCTCTTGAAGAAGATTCTCTCATTAAGGGCTATCGTATGTGCCTAAAACTAGCAACCGATCTATGTTATGGTTTAAATATTCACAACGATACACTAGATGTACTCGATCAGATTAAAGCAAATTAACGATATGGTAGCAAGTAAAGGTGTTTTAGTTAAATAATCTTTTCTAGGCAATTATTTAATATCATATTGCTTGTAATTCTCCTTTTAATAATTATATTTGAGACAACTAATCAAGGGAAAAGGTTGAGTTGTAAAAGACAGATCTTTTCGAAAGAAAAAAATTAGTGTAAGGGATGCGAAAATCTTATAGTACATTTATTTTTTATACTAAAACCATTTGGAGTAAATGTATTACAAGCGTTTTTTAAAGAGCAAATAATGATTTTAAAAGTTGTTCATTCATAGTATCGACTAAAGTATGGTTTTAAGAATGAAGAAATAATCTAGTTGTTTTGATTTAAATATTAGTAGTAATTAATTAACCATAATCATTTTCTTTAAAGAGATTATTTCATCAAAAATCAAAAGTGTAGTGTTCCCTTTTTATACACTACTCATCAGTTAAAGTATAGTTAAAAATTAAATTTAAATTAAAAAGAATAAAGCTATAATTCTCTACTTAATGCTCTTAAACTAATTTGACATTTAAACTTTGATTAGTAACAAATCAAAAAGATAATAACTTTAAAAAATTGGGCGGGAAGATTAACATTAATCTTCCCGCTTCTTTTATATCTTAAAAACAGAACATCCAAAAAGTGGGTTGATTGCAGACATCCATCATGACACCGACATGTTGATACTTTGACACCGACATGTTCATGTTTTGACACCGATAAGAGACCCTCTTGAGTTAGTCCAAAATAGAGCTTGAAATTTGGAACATTTTAGAGAATCTAAGAGTGGCTCATTTCGTCCATAAAAAAAGGGGCAGAAATGATTCCTTAGAATTCATCAATGCCCCTTTACCAAAATATATAAACGAAGTAGAGTATCTTATATCTTTACGACTCTTTTTCCATTTCAATCAATAAATCATCCTTACTTGTATTATCACCCTCTTTTATCATCACTTTTTTGATGATTGCCTTTGTACTAGCCAAAATAGCATTTTGCATCTTCATAGATTCGAGTACAATAAGTGTATCTCCTTTTTTGACTATATCGCCAGGTTTTACCATGACTTCGAGAATCTTACCAGGCATGGGAGATTTTAATTTAATAAATGTTGACTCGGTAGATTTAGATTGAAGAATCTTCTTTCGTTCGTATGAGAAAGGAGTCTCAACAGAAAAACTGTAGGTTACCCCATTCATCAATATTTCATATTCATTTTGGTGAAAGTTCACGATTTCCAAGTGGTAACACTTATCGTCTACGTGCATCAAGCTGATGCCATCTTCAGTACGTTCAAACAAACAATGATAAGTCTGCCCACCACACTCTATTTTACCATCACCAAAATTGGTTATCTTATATTCATTATCATTCTCTTTATTGAGAAGAATGAGTTCTTTCTTTTTATTTTGCATAGCACCCTCCTATTAAATATTATTCATTTTACCCTTCAACTTCCACAAGTCTAAACCTGGGTTTACATTTTCTTGAGGGTCATTCTGCCTTCTATAGTGATTTTCGATATAAAGAGCTGCCACCAATTCTTCATCTTTTTCACGATGCACCATAGAGTCCATATCATTTTCAATAAAAGAAGTATCGAAGTTTCCACTTACAAACTTCTCATTGTTCAGTACTGCTTTATCAAAAGGAATGGTAGTTTTTACTCCACGGATAATAAATTTATCCAAAGCCTTTAACGTATTGGCAATAGCCGTTTCACGATCTTTAGCATGCACTATTAATTTAGCAATCATAGAGTCGAAATACAGACTGATTTCTGAGCCCACAACGACGCCAGAATCTACTCGCACACCTTCTCCAGTAGGCAAACGCAAGGCTTTTATTACACCCAAACAAGGAGAAAAGCCAGACTGTGGATCTTCTGCATTGATACGGCATTCGATAGCAGAGCCATTCAACTTCACATCTTTTTGTGTGATGGGAAGCTCTTCACCATTGGCAATACGTATTTGCAGTTCAATCAGGTCGAGATTGGTAATCATCTCGGTTACGGGGTGCTCCACTTGCACACGAGTATTCATCTCCATAAAATAGAAATTCATCTTTTTATCGAGCAAGAATTCTACTGTACCCAAACTGCTATACCCAGCTTCTTTAGCGAGAGAAATAGCTGCATCGGTGATTTTCTTTCGGAGGTTATCATCCAAAATACTTGATGGAGCTTCTTCGAGTAATTTTTGATGCTTACGCTGTATCGAACATTCTCTTTCTCCCAAGTGAACTACATTTCCATGAGTATCGGCTACTATTTGAACTTCAATATGTCGAGGGTTTTCTAGGTATTTTTCGATAAAAACAGCTGAGTTATTAAAGGCAATCGCAGCTTCGGAGGAAGCAGCAATGTACATTTGCTTTAGTTCGGATTGACGGTGCACAATACGCATACCTCGTCCACCCCCACCCGTACAAGCCTTGATAATCAGTGGATAGCCCACTTTTTTGGCTACAGTTACCACCTCTTCAAGTGTATGTATAGCGCCCTCACTACCTGTAAGCATGGGTACATTTCCTTTGGCAGCAATCTCCTTGGCAACCACCTTATCTCCCATATCTTTTATCACCTTGGGAGTGGGACCGATAAAGATAACACCCTCCTCAATACAGCGAACTGCAAATTGGGGATTTTCAGATAAATATCCATAACCAGGGTGTATGGCATCAATATTATTATCTCTAGCCAAACCTACCAGATTTTCGATATCTAGAAACTCTGCAATATTATTAAATTCTCTCTCGGGAAAGTCTAAAACAAGATCCATGAAAGTAAGGTAATGAGCTTCGGGTTCCTTTACCGTACGTATTCCCACAGCTTTAATACCCATCTTCTTGGCTGTTTTTGCTATTCGGATGGCTATTTCACCACGATTGGCAATCAGTATAGATTTTATATTTTTTGTTTTCATTGTATTCTTAATTAAAGGTTAAAGTGGTAAGTTACCGTGTTTACGTTTAGGACGAAGCTCCATCTTACGTTCAAGCGCATGCAAGCAATTGATAATTTTTACACGAGTTTGAGCAGGATCAATCACCTCATCTATATACCCTTTTTCATCTGCTATATAGGGGTTGGCCACTTCTTCACGATACTGAGCAGTAAGTTTCTTCTTCAGGGCAATAGGGTCTTCAGATTCTTCCAACTCCTTGCGATACAAAATTGCAATGGCACCATCGGGCCCCATAACTGCTATTTCGGCAGTAGGCCAAGCAAAAACAAAGTCTCCACCAATACCCTTACTATTCATAACAATATAGGCACCACCATAAGCCTTACGCAATATGATTGTGATTTTGGGAACAGTAGCATAGGTATAAGCATAAAGCAATTTTGCTCCATGACGGATGATACCTCCATGTTCTTGTTGTGTACCGGGCATAAATCCAGGAACGTCTTGCAAAGTTACAATCGGAATATTAAAGGCATCACATACATTTATAAAGCGAGCAGCTTTTACAGAAGAGTCTATATCTAGTGTACCAGCCATTACTTTAGGCTGATTGGCTACAATACCCACTACTCTACCATCCATACGCGCAAAAGCAGTAACAATGTTCATAGCATAATTTTCGGCTATTTCAAAATAGTCCTCATCATCTACAATCATCTCAATAATATCTTTTACGTTGTAAGGTTTGTCGGCATCATCGGGAACAATGTTTCTCAATAATTCTTCCGTTCTATTGGCAATGTCTTCCGAACGAATTTGAGGAGCCTCTTCAAGATTACTCTATGGCAGATAAGAAAGGAGTTTCTTTACACCTAGTATGGCATTTTCACCATCATTGTACACAAAATCTGCTATACCCGACTTTGTACCGTGTACTGAAGCTCCACCTAAGTCTTCGGTAGAAACAGCTTCATTCAAAACTTCCTTCACCACATTGGGTCCGGTGACAAACATATAGCTGGTGTCGGCAGTCATAAAGATAAAATCGGTAAGTGCAGGAGAATACACCGCACCACCTGCTGCAGGACCCATAATGACAGAAATTTGGGGAATTACTCCAGATGAAAGAACATTTCGCTTAAAAATCTCAGCATACCCCGTTAAATTACTAATACCTTCTTGAATACGAGCTCCACCAGAGTCGATTAAACCCACAATAGGTGAACCTGTTTTAAGAGCTAGGTCTTGAACTTTAGCTATTTTACTAGCATGCATAGAACCCAAAGACCCACCTAATATATTAAAGTCTTGAGCATAAGCACATACCAAGCGCCCATTCACTTTACCAAATCCAGTAATAACGCCATCACCATAAGCTTTTACCGTTTTACCAAATGAGGCTTCTCCAGGCAGAACATAGGCATCGGTTTCCTCAAAAGTTCCTTCATCGAAGAGAAGAAGAATACGTTCGCGAGCCGTAAGTTTACCACGTTTATGCTGTTTCTCCAAATATGCTTTGTCATACTGTTTTTTGAGTAACTCCTGACGAAGCACAAATTGTTCATACGATTTTTTCATTTTAATATAGATTTAAGTTATAGTCAATAAATCACTGTCAGGGAAGATATAGTTCTAACAAAAGAGACCTTTCTCTCAATAGTTCTATTTCGCTTTATCTCTTCTTGAAATGCCCTAGTTCATGTCTTGTACTGAATTACAATAATTGGACATACACCCATACTTATTATATGATTAGGCCATCGGTTATGTCCAAATATTTCGCACAACACACACTGTTATAAGATGTAAAGAACTTGTACAGAATCCATTTTCAATTTATCTAAGCATCAATAGCATATAGCTGAGGCTCATTTAAATGTATAAATTATAATTAAATAAATTACATTTTATTGATTATATATTTCATTTTTAACCCATATTTCTCTTTCAATAGAAATAGGTAAGTAAATCCATCTAAAGAAACCCTATAAATATCAAATTGATTATATAAACTCTATCCATCTATATATAAAAGGATTTATAACCCATAAGGTTTTACAAATAGACAAGAATAAAATATTTTCACTTACTTTTTGAATATTCAGTAAATAAGACGCCTAAATAAGAGAAGAAAATTGTAAAGATTAATCGGCTGGTCCGTAAATAAAACAGAATTAAATTGATACTAATGAGCCAAAAAAGAGAGTAAAAACGAGGTAGGTTAAAGTTGGATAGCAAGGAAAAGACATTCTCTCTGAGAAAGATACAAACAACAAACTTTCAATCAAGGGTAAAAACAAGCAAGGTCGCCCAATTGGGCGACCTTGTAAATTAGGGTATAATTAAATTTAATTATCGTATGGCATTTCAATAAACTCTTTATAGAGCGTAAAGGCTATTGTTGGTTCTTCAGTATTTTCAAATCGTATCCATGTTGGTTTCAATGGATCATCTGATGTCAGTTTGTATGTTCCACCTATAGCTTGGAAGAAAAGTTTAAAGAAATACTTTGAATAATATTCATTTGCCGTTCCTCCGATATATCCAGTAGGTGCAATCATTAAAGTATTTCCATCAACTACTTCTGTATTAATAAAGAAAGCTCCCATAGCAAAACTCTCATTAGGTTTTTTAGCAATATAAGCAAGTGCGTAATCTCCACTAACAGCACCTAGATACATAGCCCCTAGAGTAATTCCATTAGGGTCAAGACCTGCGCCTTTTACAACATCCCACACCTGTTTCATTAATCCTTCAGTTCCACTATAAGCAAAATACCAACTTGAACTTAGAACTTGAACACTTAGTGGCGGAGCAGTTGGAGTTAAAATAGCCCCAGTTTCCTCATTTAGGAAGTGATTTGCCTCTGTTATCCATTTAAAAGAGGAAACATCAACTGAACCTATTTTAATAGGATCATGCAACTCTATTCCGTCCTCAGTCACTATAAAAGAAGCAAATTGACTTGATCCTCCTTCTTCTAAAGCCGAGAACGTAAGTGTTCTATAACTTATAGAAACATCTGATTCATTTCCATTATATGAACATATAAAAGCAATATAATCTAAAAAGTGATCTCCTGTACCGATTATAGTACCCATCTTTTCAGACCAAGAAACATTTTCGTCCACAGGGACCATAATTATAATGTTTCCTGTCTTCTTTCCTTTCATTACTATTTTTTCAGGAGTAGCCTCAAGTATCATAAATTCATAATCACCTTGCATACCACTATCAGCTGGACCAATACCATCGGGGTTCTTAGGCTCAGCAAAGTAGTGAAATAAGTCATTGTGAGTATCAAATCGTAACACAGGACCATTATCACCTGTTAAAGAATAGAAGCTTTCAACTATTTTTTCACTTCCACCTCTTTCTGACATTACATCTACTTTGTTTTCATCTTTAAACTTAACAAAGAATGTATATCCACCATATTTTAAATCTTCCTGTGGATAGTATTTCATTAACCACCCATTTGAAGCAGAAAGTAAAGTTGTTTCATTTTCTATCAATCTCTGCTCCATTCTTTCTGCGGCAGAGACAGGGAATTTATCCTCATCATCCTTCAGACAAGATTGAATGGTAAAAGTGAGAAGTATTAATAGAAATATATTTATCTTTTTCATATTTTCTATGTTTACAAATATTAGTATTAATAATATTATTGCAGTTGAGTGAAATCATGTTCATCCATTTCGTCAATACGTTTTGCTATTTCATCACGTAAATCAGTAATGTTGATGTCCCAACTATCTTTTAAATAGTTGACTACAATATCAAATTTTGCACGAAGAATAGGTTGTCCTGTTTCACCTGCTACTTCAAAGAAACCATCCCATACCTCTTGAGTTGAAGTAAGGTAAGTAGCTATAAGTTCAACAAAATCCTCATCTACTGCACTAGAAGCATAAGGAGTTATAAAGCCTGCTTGAAGGGCTTGTTTGAGGTCCTTATCACTCCAGCTATCAGTCACATAATCAGCACCACTAATTTCATTAAAATCAGTTGTATATGGTTTTGTTTGATGCAGGATATGAGCAAACTCATGATGAACAGTTTGGAAGTACCAACTATTTAGTTGAGCAATATCATTCATATTCATAAGATTAATATTATAAAGAGTAATCTTACGTCCCCCTTCTGCTGTACCAAGAACCATATGGCCATTATTTTTATAAGCAGGAGATCCAATTAATGCTACTATTTTAGGAAAATAGGTTCTAATGAACTCTGTGCTACCAGTTATTTTATCATAAGTTTCTAGGCAAAGATATCTCACTAGATTAGCCATAATAATAGAGTTATGATAATCTGCTGGAACTAAATTATAGTTCATATCAGATTCAATATCCTCCATTCTATATTTAAAATCTATATTATAGACCTCTATATAATTATTCAAAATCCATTCATCAAATTCATTAGATTTTGTTTGTGGGTCTTTTATTACACTCGTACCACTTAAGCTATCTTCAGAACAACTAGAGATAAAGAATATAGCTAGGAGTAAGAGGGAATATATTTTTAACTTTTTCATATTCTCAAATATTTAAAATTATCTAGGGTTAGGAGTCATACCTGCTGTAATTACTTCAGATGGCAATTGAAAAGCAAATCGATTATCCCTCTTTTCTAAAGTTAGAGGCAACACAGAGGCTATTTTACCACCCTCAATTAATCTCCTAGTAATCGTCATACCATATCGTTTAATATCAAACCAACGCAATCCTAATTGAAGAGTTTCAAAACGTCTTAAATACAACACATATTGCAAAATTTCTTCTTGTTTACCTTGCTCAATTGTAAAATCGGGATTAAGTGCTTTCTTTGGAGTTGGCTTATCAGGAGTATAATACTCATAGCTTTGTGCCCATTTAACAATATCATCTTCTTTAACAGCTACATAGTCTTTAACATAAGCTTGTAACCATAAGTTGATATCTTGCACAGCCAAGCCGTATTGTTTAGTTCTCACATAAGCTTCTGCTCTTGAGAGTAGAGCCTCATCAGTAGTAAATGCAGGGAAGACAGTTTTTCGGTAACCTACACCTGCAACAGGATCTGTATATTCAAAGAAGAAAGGATTACGTGGCATAATCACTTTATCTAGATTTGTACCCCCATAATGCCTATATCTTACATGATATACTTTTTTAATGGCATCTTCACTAAATTCTTTCCATGGAGTTCGTTTTACCCCATAAGTTTCAGTATCTGTTAATAATTTATTATGAGTATATCTAGATTCTGTGTAATAAGGACCATATATATATCCCAAGTTAGAAGTAGCTGCTAATAATAGCAAATTAGATTTCATGCTTGGAGATACAAACTCTATAGCAGTAGCTCCACCATCTTGAGGTAAAGTAGCTAAATAAGCATTATCTCTAAGCATTCCCAATGGAGCTGCCCCTAATACTTCTGAAGCATATTCTATAACTTTATCCATATCTCCTTTATAGAGATAAAAACGAGTTGCAAAAGCATAAGCTGCTTTCACATTGAAATGATACTTAGGTATATCATATGAAGCCTCTTTAATAAGCTTTAAACCTTCCTCTATATCATTTTCAATATCAGTATAATTCGATTTTACTGATTCTCTTTCATACTTAGGGTCTAAAGTGGTTTCAGCTTCTATCATATAGTGAATACCTAAATCATTTTCAGAAAACTCTTCACTATAATGTAAGCTAAACATATTCACTAATAGAAAATGAGAATAAGCTCTACACAATAACGCTTCACCCAAAGCTCCCCTTAGTTCTTGAGGCGATCCCAGTGCATTGATCGCATCTATGGCATGATTGGCCGAAGATATTGCTGTATAACAGCTACTCCATACCATTCTAGGACCATCATTATCAAACTCGGTCACGTCTTCCCAGTTAAATAGTTGATCTGAGAAAATAGAACCGTAAGGATTACTTGCTCCCATATAATCCACATTATCCGATGATATTTCGCAAGTTGCTATATATGATGTCGATGGATAAGCCGTTACAAGTAATTTTCTCACCTTTTCAGGGGAATCTATTTCGGCTCTATTATCTGGCATAGTGTCCAAGTAGGAATTGCAACTCGCAAGACCGAGGACAGCTAAGCCCATTAATATATATTTAATTTTTTTCATAGTATTCAATTTATAGTCCTAGTCTAAGTGTTAATGTAAACTGTTTTGGTATAGGTGTAGCCACACCACCAGTATTGAAGAATTCTGGATCTTGACCATTCAGCTTCTTATCTGCATAGATTAAGAAAAGGTTTGTAGCCTGTAATTTTAGAGAAAGATTGCTCAACTTTAATCTGCTAATAAGGTCTTTATTAAAATCATAAGTTAGAGAAATTTCTTTCATTCTGATGAAATCACCTTTAGCGACTCTTGCTGTAGAATAATTATAAGCATTGTAAGCTCTATTCAAGTAAGAATCATTCTTTAGTTGTCTGCGGCTAGCAATTACGGGTATATTGGTATGATTTTCATCACCTGGTACAACCCATCTATTCTTAAATTCTTTAGACATTGCATTTAAATCATTGTAACTACTCCTAAAGACAGGATCTAGACGTACTTTATTTCCCCAAGAATAAGTAATAAACAGATTTAATTTAAAGTTTTTATAAGTAAATGTATTTCCCAAACCACCATGATCAGTTGGGTCTACACTTCCTTCATAAACTAAATGATCTAGATTATCTCTTTCTTGGAAATTAATATCAGTTGTAGTTAACTCATCTTTCTCATTAATAAATGTAGGTAGTCCTTCATCATTCAATCCTTCAAATCGGTAAGAGAATAATGAGCGTACGGGATAGCCTTCTTTAGCATAACCTGCTCCAGCCACCATATCAATAGCTCTACTTCTATTCTTCAAGTTGGTTATTTCATTTTTAACATGAGAGTAAGTAAAGTCTGTGGTCCAAGAAAAATCAGGAGTTACAATATTTTTTGTACTCAATGTTAATTCAGCACCTCTTGATTTCATTTCGGCAACGTTACCATATTTTGAAATTTCACCACCTAATCCTTGGGTATTTACAATACCAATCAAGTCGTAGTTATTACGCTTGTACCAATCGAATACAAAGTTGATTCTATTATCTAACAAACCTAAATCTAGACCGATATTAAACTCATGTTTCTTTTCATAAGTTAAATCACTATTTTCTAGACTATATATTTCCAGCCCTGATTCAGATACACCACTTGAAGGTCTCCAAGGAGTAGTACTATTAATAACAGCATGTGAGTTTGTAACCCATGCTGGACCTCTATCAGCTGTCAAGCTATAAGATGCTTTTAATGCTAAGTGAGAGAATGTAGGAGTCAGATTTTCAAAGAATTTTTCTTCGTGTGCATTCCATGCTGCTGCAACGTTCCAAGTAGGTAGCCAGCGAGCAGAAGTCGCTTTACCTAGTTTGTTTGTTCCTTCATAGCGGAATGTTCCATTCAAGGTATATTTACCTTTATAAGAATAAGTTAGATTCGTAAAGAACGCAACACTTCTGTCTTTTGTATGTTTTAGACCATAATAATCTGAACCTTCTTCTTTTCCTTTTTTAAACACTTCATAAGCATAGAAAGGTATTTCACCCATACTATATTGAAGTCCCCAACCACGGAACCAAGTTTGGTCACGATCAATTCTGTTTATCTCAGAACCTGCATAAGCGTTAATAATATGAGTATCTTTAATCACTGTATTATAAGATGCAGATAAACGTAAATCGTTTGTACGCATTCTATAATCTGTTCTTTTATAAATACCCCCTTGTGGCAACACTGTAATAGGTATTGCATAAGGATTATCAGGATCTGTATATAAGAATGGGTTTCTATCACGAATAGTTGTTGTAGGCATTGTTCTATAAGCTACAGCTTGGTTTGAGAAGTCTGTAATATTATGTTCTTGAGAAGTTGCCTGATATTGAATAGCTCCCAAAGCAGCTAGTTCTAGTTCTCTAATAGGCTTGTAACGTAAATCCATCTGGAATTTTAAATCAGAAATATTTAAATCCAAATAGTTGTTTTCCAATTCATGTTTAATATTAAATGGAGCATAATTTCTCACATAATACTCATTAGGATTAAGAGCTCTTGAAGAGTTTAACGCATACGAATAAGGGTTAATATCGAAATCACGTTTCACTTCACCACTTACAGCATCCACATCTTGTGAAAGTGTTCCTGGTGCTTTTTGTTTACGATAAGAACCATTTGTAATTACATTCAATGTCAGATTATCTAAGATATTGAATGAAGCATTTAAGTTTGCAGTATAACGATTTACTTTACTTTGCTTTGTCCATCCTGGATCTAATAAAGCACTAATAGATGCATAGTAAGAAGATCTTTCATTACCTGAAGACATACTTACTGCATGATTTTGCATCACATTAACATCAAATAGTTCTTTAAACCAATTTGTGTTTTGGTACTCTGCACCTCTTAGATATTGGTTTCTAGATTGTGGGGTGTTTAAGAGCTGACCTTCATTAACTAGTTGGTACATCTTACCATATACACCACTTTCTGATGCTGTTGCAATTTCAGCAAGGTTTAACCAACCTTTTTGTTGCATTTCTTGGTAAACAGCCATCTGGTCTTGAGAGTTCATGATATTAAAATCATTGTAATTTGGTCTCATTCTAGTAGTGAACTCACCTGTATAACTAATACGGCTCACTCCTGCTCTACCTTTCTTGGTAGTAATAACAATAACACCAGCCATAGCTCTAGCACCATAAATAGAAGTTGCCGAACCGTCCTTTAAGACTTGGAAACTTTCAATGTCATCGGCATTTAATCCTGCAATGGCAGAACTGATCAACGTGGTTGCGTCTCCAGAAGAGAGTGCGTCAGCATCTACTTCTACAACATCTTCCATAACAACTCCATCTACAACCCATAAAGGTTTAGAGTTACCATAAATAGAGGTAGCACCACGAACACGAATTTTAGGAGCTGTACCGAATGTACCCGATACGTTTTGTACCGACACACCAGCAGCCTTACCTTCCAAAGCTCTTGAAGGGTCGGGAAGACCATCCATTTTAGCTTTATCTCCGCCTACCTGAACAGAAGCCCCGGTAAAGAGTCGCTTATCAACTTTTGTCATACCAGTAACCACAACTTCTTCTAGAACTTGTGTGTCAACTTCCATAATAATTTTCATGTGTGCTTTAATGGGTACTTCTTTGTTTTTCATACCAATGTAAGCCACCTGGATTGTTTTTGCGGAGCTCGGTACGTTTGGAATTGTAAACTTACCATCAATGTCTGTTGAGGCACCTACCGTGGTACCTTTAACAATGACCGATGCTCCAATTACAGGTTCATTGTCTTCTGCAGAGATTACGACTCCCTCAATTGTCCTTGTTTGAGCGAATACATAACCCATACTCATAAAGAGAAATGAGAGAAGCATGAACAGCTTTAATTTTCTCATAGGTTTAATTTTTATAGGGTTTAACTAGCAAAATGTATTCGCAAATATATTTATTAATTTTTATTAAAAAAAATTATCATTAATCTTTGTTTACATAATTATTGTAAACCAACCATTTTACATAAACTATTATTTTGATACAAATAAGAATAATTTTACTTTCATTTTTCAAATCAAACACATATACAACCTAGTGCATAAGCTAGATTTAGAGGCTTTAGATTACAAATCACATCATGCCTTTCAACTCTTAAAACAGCTCTCATTTAGTTAAAATATACTTTACAATTAATTCTTAAATATTATAATTACCCTTTTTCGTCAATACCCTTATTACTTAATGTCAATAGATAGCACATATAAAAAGCATATTGTATTATTCCACAAATAAAGCTATTGATCTTTTTATTGATAGTATTCTCCAGATTTAAGCCCTAATAAATGCTTACTTTTTATAAGTTGTGATTTTACTTTGACACCGACATGATCATGACATGTCGGTGTCAAAGCAACTACATATCGGTGTCAAGATGATAAGAGAACTCAGCCATCAAAGTCATTTATACAAAAAAGGAGACTATCCTTTAGGGACAGCCTCCTTACTGAAATTTATTATGAGTTCTCTATTCTATTCTTTAAACATCTTATCAAAGTCTACAACTTCTTTTCCCGGTAAAGCTTGATTGAGTATGACACCTATAATAGAAGATAATGCCATACCTTCTAAAGAGAAAAGATCTCCAACATGAATGGCTGCCCCTCCTATCCCTATTACTAAAATAACAGAAGATATGATAAGGTTACGCTTCTTGGCAAAATCCACTTTATTCTCTACTAGCATTCTCAATCCACTTGAAGCGATAATACCAAATAACAAAATGGATACCCCACCCATTACTGGCGAGGGAATGGTAGAGAGCAATGCAGCTACTTTTCCACAAAAGCCAAATAAAATGGCAAAGCAGGCTGCTCCTACAAATAGATATACACTAAAGGCTCTTGTGATGGCTAGTACTCCTATGTTTTCGCCATAAGTAGTATTAGGAGGTCCGCCGATAACAGATGCTATCAGGGTGGCAACTCCATCTCCAAGCATGGAATGGTCTAAACCGGGGTCTTTGATTAAATCTTTATTGATGACCTTACTCAAAACCAACTGATGACCGATGTGTTCTGCAATAGGAACTATAGCTACTGGTACCATGAGCAGGAATACTTTCCAAGTAAAATGGGGCGTATAATGTAAAAAGGGAACTTGAAACGGAGGAATTTCAAACCAGGCCGCATTAGCTACCGTTTGTGTATCTACTACTCCCATCATTAATGAGGTGAGATATCCTCCTATTATACCTACTAAAATAGGTATGACACTTAAAAAGCCTTTGGTAAAGATGGCAGTAACTACAGTTATGGCAAGGGTTATCAGTCCTATAGTAACGTAAGTAATGTCATATTCTCCTACTGGATTATTTGTCACCATCCCCACTGCTGTGGAGGCTAATCCCAAACCAATAACCATAATTACGGGACCTACTACTACGGGAGGTAGTAATTTCATCAACCAGTTGGTTCCTGCCTTGGCGATGATTAGGGCGACAAGAGCATACGTAACTCCTACCATAAAGCTTCCTACAAGAAAACTCCCAACTCCCACACCCGATGTGGGGTCTAGCTCCAAGGCTTTAACTGCTATTATGGGACTAATAAAGGCAAAGGATGAGCCTAAGTATGAAGGCACTTTACCCCGTGTAATAGCAATAAAAGCGAGTGTTCCAATACCACTTGATACGAGAGCTACGGCAGGACTAATTCCTGTAAGTGTGGGGACTAATACGGTAGCTCCAAACATGGCAAAGAGATGTTGGATACTGAGTAGTATCCACTGAGCAAATTTCGGCTTTTCATGGATAGCCAAGACTACTTTCTTTTCGTCGTCTGTTGTCATTTTTTAAAATTTTGAGCATAAAAAAACCGAAAACAACATTGTCTTCGGTAGCAATCAATAACTTTGTAAAATAGAGGAGTCGGTAATGTAATCAGTTGAATAGCTTCTTTCACTCTCATCTGATCCTGATTATCTGCGTTCTGATACAAAAAAATACAAGGGTTTGTTTTCATCAGTTCTTGTTCCTTCTTTTTACCAGATTGCGAATATACATATATTGCTTGAAATAAAAGATTTTTCTTCAAGATTTTATTATCTGTACCTCTCCGTTGAATAAGTTGCTTCATCATATTTACGCCTCTTTTTTTAGGATAAAAACGAGGGGTAAGACTTCTCAATCATAGGCCATGAAAAGAAGGTTATTCAAAACATTTCATCAATAAATATACTACCTTTGTAATCATTTCAATTTTTTGAACTCTATCTTTTAATCAGACAATACATTTATGACAAAGTATTTAGCAACGATTGGACTTCTGGTTTGTTCTAATCTTTTTATGACTTTTGCGTGGTATGGACATCTTAAGTTTAAGGAAATGGATTCTTTCAGTCATTTCGGCTTATTGGCCATCATTTTAATCAGTTGGGGAATCGCCTTTTTTGAATATTGCTTCCAAGTTCCAGCCAACAGAATTGGGTATATAGAGAATGGAGGACCATTTAATCTGTGGCAACTCAAAGTTCTACAAGAAGTTATTTCTCTTACTGTATTTACGATAATAACTATCGTAGTCTTTAAGAATGAGACATTGCGGCTCAATCACATCATAGGATTTGGGTTTCTGATCCTTGCGGTTTACTTTATTTTCAAGAAATAAGAATACTCTATTCGCACGAACTGATTAGATGAATATCTACGCTTAAAGATTCTAAGAGTTGGGATACCTTTACTTTGGACCCATCCATTCACACTAGCGAAAGAATATATAATTATAAAACGAGGTTGCTTATTACTAGGCAACCTCGTTTCTTTCTACAAACTTTATTTAATCCTCTGAAGGCTCAAAGTCTTCTTTTCCTACTCCACATTCTGGACATACCCAGTCATCGGGTAAATCTTCAAAAGCAGTACCTGGTTTTATACCATTGTCGGGATCACCTTCAGCAGGGTCATATACGTAACCACAAACTGTACAAACATACTTTTTCATAAGGCTAAGTATTTTAAATTGTTATTTAACTATCGATTCAAGTTATTAATTTCTAATTTAAAATGAAAGATAAATAGCCACATTCTAGTATTCGGAAACACTCTTTAACTCTTATAACATCTTTATTAAACGATCAATCTTATGTTCCAACGCTTTACCTTCTTTGAGATCAGTAATCAGGTGTTTGGGGATAGAGCTAAATCCATATTTAGCACCTAAGATTGGTCCAGCTACGGCACAATTTGTATCAGCATCTCCCCCTTCTAGTAAGACAGTCTGAATACCACTCATATAATCTTTGGCATAATTAAACGCCCAAATTCCTGCTGCCATAGCTTTTAGCGTATAACCCATTCCTGGGCCATCTAGGCTCAGCCTTGTAATATCTGGTTGATAAGCAATCTCAATAAACTTACCTGTTCGTTCATCAAACTCTTTGGACACCTCTATTAAATCTCTTTTAGTGAAGGTTTTATCGTTAAGAATAGAATGTATAATATAGGCAACTACCACGCACGAGCTAACACAACGAGGGTCATAATGAGTTAACCGACAAATATTAGCTGTATTTTCTTTTACTTGTTTCCAGTCTTTGTATTGCCAGATAGCTGTAATTGAGGTTCGCATAATTCCTCCGTTTCCTGCACTATTTCTTCCTGAGTTTTCCCACTCTTTCTTTGCACAGGCTACAGGGTTATCTAAGTATTTCGGATTTGATAAAACATCAGATGTCAGCATCCCTATATCCCATGGGCTAGACTCTTTCCATGCTTTAAAATTCTTTGCAATATCTGCTAAGTCTATTTCTTTTTTATCCAATAGACTGTCAAGAATGGCGAGCATCATATCTGTGTCATCGGTCCAGTGACCTATATGATCCTTTGTACACCACTCACTCTCCACGATATCAGAATATCTCTTTAGTCCATCGGGATAGTTGAAGCATACTTTTGTCTTGGGCATAAACTCGGTTCCATATCCTAGAGCATCTCCCACAGCTAAACCCATTAAGGTTCCTTTCACTCTATCATTAAGGTCGATTTTCATAAAACTCAATTGTTTAAGGTTATTTATATGTTTAAAGATAAGAAAGCAATATCTTTTTGATACTAAGGGACATTACTCTCTTAAAAGTTAACAAATAGAAAGGAGTAAAGGTTTTATATCCTACCTTTTATTCTAACTCTAGCATGAATAAAGAGCATTTTTACTTTACTTGATGTTCTAATCTCTACCGATATGGGTACAGACTTTTGGCATGAAAGAAGTATATTGTAATAATTAGTTATACCTTTGTAATATATTATTTTGCATATTTAAAGAACTAAATATTATGGGTCTTGTCATCGGAATTGATGTAGGCGGAAGTACTACTAAGATCGTAGGAGTAAAACAAAGAGAGATCATTTCTCCGATGTTTGTTAAAGCATCGGATCCTGTTGCTTCTCTTTTTGGAGCTTTTGGTAAGTATATTTACAATAATCAAATCAACTTACCCGATATAGAAGAAATAATTTTGACAGGTGTGGGCAGTGCTTTTATTGACCGACCTATCTATGATTTGCCTACTGCACGAACAGACGAGTTCTTAGCCAATGGACTAGGAGCAAAATTTACTATCGACCTTGAAAACATCATTGTGGTGAGTATGGGTACGGGTACATCTTTTGTTAAAGTTCAGGGCGGAAACATCGAACATATCGGAGGTACGGGTATTGGAGGTGGCACACTCTTGGGGCTCTCTAGACTTTTACTGAAGACACAGAATATTGATACCATTGCCGAACTAGCTTCTCAAGGATCGCTTAATAATATAGATCTTCAGATTCAAGACATCTGTAGCAAAGCCTTGCCTGGATTACCTCTTGATGCTACTGCTTCCAACTTTGGAAAAGTAGATGGCAATGCTTGTCCTGAAGACCTTGCTTCGGGTATTATTCACTTAGTACTCAGAGCCATCGGACAGTCGGCTATTCTTTCTTCACTCAATAGTAATATTAGAGATTTTGTGCTGATTGGAAATCTTACTCAGCTTCCTCAATGCAAAGAGATATTTTCTAAGATAGAAGAGATGTATGATGTGAGATTTCATATCCCTCAATATTCTGAATATAGCACAGCTATTGGGGCTGCATTGGCTTATCAAAAACGATCAGGAATTGAACCTATCGAATAAAATAGGATCTTAATTTAGGATATAAAAAAAGGTAGAAGCACGCACTTCTACCTTTTTTGTATTCTAATATTTACTGTAAATAGCAACACTTGTCTATACCTATAAAATACGGTTTTAACTCTATCAAGTTATCGTCATGACACCGACATGATGATACGATGTCGGTGTTAAAGCATCCTCTTGTCGGTGTCAGTAAAAACGTATTATTCTCTAGTTATAGTGAGAGATCTTATAATTTACAAGTAAGCTCTTCTGCAATTACTACTTCAATAGTTTTACTTACGATACAACCATTTGAGTTTACAGTAAGGGTGATTTCGGTCTTTCCTTCTTCGCCTAAACCTTCAACAATCAATTTATTGTTTTCAATAGAAGCTGAGATCAATGTTTCTCCTTCTTTCACTTCAACTACCTTAGAGATAGCTGCATCGAAAGTATCTGCATCTACTACTTTTTCTGACAAATCAATTTCTACTGTTTCTTTCACAGGAACAAGTATCTGATTCACTAATATCTCAGGTTTATTCATATCTAAGAAGAGAGGCATGGATGGGAACCAATAGTGCTCCTTACCATCCTGATTGAGTACTTGATATTTCTTAATTTCTTTACCAGCATTATCAATCAAATAGACCCAGATAAAGGTACTGAAACCTTGTTGACCAATCACTGCAATATCTTCTGTCAACGGATCAACTCGAAGTCCGGCACCATAGAAACCTAGATTCTTTCCATCTTCACTACCTAGTGTAAAGATGCTTTCAGAAGATCCTGATTCTATATCATACTTAATCACTGATTTTCCACTAGCCCAATAAAGAGTGTTGGATGTTGCACTAGCATCAATTGCTCTTGGTGTCCAAGCCCATGGGTTTGTTCTTATACCCAATCCCTTAATGTCTCTTTTTTCAACTTCAAAAGTTGCAGGATTAATTTTATAGAGAGTTTCTCCAGCACCAGCCCATACATTGCCATCTTTTGCCAAAAGAACACTGTTTGCACCTTTTACTTCGATGGTTTCTATCAGCTCATCCTTTTCTGCATGGATTGCATATATTTTGCCCTTACCAGCTGCAAAAACAGTATTGTTCACTTGGCACATATCGCCTACCTCACCAGATACTCCAGCAATTTGCTTACCCGTATAAGTAAAATCTTCTAAGTTCAGAATTGAGATTCCACTTGAAACAGATAGATATCCTTTATTTGCATTGATACCTTGGAAGAAACGAGCATCTCCACCTACTTCTTCGAGAACAGCTTTCTTCTTTAGAGTTTTAGCATCAGCAACAACTAGTCTATTTCCTTGTTTAGAGGTAAAATAAAGATTATCACCGTACATTACCCCACCTGCTGTAGTCTTACCAAATTCTTCTCCTGCATTTGCTGTAGAATAAGCACGATATGCAATATGACCATCTTTACCGAAGAAGTTTACTGAACCACCATCATGCCCAAACCAGCCTTCGTTGACCATGTAAAAACCATCAGCCTCAACAGGCAGAGAGGGTTTGGCATCGGGAATACATTCTACTCCAGGGTTTTCTGGTTCTGGGTTGGGGATTAAACAGCTATAGTCTTTATCTCTTGAACAAGATGAGAGCCCCATTAATGCCATTAAAGGCAGTCCGAATAATATACTTTTACTCAATTTCATAGTTTATAAATTTAAATGTTAATGTGATGTTTATCGTGTTTTTACGACTTCTCCTTTCAAGTGTAAATCATACGCACCTAGTACTTCTGTAGATATTTCACCTAGCCAACCCGCTTGTTGGTGCACAGCAGTATAAACCTTTACAAAGTGAATACCTGGTAGATTGACAGATTTGCCATTTTCATCAACCGCCCAATTAATGTCTATTGCCGATTCATCTGAAGAATTAGGCATATTGTCTGCATATCCATATTCATAAGGATAAGATACCCAGTTTTCATTTTCATCTGTACCTTTTTTTTCTGCATTAGCGGGTAAGAGAGTACCTTTAAAAGTGATTGATTTTTGATCTTTGGCTATCCAGTTTGGGAAATAGCTTTGTCTGTGGTAGGTATTTTTAGGAATCCAACCTTCATTTCCTTCAGAATCTGTCCAGCGGATATATTCTTCTCGAACTTCTTTATCTTCTACTTCTGGTCTATAATAGGTAATTTCATAGTTTCTGATGCTTTCTTTGTTGTTATACTCACTTCCTGCTATTTCATACCATTTATCATCTGGTTTGCCATTCTTGTTTTCATCATAAGATACCATGATGATACCTGGCTCACTACTTGCTCCTTTAGAAATACTCGCTTTTGTAGCTGAATAGAAAGCATTACCGAGTACTTTAAAATCTCTTAACCCTTCTTTGTTCTCAATCATGTGATCAAAACCAAATACAACATAGCCTCCAAAGCCACCCAAAGAAATCATCTCTGTATTTGGACCCACTAAAGCTTTATTGACTTTGGCCAGCATAGCTTGTTCTGTATCCCCATCATGGTATGCAGGTAGTTCGTTGACAAACTGACCATAAGCTGGTTTAAACTCATACACTTTATTGATGTAAGGGCTATCCTTTGGTTGTGGTTCTGTATTGTCATCGCTACTGCTGCAACTGGCTAGTACTATACCCACACAAGCCATTGATAATAAATTTAAATACTTCTTTTTCATGGTTTCTATATTTATATGTTATCTGATTCTTATTTTAAAAAGGCAAAATGGGCAGGAATGTTACCTGCTGTTGTTTTCCACTTCAACTTTCCATCGGGAGTAAAGCAATACACAAATCCTGTTACGATATAATTTTGTGCATCGGTAATGTATATCTCTTTCGTTTCAGGATTGATCGTCAAACCATAAGGGAGCATGATTTGCTTATCTGTACCATCGGTTATAATTTCATTAGAGATGACCTGTTGAGTATTGGTATCTATTATACCATATTTAATATCTCTACTGCCTGTATTCTGATCTTCTTCTGAATTGTAGTAATAAAGTAATTCTCCACTTAGACATAATTCACTTGCTCCTACTCCGAGAGATTGCACTACCTCATCTTTTTGAGGATCGATAATGAATATATCTGAACGAACACCTTTGTAGTCTCCTCGAGAAGATACATAGATCAAGCCATTGGGAGCTAAAACCATGCGGTGTAGATTGATCGCTACATCTATCTTCCGAATCTCCTCAAAGCTATCTAAGTCTATTACAGATACAGTAGTATCATAATTAGGAACTCGGTAACCTCCTGAGTTGGCTACATAGAGCTTATTATTTACAATCACCATCTCTTCGGGTTGGTAGCCTACTTGTACCTTTCGGGTTAGCTCTAATGAAGTCGTATCTATCTCCGCCACAAAACCTTTTTCTGCATTGGGATCAACACCTATCGGACCCGAATAAGAACTGACATAAGCTTTATCTTGATGAAAAGCAAGGTATCGACAATTGGGGACAGTGATTACTTTCTGCCTCTGTGCCGTCCATTTATTCATGACTTCTATCTTATTCGAAGCATTAATGACAGCATAGAGTTTGTTCCCATAAATCTTTAAATCATTCCCTACATCACCCAGTTCTTTGATTGCATTGGGGTTGAGTTCAGAGTAGATATCGGTAGAGTAGTAACCCGTACGGTAATCAAAATAATCAATGCTAGCTCGGTTCATTCCCATATTACCTTCATTGAGAATATAGAAGCCCAAAGTCTTAGAATCTGGACGAGGGTACGCCACTTGTTCTTTATTGGACTTAAAAATATATTCATCCTTTCTACATGAAGGAAGTAGAAAAACAGATGCTAAAGCAAGAATGAAAAGAGTGTAGTTTCTCATAATTCTATCCCTATAATAAATTTAAATGTTCGCCCAGGCATGGGGTAATTGTAGATTACTTCGTATTGCTGATCAAATAGATTGTTTACTTCTACAGATGCATTCGCCTTCAGTTTACTGAATTGGAACTGTTTTTGAAGGGCAATATCATGTGTGTACCAAGGCCGGACTTTATTTTTCTCAATATTGTTAAAGGCTCCATTATAGCGTTCGCCAACATAGAAGAAGCTATAGTTCAAATTCCATGATTTGTAAGAAGCCGAGCAGATGGCAGAACCACTATGCCAAGGTGTATAAGGTATCTGATCGCCATAGGAAGAGAGAGGTAGTCCAAAAATCTTCGTATAATCTTTCTGCTCCGAATAAGCATAACTTAGGTTTGTCACCACTTGAACAGCTCCGAAATGCATATCCAAGGCAGCAGAGGCTTCAACTCCTTTCCCTTTCACTTTTCCTACATTGCTCATCATCCATCGGAAGAGGTTTCCTGTGGGGGCAGCAATTATCTTATCGGTTGTACGGGTAAGATAGGCATCTGTTTGAATAGAAAACTTATCGAATACTGAATGACGGAAAGGGAGATTATAGGTAAACCCTAGATTCACCTGATTCACATATTCGGGATTCAAAGCCGATGAGCCGACTTGTGTATAGTACAAATCATTAAATGTAGGCATTCTGAATACTCGCTTGGCAAAAGCTCTTACATTGAAATCATGATTCTGAAAAGGTTTATAACCCAAGAACACGGCTGGACTGAATTCCTTTTTATTGGGACCCGCAGCTCCGTTTCTCACGGTTTCGTGCACAAAGGCTCCATTTACACTGACCATTGCCTTGAACTTACCCAAGTTAAGTGAAGTAGCCAATGCACCCAATAACGTATAGCGTGTAGGGTATGCAAAGGCTGTAGATATTCCCAAGCGAGTAGCATTGAGCTTATTCCACTGAAAATCTGCCGAGGCAGATACATCCCACCAATCGGTAATATTGTACATATTAATTACAGAGGCATAGATTTCTTGCTGGTAATAGGTATCGTCAAACTGAGCACTTTCTGTGACTACATCGCCCAATACGTGTGTGGTATCTCGAGCAATATAATTCATCTTATCAAAGGCATATTTACCTTTGAACTGGAAATGGTATTGATCGGAGAAATCTTTGGTGAACTCTCCTTGGGCAAAGAAGTTCTTATCCTTCTGTCTAAAGCCATCATCAAATTTGTTGGCTACTATTGCACCAGGTGCTCCTCGGTTGGAATCGTAATAATAAGCTTTGGCAGACCATCCTCCATCTTCTATTCTTCCAAAGAAGGCAGTTTCTAAACGATAAGCTTCTACATCACTGTTTGTACGAGTGGCAGTAGTATCGTAGGCCAAAGTACCATCTAAGTTCTTTCGTTTATAACGAAATTTATAACGACCATTTGTTTTGGTCATCTCCCCACTCGCACTCATAGTAACGGAAGGCGAAATACGCTGTTCTACACGAAAAGAGGGATTTATAAAATCGATAGACATCGCTTTGTAACGAAGAATAACATTAGTCTTCTTATCTCCCACAAAGCGTGGACGTTTGGTTTTTAAGTAAACCGTTGAGGCAGCACTAAAGTCTTTGGCCGATTGAAAGATATCGCTCTTCTGACCATTATAAAGGGAGAGCTCTTCCATATCATCTAGTGAATATTTCCCTAAATCGATGACTCCATTTTGTGCATTATTTAGCTCTATTCCATCATAGAATACCCCCACATGGTGACTACCCATATTACGGACATCTATTGTCTTCAAGCCACCAATACCTCCATAATCTTTTACTTGAATACCCGAGAAATAACGAAGTGCATCTGCTACACTATGCACGCTGAGTGTTTGAAGTATATCTCCTGATAGCTTTTGAACAGGAATTATCTCTTCGAAAGGTTTTGCCGTAATCACTACCTCCTGTAAATACTGGAGGCTGTCTAGTTTATTTTGGGCATAATGGGTACAAGGAAAGGCACATAGCATACCTCCCAATAATATTTTTTTAATATTATTCATTCTTCTAGTGTATGTTTGTTTTACAAACTACAGCCAACGGGGATAGAGATTTAAAGATATAATTCAAGTAGAGGATAAAAGTATTTACAGCTTACCCCTATCATAAATGTCTTAAAGCTCTAGTCCCAGAAAGCTTTGTAACTTATATTATTGGCAGGTCTTCTGACTTTTTCTCTCTTTAAATAGCCTTCCCATCGCGTATCAGACAGTGGCTCAAGCGGTATTTAAAGTAATTAATTAAGAATTACAGCAGCGGGTCTGTTCAGGATTTACACCTGATTCCCTTTTCAATGACGAAATAATAGATTTCTATTTCGCATCACCAATAACGCAGCTAAGGTATGAAATTTATAAAGTAAATAACAACTATTTACAATTTAATTGAGCAGAAAAAAATCCTATCAAGTACTCATGCAAAGCCATTGCAAGGCTCTTTTGGGCTACTTATACTCTTCCAAAAAAGATCTTTTGAGAACAAGATTAGTTCGTTAAAATTACGATCAGGATTCATCTGTCATTTATTCTCGAATCAATACTCAAAATATAACATCAGAAAAAGATTTTATTGAGCAATTAGTCAAAACACAATGTAAAGATTTTGATTTCTTTTTTACAACTAACAGATTGTTATTCATATTAATTTAAAAACAGAAATACGTATTTAAATACAAATATGTTGCAAAACATGTATTCCTTTAACTTAACGATTTATCTATTACATATTTCAATCAATAACGGCATATAAGCACACTATAGTAGCTAGTATAGAGTTTTATGCGACATAATATCACTTATTATAAATAATCAAAAAGCTTTACATATATTCAAGAATTGTATTAAATAGTAAAAAAAGTTTAATTGCTTTGCTCTTTATATTGTAAAATATCGTAAATTATTTACACTTAATAAATATTTATAGACTTTTGCACGTTTCTTTTTTATTACACACATATACGAAAAGACAAGATGAATAAATCGAGACACTTAATCCTTAATCCTTAATTATTAATTAAAAATTACACTCTGCTTATGCTAATCTTTATTTCTCAAGAAGAACTGTTGGAGTCGGTTAGACACATCAACAACACCTATTTAGGACCCATTCTTATTGTGTTCTTATTGGGTGCAGGCTTGTACTACACTATTCGCTTACATTTTATTCAGCGTCATGTGTTCCGAGCCTTTCGATTAACTTTTAAAGGAGCCTTCAAGAGATGTAAAGCTACCAAAGCAGAAGGAATGAGTCAGTTTCAAGCTTTATCTACCGCTGTCGCTGCACAATTGGGTACTGGTAATATCATAGGTGTAGCAACTGCAATTGCTGCGGGTGGTCCAGGTGCTGTGTTTTGGCTCTGGGTAAGTGCACTTGTAGGTATGGCAACCAACTATGCCGAAGCTGTTTTATCGCAGTTATATAAAACATCCATTGATGGACATGTGGTAGGTGGTCCTGCCTATTATATATTAAAAGGATTGAAGAGTAAATTCTTAGCTACCTTTTTTGCCATAGTAGCAGTTATCGTATTGGGATTTATGGGCACCATTGTTCAGTCTAATTCTATTTGCTTAACACTGACCAATGTTCTCCCCGTTAAATCTATTTATATCGGTATTGTTGTGGCTATCATTGTTGGATTCATTCTTATCGGTGGTATCACACGTATTGCTGCTTTTGCTGAAAAAGTAGTACCTATTATGGCTTGTATCTACATCACGGGCGGACTTATTGTGATTGGTATGAATTACGAACACGTGGTACCCGCTATTGAGTCTATATTTGTAGGGGCTTTCTCTCCTCAAAGTTTAGGTGGTGGTGTACTGGGTATTACCATTATGAAAGCTATGCGATATGGTATATCTAGAGGTTTATTCTCCAATGAAGCTGGTATTGGTACAACTCCACACGCTCATGCCGTAGCCAAAGTAAAGCATCCTTACGAACAAGGTATGATGGCTTTGGTGGGTGTTGGGACCAACTTTATAGTTTGTACAATCTCTGCTTTAATTGTACTAGTTACAGGAACCCACCTTACCAATACCGGTGCAGATGCTGCCCAAGCCTCTTTTGGGACAGCTTTTGGAGAAGGTGGATTAATATTTGTTGCAGTAACCCTCTTCTTCTTCTCACTCACAACGATAGTGGGCTGGTATTTCTTTGCCGCTCAAAACCTACGTTATTTAATTGGAGAAAAATGCATCACACCTTTCCGTATGATGGTAGTTGCAGTTGTTGTGGTAGGTTCTATTCTTCAAGTAGAATTGGTATGGGAGTTAACCGATGCTTTTAATGTCTTCTTGGTAGTTCCCAATATTATAGCCTTGCTCCTACTTTCTCCTAAAGTAATAGAGCAAACTAGAAAGCTAGCAAAGGCTATTAAAGATAAACAAATGTAGTAGAGTTCTTTCTCATTGGAGGTTTGATACTTCAATTACCCGAAAGAACATTACACAGAAATATCGTTTCTTTACAGCCTATTTTAAAGCCTAAAAAGTCCTATCGAACATCTGCGAGATAGGACTTTTTTAAATAAATTCAACTGCATACTTATAAGATGGTAAAATGTATATCTATTCAGTATTTTTAGGTCTAAAGACATCCTTTCATCTTGACACCGACATGAGAATGACATGACACCGACATGATGAGATTTTGACACCGATAAAACCTGTTTTTGACTAAGACTTTAAAAATCGATTATTCGGGATGTATATCTATCCGTTTTATAGGTAGGATACTATTTTACACAATAACACAAAATGAAGCCTTTTATGCCCTCCATTATCTCTATTTTATCATACATTTACAGATGATAGAACGAACTTCATTCTACCTAGTCTGTTCAACAAAAACCGTTGTCAAGCTGTTAATAGATTAAACTTATTCAATGAAAAAATATGCACTCTTAATAATAGGTCTATGGGTTTCTCTGATTGGCTTTGCAGGTAATCAGCCTATAGACCCTGTGATCAAAAAATTGAACCATCTACTACAAGAAGAGTCTTTTCTTGAACTGAGATCGGAATTACAAAAACTACCTAGAAGTTTTAGCCATAATACCTTTCTTTATTATGACGCTTACTGCTATAGTGCATTTGGACAGTACAATCAATCTATCGTTGCCATCAACCAATTACTCAATCAGTATAGAAATAAATTAAGCAATCAGGAGGTGGTTCATCTATTAGAACAACAAGGGTTGAATTACAATAATACCTTCCAGTATCATCTGGCGGCTCAAGTATATAGTACCCTCTTGGAAGATTTTTCTCACCTCCTCACAAAAAGCAAGAGTAATGATTATAACACGCTCTTTAAAATCAACTATACCCTAGCAAAAGCTCTAGTGGGGAAACAAAAGCTTCATATAACAAAAGATACGACTATACCCATCTACAACAACATATTTAATCATTTGATGATTCCCGTATCTAGCAAAGGCGTGCATGATCACTTTATCTTTGATACTGGAGCACAAACTTCTACCATCAGTCATTCTGAGGCAAAACGTTTGGGGTTTAAAATTTACGAAACAGATATTAATGTATCTACAGCCACTCACATCCAGATAAAAACCAAAATTGGTGTTGCAGATAGTTTGTATGTAGGTGAGCTACTCTTTGAGAATGTTGTTTTCTTGATTGCAGAAGATAACGATCTTTTCTTCCCTGAACTTGATTATCAGATTTCGGGTATCATCGGCTATCCTTTAATTAAACAGATGCAAGAAATTAAAATAGACCTAACTCACAATGCTCTCCATATTCCCCTAAAGCCATCGAGTAGAAAGTACTCCAATCTCTACCTTAAAGGACAAACCCCTGTAGTTATAGTTGAAACGCCGCAAGATACTCTTAAAATGGCACTCGATACTGGAGCAAAAAGTTCAGAGCTATCGGTTAATTATTTTAATCGTCATAAGGAGGAGATTGTAGCTAAATCTCAACTCGAAACTGTGGGCAGAGGTGGTGCGGGTGGAACGATCCATGAAGAGGTATATGTCTATCCTCATTTTCAATATAAAATAGGATCGAAGGAGAACTACTTGCCTCAAATTTCTGTCAACCAAAATGAATATCAATTTTTAAAAGGATTAGATGGAAACTTGGGTCAGGATGTCTTTACTCAGTACAACCTAGCCATCATCAATTTCAAGAGCATGTTTATTGATTTTGAGTAAGAACAATGAGCAGGAATAGAAAATCTCTCAACACAGATAAGAGAAATTAGGTAACAAAAAAAGGAGCAACCCTAAAGCTGCTCCTTCAAACCTTACAAAACTAATACATATATGAAAATCTCTCAAATCTCTATATGCAAATATAGGGATTGACATAAACATACAACTATCCAGCTTTTATTATTTGACAGAATACCCCTAAAAAAGATCCATTTTGCCCCTGCTAGTAATATCCTTGTAATACGATAGCATTCAAACACTTACACAGCTTCTTTCCCTGAATTAAAAGTGCTCTAATGAAAGCAAGTCTCACCTACGAATAATTTTGGAACAAAGGCCAGACATTCAATCATTAAAAGCCTCATTATTAACATATAACGCCCAAAATAAGCAAACAAATCCTTTCTTTTCATCTTTATAATGGTTACCTTGAGGTATAAAGGTGAACACAAAACATTTAACTATAAAACAAAACATGTGGATTTTAGAACCGACAAAAGATTTATATCAAAAAGAATCGGGGATAGATAAACTGAATTTCTTATTTAAACAAGATAAGTTTTACATTATGGATAATCACTTGGCTGCTGGCTGGTGCTGGCTACAAGAGTTGAACCCCGATGAAAGCTATAATCTATTCCATATCGACCAACATATGGATTTGTGGAATGAAACGCCTAAGGAGGCATACCAACACATTCAAAGTATAAATCCACTGAGCATTCATGATTTTACAAACTTAGAGTATAGAGATGCAACAAGTAACCTGCCGATAAAAGTGTTCAATTACGCCAACTACATCTTACTTCTCAATAACCTCTACCCCAATTGGTTTAAGAAGTGCTTCTTTGCTTGCAATGCCTATTGCCAAAATAAAAACGACTTCAACATCTATTACAACCCCTACGGCTATGAGTTACCTACTCATATTGCCAATTGGATAGATGAAACAGATCGTGCCGAGGAAGAGAAGGATACAAACCAATGGCTTATCAATCTAGACATTGACTACTTCTTTGCTGATAACAAGTTCCAATTATACACCGATGAATCTATTAGGGTGCTATGCGACAATATCTTGAAGTGTATGGATAAAATCAAGCTGGTAACTATTGCACTAAGTCCTGAATGCTGTGGAGGCTGGGAGAAGGCAATACGAATTACAAACATCATAGCAGAGAAATTCAAGCTAAATTTCGACTTGGAGAAGGAGATTTACTGCTTGGAAGAAGTTGAACCCCTGTAGCCAACTTACACCCTCGCCCCACCCTATCTGTATCATTTAACTATTCTGAGACGGAAGACTGTATTTCTACGTACTGTCTTTATATACCAGACTTATTCTACTGACCTACTTCGTAAAAGTATGTAAATAAACCCCTCTTTTGAGAGGGTAAAACTTTAGTTACTATAACAAATGTCAATAGTGACTAAACTATTCTGATCCAACCAAACAAGCTCACCTTTAATTGCGTTATTTGTACATAATTTATTTAATACTATTGTGTTGAGTCCCCAAGAATCAAATAGTCTGTATCCCCAATGAATAGTATATGGGTAAAAATGACAAGAACTATTAAATATTAGAAAAAATGAAGAATTTTCAATTTACAAACAATGAGGATTTTAATCGATTTGAATTAAAAATCAACGACACAACAGCAATAGTGGAGTACATATTAACACCTCAAGGTGTGGTATTTATGACACATACCGAAATTCCTAACTCTTTAGAGAGTGATGAAGTAATCCCTGTTCTAATGGAGGAATCTCTACAAGAAATAAAGCGCAAAGAACATGTTGTTTTTCCAATGTGTCCTGTTGCACAAGAGTATATAAAAGCACATCCCGAGTGGAATACGCTAGTAGAATAATGGATTTCTACCAGCAAGCTAAATTTTAACTTAACAAATAATAACTATGCAATTATTAATTTTATCTCTCATCGCAGTAGCTAGTACAGTACTTCTTACCAGAAGCAAAATGCAAAAAGCAACTGTTAGAATTAGAAAATAAGCCTATGTATAGGCATTGCTAACTACATAGATTTTAAAATACGTTTTATAATTAGTTTGAACTATATTCATATTACAAGTTTTTATTTATCTACAAAAGAGCGTTTTATACGCTCTTTTTTTATGCCCAACCCCTATCTTAATCCCCATATACCAAGTTTCTTTTTGTCAATGAACCCATCTGATTCATAGTTGATAGGGGGATTTTATATCAAGTTACGAACTGTAAGCAAAACACCCTTTTTAGCTTATAGAATGTAGTCAGTAGGCTTTTATGAGAGAACACAGCTCTTACATAGATTGTATATTTTCTGGATTAACATTGTTTATTCTTTTTACAAACTCTTAAATACTATCTATAAACTATTGATATTCAATGCAAAACAAATAGCAGAAAGAGCTATAATATCTAAATGACACTATTTTAACGCAAATGACTTCAAAATATCAATCAAAATACGTATTTTTGTATTTAATTGTTAGACTATAAAATTCAGATTAAATATAAAAGTGTATGAAGCACTTAAATTTACAAATCCCTATCATTCAAGCTCCGATGGCTGGAGGCATTACTACTCCACAACTGGTAAGCAAGGTAAGTAACTTAGGTGCACTAGGTTCTTATGCCGCTGGCTATATCAAAACTCCTCAAATGGAGGAAGACATTAAAGAGATTCAGTCTTTAACCCATAAGCCCTTTATGGTTAATCTTTTTGTACCCGAAAAGTACATTGTAGATCCTGACGCAGTGCAAATTGCAATCAAAGCGCTAGACCCTATCTACAAAAAGTTTGAACTGACACCTCAGTTGCCCTCCAATAATCCCGAGAAAGACTTGAAAAGATTCAATCAGCAAATAGATAAACTGATTGAATTACGGGTACCTATTTGCTCTTTTGTCTTTGGTATTCCAAGCAAGGAGGTCATACAGCGCTTGAAGGACAATGACATATTGACTATGGCAACTGCAACAAGCGTAGAGGAAGCACTAGCAATAGAAAAAGCGGGAATAGATATCGTCATTGCACAAGGTATCGAAGCAGGTGGACATAGAGGGGGATTCTTAGAACCCATGCAACAAATACCTTTGACAACCTTACTGCCTCAAGTGGTAAAGGCTGTTGCCATTCCTGTAATAGCTGCGGGCGGAATTATGACCAAGCCAGATATTCAGAAAGCAAGGGAGCTTGGAGCTATAGCTGTACAAATGGGTACTGCCTTTCTACTGACAGATGAAAGTGGTGCTATAGAGGCTTATAAAGAGAGTATAATTCAAGAGAAACAAGATAACACAGTGCTGACTAAAGCATTCTCTGGCAAATATGCGAGAGGGATTCGCAATGAGTTTATTGCACTAATAGACAGTCAGCCCGAAAATGCCATCCTTCCCTACCCGACACAAAATAGCCTAACTAAGTCTATCCGCAAATCAGCTAGGAAGAATCAAAACCCACAATTCATCTCTTTGTGGTGTGGACAAAATGGCTATTCAGGAAAGAGACAAAGTGTGAAAGATTTATTAGATAGCTTAATCTAAATAATCTTCTCCCATAGGATATTAAGGAAAGAGTATGGTTCTCACGAACTATACTCTTTTTGTTTTATATCTTGCAAAGCACATTCATCCTTAACTTATTCAAGTAAATAGAAAGGCAAATGGCTCAGTCTATAAAACTCAATAAGGCACCCTAATCACTTAGAGTGCCTTATCGCAAATGATACTAAAAAATAAATCAATGAAAAAACTAACTATCAATCACACACTATTTTATTATGAACTATTATGGTATTTGTCGTATCATTTGCACTCGATCGCTATATTACCTTTATCAAATCATTATCTAGCGACAACTATAAACTAACACTAAATACATCATTTTTATTAAATCAACTAGTAACTTTATTAGACACTAAAAAATACAACATGTATAAATACAAGTGAATTTTGTTCTAAGGATTTCTTAATGCCTAAGAAGCCTTTTACCTAGAAAATCTATGGATGCCCAAAAGGACATGGAATGAAAGCTCTTTAAAAAAGAAAGTTATCTACTCTATCCAGTAGCATTTGTGAAAGATTAGAGCTTATCAGAGAATTAACATATAGATCTTTTCATAGTTAAGGTTTAATCAAAATTCTAAATATCCCACATGGATATTCATTATGTATAGTTAAGGTTTTAATTAGGTTTCTATCTTATGTAATGCAAGATAACACTTTTTTATTATTAAGCCTTATATTTTCTTATTTATTACACAAATTGGTATCAGATTTAACGTTTAAAGCTGCAAAATCTTCTTAATAATTCCTATTCCAACTTTTTTATTCTCATTCTCTCTCTTGAAATAGATCTTCGTACGCATTTTAATTTGTAGCTTTAATCTAAATTATAAGATAGGATACGTTTTAATCTACTGAATATCATGAAATACACGCTGAAAAATACAGTCACTTTTATACCTACTTCACAATATCTACAAGAGTACAGCCAACCCGAAAAGTTTATAGAGTTCTGTAAGCAATGCCATAGATACACCAAAAGTTGGGCTTGCCCTCCCTTTAGTTATGATCCCATACCACTAATCAACACATATCCTTACACCTATATTATAGGAACACAGGTTTGTTTTACGAAAGAGTTTAGAGATCAAAACCAGACAGTGGAGAAAACAAAAAAGGCAGGAAGCGACGTGATGTTCGAGGTTAGAGCCTTGATAGACCAAGAGTTATTGCGACTAGAGAAAGAGTTTGCAGGCACTCGAAGTTATTATGCGGGCTCGTGCCACTTATGCCCTGAAGAATCTTGTACACGCAAAGACAACCAACCTTGTAGATTTCCCAACTTGATACGCCCTTCGTTGGAAGCTTTTGGGTTTGACATAGGGAAAACCACTTCTCAGCTCCTAGGGCTCGAATTGAAATGGAGTACAGATGGCAGTCTGCCCGAATACTATATTTTGGTAAGTGGATTAATGAGCCTGAATAAACTACCCGATTCTTTTCAACTTGAGCTACCTTAAACTAATTTCATATACAACTATCTTACAAAGAGGCCAACTGACATACTTATACAAACATACTTATAAATAGCAGTCAGTTTCAAGCAAATTACTTTCATATAAGAGCAATGAAAATAGTTTGGATCAACATTATCTTCTTAATAATTGGGTTTATTCAATAGAACTTTTATATTTGACAATATGTTTATTCCTTTCTATGCTGAAAAAGAAGATTTCTTCATAAAAAATGAACAATATCTACTGCATAGAAGTTAGATACTTATATAATATAAATTTGTCTCTTTCTTAACCTAAAAAAGGTTATTACAATAAAAGAGCGGGCATGTATTACTACTGCTCGCTCTTTTTCATAAAAAAATCTCATCTTAAGAGACACCTCTTATACACACAACTAATAAATACTTATTCTTTTGCTCGATATTTCTTTTCTAAAAAGTAAGATATCACCAATCCTATACCTCCAAACAAAGCAGAAAGTGCAGGGTAGAATATATTTAAAGCATCTTTCACTCTATAATCCATTTCGTACACAGAATTGGATATGGATACATCAATAACACAAGCTATTGCAATACCTAGACCGATACCGATCAATAGGCAGCCAATATGTAGAGCTGTACTCTTTGTAAACTTGGTGTGATTACTAAAGTAAGTATTACTAAAAGCCTCTCCTGGCAAGTCGGCAGATATTTTCTCGATGATTGCAATTCGTTCTTTACGGGTTACAAATAACTCGCACATCTTATAAAAGAAATAAAAGAACCCCAAGGGTATGACTATTGGAACTAATTCGCCCATAATTTTATTGTTTTAATAATTAATATTCTTATTTGTTTTCATAGAGTATGATGCACAAGAAAGAGAAAGGTTACACTTTTTAAAATTAAAATCTAAAGATTCTTTATCTTTACTCGTATCACCTTATTATATAGCAAGGCCTACAAAATATTTTTTATATCTATTTTGTAACCAAAGGACATCTTCAGCATCAGATGATATAGAATGGAACAACTAGACGACAAATACTTTATTGACCGTGTTATTAACGGGGATGCTGATGCTTTTGTATATATTGTCCGCAACTACGAGCGGATGATATTTACAGTAGTGAGTCGTATTGTTCGCCGAAAAGATATTGCTGAGGATTTAACACAAGATATTTTTTTAAAGGTCTATCAATCTTTGACCAAATACAAAGGTAAATCTAAGTTCTCCACTTGGCTATATACCATTGCTTACAATGAGGCACTGATGTATATTAGGAGCAACAAGAAAGAAGCTATCAACTACGAGGTAGATTATCAAGATTTATCTGATTCTAAGGCTAGTGAAGAGCTGATAGAGGCTCTTGAACTAGAGCAGCAGCTGCACTATCTCAAAAAAGCGATAGGAAGACTGCCTAGTGAAGATGCCTTACTAATTAGTTTGTTCTATCTAGACGAACACTCTATCAAGGAAATGAGCGAAATTACAGGATTAACAGAATCCAATCTCAAAGTAAAACTACACAGAACGAGGAAGGTTTTGTACAGCGAGATGACTAAAATGATGAAGGTATGAAAGAGAGAGAAAATAGAAATAATGACAAACTGCGTAGTCTATTTCAAAAGATAGAACTAGAGCAACCTAGCTCCTCTTTTGAATCGAAACTGATGCAGAGAATACAGCAAGAAGCCTTAAAGAGAGAGCAAAAGGCAAACCATTGGTATAATATTACATTCTTGCTCTGTTGTGCTGCATTTATTGGCACAGCGATATTTGTATACTTTTATTACAACATTACTTGGACTAGCATTTCGGATGTATTTCAAAACACATTCCAAACCATCTACTCCATTGTCACAAAGAATGCCAAGATGACGTCTATCTTTATAACTATTTTTATATTACTAGTGATAGATATCATCATCCGAACTCGAATGTCCCGCAAGGAAAGAAACGGGCAATAGCACATCTTAATAAAAGAACATATTCAGTATTAACAAGAGTCTATCTAATTCCATTTTAGGTAGGCTCTTCTTTTTTAGAAATCCACCTTTCTCTATTATTTTGACACAAAGAGAAATCTATGTCCAGAAGTTATTATACCACATCCTACACTTTGACACCGACATGATGATGACATGACACCGACATGTTACTCTTTTAACCCTGATATCGCATCTTCATAACCCAGATACATAAATACTCTTACCAAGAGCTCTGTTTCTTTGCAATGGCTCAACACTAAAAAAAGTAGGCTACTCTACCCCATACGGTAAAATAGCCTACTTTTTAATATCTTAAATTTATACCCTACGAGTATAAATAGATTCGAGGTTTATTTGTCTCGTCCTAAATAAACGATACAGTTTATTACACAAATATAAATCATTAATCCAGTTGTAGAGATTCTTCTACAGCTGGATTTTGTTTTTTATACTTTTTTATTTTAATCTCTTGTTGTAGGTGCATTTCTTGTGGGGTTTTCATATTACAGGAGTAATGTGGTCTTTGTGTATTATATATCTCAATAGCTTGTTTGACCAAAATTTTCATTGTTTTTAAATCAACCTTATATTTCTCTAAAAGAAATTCTTGTTTTAATATACCATTGACTCTTTCTAGCAATTGCATTAGCATAGGGGTCATAACTTTCAGTCATACTGGGTGTTATTTTCATTTGTCTTAGTCTCTTTTGATATTCATTACTACAATACTGTATACCCCTATCGGAGTGATGTATCAACTCTTTTTCTTTATAGATTCTATTTCTATTGGCCATATTTAAAGCCTTTAAACTTCCTGCTGTGGCCAAGCTAGTAGATAGGTTATATCCCATAATTTTCTTTGAATAAGCGTCTGTTATTAAACTTAAATAATAGTTACCCCGACCTCCAATATATGTAATATCAGAGACCCAGACTTGTTCTGGACGATTAATGTCTAGTAGTTCTATAAGATTTTTGTATTTTCTAAAACGATGATGTGAGTTAGTGGTTGTTTTATAATTCTTTTCAGGATTAATGAGCATATGATTAGCTGCAAGTATAGAGAATAACTTATCACGTCCTACTCCAAGTCTATTTAATTGTTCTTGAAGCAGAAAATACAGCTTACGAGTGCCTATACGCGGCATTATCTGGCGCACACCTTGGACTAAATTAATCACTTTTGATGCTCTTAGTCGTTTTTGCCTAAAGGATTTTTTAGATCGATAATAAACCTGTCTATCATACCCGAGAAGTTTACAGGTTGAGCTAATGCTCATTTCTTCTTTTTCACTATAGTGGTCGACAACCCGGGTAAGGAGTTTTTTCTTACAGAGATATTATATTCTTGTTCAGCCATATCAATCATCATGTCAAATATGGCAGCTTTCCGATCTGACTGCTCTGCTCTATGTTCTAAAGTTGCATTCTGCTTCTCTAGGAGCTTAATTTTTTGCTCTAATTCTAATATCGTTTGAGTTTTACTCTTTGTCATATTATTGGGGCATTGATTTTCCCAGTCAAAGTTACCATATTTTTGTAACCAAACACGAATAGTATTGTGTCCTTGGATTCCATATTTTAAGCGAGCCTCACTTAAGGAGAGCTCTCCTCGTTCTATTTGACCGACTACTTCTAATTTAAAGGATAAAGTATAATCCTTTTGCGTGCGTTTAACATACTGACTTTTTGATTCTTTCATTCTATTCATCTTTTTGTTGTAACGCTATATTAGGACGAGACAATTATTTAAAATAATAGAGAAAAACGATGGTAGCGTCATACGCATTCTTCTTTTTTCCTTTAATTTCTAAAGAAGCATCCATCTCGGTTTTCACCACACCACGTAGGTTTCTACATGATTTTAGTTTAACCCTTAGGCGTACTTCATCGCCTACCAAAACAGGTTCTTGGAAGCGAAGATTTTCAATACCATAGTTTATCATAGATTGCACATTATCCACCTCCATAATTTCATCCCAAAGATGAGGTAAGATAGATAAAGTTAAATAGCCATGTGCTATTGTGCTATTGAATGGACTCTCTTTCTTTGCACGTTCAACATCCACATGTATCCATTGATGATCAAGTGTGGCATCAGCAAACTGATTAATTTGCTCTTGCGAAATTTTCATGTAGTCAGATACGCCAAACTCTTGCCCAGTGTATTTTGCGAATTCTTCAAAACTGCTAACTTTAATCATAGATTTCCTTTTAATAGTTTTGTAATGAGTGATTTAAAAAGTTAATAAAGACTCTTGTATAGACCTATTAACCTATTTGATATACTTAAATAAGATACAGCATTATTAGGGATATTACAAACAAGATATTCAGTAAGGCCCTATTTGTGGGTGTTCAGTCTACTAAATATAATTGTCTAAACAAGAATTAGTAGTTAAAGATACGACAAATCCTTAAGAGTGTATAGATTTTTCGTGCAAAATAGTTCAAAGTTAAGCTTCTGGGCATTATACAATGCTCAATAAATAAAAAACTCTTCTTAACTATATCACATAAAAAAAGCACCCTATTGCTAGAGTGCTTTTCCATATATGATTATCAATTTGATTTCTATTCCAAGAGAGAATTTAGATAGCCTTCTTGAATCTCTAAGTGAGTAATATCTTTCCCTCTTTCTTTCAAAGAAGAAATTTCCTTATTCATCTGAGCCAAATCTTGCTGAAGAAAGTTAAACACACGTTCGGAAACATGAATATCTTGAGCAGAATCTACACTGCACACATAAATACCATCAACCTTTTGCACATGGCTATAAAAGCGATATACGGCTGCTTTTACTAAATTCAACAAATCGGTTTCCAATACCTCATTTCCTTTTGGAGCAGCCAGCTTATGCGATATCTTTTTAATATTCACATCAATATAAGAATTATCCTCAATGTATTGTTTAACAATAGCCGACTCTGTTTTCACTGTAGCAACAGACTGAATAAAGTTCTCGTCTTGCGAAGTACACCCTCCTACACCCAGACAAATCACTAATCCTACAAATAATTTTATCACGAAGTTTTTCATAGTACTTTTATATTACACTAATGTCTTTAAAAAGGTTATGGGCATTAGCTTTGTGTGTTTGAATGCAAGATAATAAGTTCTAAAATAATATGAAATTTTTTGAACAACGATATTCTCACAAATTTGATTTTATCACGACAGAAGAAGATGAAATCAAACTCACATACCCATGTGATGCCCATAAAAGAATTATCAGATAGCAATATGTTATATAACATTTTTGGAAAAAAAGAAAAACTTATGGGAAATCATATTGCCTTTCAAAGATATCTGCATACATTATTTACAATGTGCCATATAAAATGAGGAAAGATAAATGACAGCTATTGCAAGGCAGTGTACTCCAAATAATTAAGACTAAACCAGGGTCCTAGGGCTTAATAGAATTATACGCTCTACATGGAATGATGGTATAAAAAAATAATGCCTCGCAGGGCTGTACTCGTAAATTAACCTGCGAAGCAAAACTCAATAAATATAATTATTGCGAACAATAATAATCAATTCAGAATATAAACACTAAATAAAGAATTGAATTTAAATCTTTTTAATATCTAATAAAGATATTGAATCGTTCAGAGATATTAAAACCCCCATTCATTACAAATCTTTACATTCCACTTATAGCCCTATGGGTGTAATCTCTAGCCTCAACAATTGTACCTAAAGGAGGACGTACACCTGTGTACAACACAAACTGCTCTAAGGATTGAATAACTGCCACATCTGCTCCCGAAATTGTTACCTTAGATGCTTGCTTTGCCGCTTTTAGTAAGGGAGTTTCTATGGGAAGAGCTACTACATCAAAAACCACCTGAGCTTTTTCGATTTGCCCCAAAGTAAAAGATAAGTGCAATTCTTCCTTACCTCCTGCCATACCTATGGGGGTAGCATTGATCAATAGATCAGCTTCAAAATCTTCCGACTCCAATAGATAGGAATAGCCATAGGCTGTAGCCAAAGCCTTCCCTGCTTCGGGACGACGAACAATTACTACCCCATTCTTATAGCCATTATTGGCTAAGGCAGCCAAAACGGCTTTTGCCATACCCCCATTGCCTCGCAAAGCAAATCGAAGATTCTTATCTATCTTATTTTCTTTCAAAAGTTGTTCGATAGCAATATAGTCTGTATTGTAGCCTTTGAGCTGTCCATCGGTATTCACAATCGTATTCACCGATTGAATTGTATTTGCAGAATGATCGAGTGCATCGAGCAAAGGGATGCAATCTTCTTTAAAAGGCATAGAGATGGCACAACCCCGAATACCTAAAGCACGGATACCCCGTATGGCATCTCCCAAATTTGTAGTGGTAAAGGCTTTGTAGATATAATCTAAATCGAGTTTCTCATACAAATAATTTTGGAAGAGTGTCCCGAAGTTTCCGGGTCGTGCAGCCAGCGACATACAAAGCTGCGTATTTTTGGTAATTCGTTTCATAAGGATAAGACTAGTTTATATTTCAGTGTACTACTCAGTATAGAACAAATTCAATCTGGTATTGCTTAGATTTTCACCGAAAACTTTTTAAGTCTTTGGTTTATCATAGTCTGTGGAATTATCTTTTTTAGTTGATCTACTAAGATATTTAGCAATCGTTCCTTCACAAAATCATTTCGCACCACCAAAGAGATTTCTCTTATCTGCTCAGGATAGTTTAACGGACGAATATTACGCTTCTGGCAACGCTTCAGTAAGTCGATATGCAGCTCGGGAATTAAAGTATAACCTCCATTGGCATCGACAATACGCACTAAGGTATCAATACTTCCTTCCTCATACGCAGAGATAAATTGAGAATTGGCTGGGCCAATATTTTGCACCTGGTTTTTTAAGCAATGCCCCTCTTTGAGCAACCACATTTTGTCGTCCTCAAATTCATTGGGTGAAATAGAAGCGTGAGAATATAGGGGATGACTAGGTGCTACATAAGCAAAAAAGCGTTCTTTGTAGAGCGGAATCTCAATCAAATCGGGCATACCCACGGGTGTTGTCATAATAGCCATATCAAGTTCGGCACGTTGCAACTTATGTACCAACTGCATAGAACGAAGTTCGGATACTTCTAAGTTTACCTTGGGTGCATTCTTACTAATGTTTTTGAAGAGTGCTGGTAATATGTAAGGAGCTACCGTAGTAAGAACTCCCAAACTGATATCTCCTTGATCATGCTGACGTTCCAACTCTACAATTTCTTCAAATTGCGAAGTATGATATAAAATAACCTTTGCCTGATCTATCAATTTCTGACCTAAAGCAGTGGGTTCTACAGGTTGAGATTTACGATCGAAAATTACCACATCCATTTCTGTTTCTAGCTTCTGTATCATCGAGCTAAGCGTGGATTGAGTAACCTTGCACGCTGTAGCCGCCTGACCGAAATGTCGGTATTCATGTACAGCTACTATATAGTGTAATTGTTGTAATGTCATATCTAATCGATTTTATCAATGTAAAGATAGACATTATCTGTTTGATAAATAAAGAAAGAAAATATAAGTTTGTAAGCGATAACAAAAAAAGAATGAAAAGTGAATCTATTTTTCTAAGTCAAACTCTTTTATTCGATCTGTTCCATAACTTCAATAGGCTTACGAATATATAGAGGAAACTTTCCATTCATAAACCAAAACATTACTCCAAGTCGCTCCGTGCGAGTTGGCCATATAAATTAAAGATAAGATTATGATTATTGCTATTCCAACAAAAAACGGTCAGGTAGATAACCACTTCGGTCACTGCGAATTTTACACCCTATATACAGTAGATGAAGGCAAGAATATTACTGAAACAAAACGTTTTGATGCTCCTAGTGGCTGTGGATGTAAATCGGGCGTAGCTACTACCCTACAAGAAATGGGTGTAAAAGTTATGCTTGCTGGTAATATGGGCAACGGAGCTCTTAATGTACTAGGCAATAATAATATTAAAGTTGTACGTGGTTGTTCTGGAGATGTAAACGAAGTCGTTAAAGCATACCTAGAAGGTAATCTTACCGACTCTGGTGTGGGCTGTGCTTCTCATGGAGAAGATCATGTTTGCTCTCACAACCACTAAGGATAAAAATAGACAAAGAAATAACCGTCTTTCAACAAAGGGCTCCTATTCACCCCCTTCTCGAATATGAAGCTCTGATAGATATTATTCTAGAGTCTAATTTTGCTTTTAGGATAGACCCTAAATTTCTTTTCGGAATGGCGTGTGCTACTACAACAGTATCATGCGCCATTTCTTCATGGATACCCAAGCCCTATTTGATCTTGGCATAGCTATAAAAGCCTATCAATACCAACTCATTGTCTTCATTATACTGATAGGAAAACTTCACCCCCGACTCTAGTTGGATAGCCAATGTCTTATCGTACGTATCTTTGGAGTAAAAGCTCCATTCTAAATCCTTGTAGGTCAAAAAAGCGAGTAGTACCGATAGGGGGGTATGGGTGCTCAACTGATAAAAGGGATTCAGGCAAAACTGATTATCTACCATATCAATGTTAATACCATAGAGTTTATAGTCGATAAACATATATTCTATCCCGTCCCGATAGATGGAGAATCCAGCAGTAGGATCGGATGTATCAAAGTACATCTTTTCATAATCTTGTATCTCACCCAGTTCTTCTTCAACCCTTATTAAAGTAGCCCCTACTTTTAGGTTATTGATACTGCCTGTTTCAATATATTTACTTATATCCAGCATATTTCGTTGTAATTAATCATTCATTTGCCTCATTATCATTCTTACGGTAGGGATATCAGCTGGAGCCCATGTTAGCTTTAACAACTCCTTTGGGGCAACCCACTTCATAGCTTCATGCTCAAGTAACTCGATATCATCTCCCTTCAAACTACAATAGAAGGTATTCAGTGCTATTTTACTTTTGGTGTAATCAAACTCGGTACGTGTAATCTTTTCATTTACTTGAATGACACAATCCAATTCCTCTTTGATTTCACGCACCAAAGCCTCCTTTAAGGTCTCCCCCGCTTCTACTTTTCCTCCTGGGAACTCCCACTTGTGAGGTAAGCGCATAGTGACACTACGTTGGGTACACAGCACCTTTCCTTCTTTAACAATTACAGCTCCTACAACTTCTATCCTTTGATTCATGTTTACAATCTATTAATATCTATGCAAAATAAGACAATCTTGGAGGAATTGAAAAATTCTTACTTTATATTTTTCAGATAAAATACATCATTCTCCAAGATACTCTGATTCACTGTGGCTCACTCCTTGAGCAGAAGAACCATATATATCAGTAAATCAACAAATAATATTCTATCATTTGTATGGATTATTCAAAATAGTCTTCTTATTTTGGTACTGAAATTAATATAAATCCTAAAACTATTTATGAAAAACTTAACATTAACCCTATTTTTTATGCTGGGATTATCCGCACCAACTTTTGGACAAGAGAAGTTGGATTATCAGAAACCACCCAAAGAGATTTTGGAAGTAGCTGATTACGAAAGAGCTCCTATTCCTAAAATGGATAGTAGGCTTACTAAAATGGTATTGAATCATTATAATACTTACGACACCCTAGAAGATTTGGCTATGCCAGAACTTCGATTAGCAGGGCTTCGCATCAACCCGATTACTCGTATTGAAAGTACAATGAGCTATTACAACAACCTTACTTTCAAAGATTTTAAGAGTAGAGAGGAGAAACAAATCCAAGGTCTTCCTAGCCATGCTCGTATCGCTTACCTAACATGGTCTCCCGATGAAACCCAACTAGCTTTTACAAATACAACAGAGAAAGGTGTAGAACTATGGGTGGCAGATATGACAACCTTACAAGCGAAATGCCTAACAAAGGACAACTTAAATGCTACTATTGGTCGACCTTATACATGGACTAAAGACGGCAAAGGCTTTATTGTATATATCCGTCCAACCGATAGCCCTGAGCTTATTAGTAACTCAGAGGTTCTTCCTAAAGGTCCGATAGTTTCTATTAGTGAAGTGGGAAAGCAATCGCCCAATCGTACTTATCAAGACTTATTACAGAACCCTACTGATGAGAAGAACTTTGAGACACTTGTAAATTCAGAGTTATACTACATCGACTTAGAGGGAAATGCTACTCTATGGGCAGGTAAAGACTTGTACACAGACTTCTCTTTCTCTCCCGATGGAGAATATGTTTTGGTTTCAACTTTCACTCGTCCATACTCTTATGTAGTACCCGCTTATCGTTTCCCTACAAAAACGGTAGTACTTACTAAAGAGGGTAAACTGGTAAAGGAAATTAATCATAAACCTCTTATTGAAAGTATGCCAAAAGGCTTCATGTCAACCTATACAGGAAAGAGAAGCATCTATTGGAGAGCAGACGAACCAGCTACTTTATACTGGGCTGAAGCTCAAGATAAGGGGGATGCAGCAAACCAAGTGGAGTACAGAGATTTTATCTACCAACTTAGAGCTCCATTTGATGGAGAGCCAAGCTTTCTAACGAAGACCATAAATAGATATGCGGGCATTACTTGGGGAGATACAAATACGGCTATCGTGTACGACCAATGGTTTGATACGCGTAACCAAAAGACCTATTTGATAGATCCATCCAATCCTGAGAAAGAGGCTGAAATACTCTTCGACTACAACTATCAAGATAAGTATAAAAACCCAGGAGATTTTGATACAGAAAGAAATCAGTACGACCGTTATGTGCTTCGTATGAAAGCTGGTAAAGCCTATCTAGTAGGTGATGGTTTCCGCCCCGATGGTCAGTTCCCTTTTGTAGATGAATACAACTTCAAGACTAAAAAGACAAACCGTATCTTTGAATCAAAATACACAGATAAGAGCTTAGATATCTCACGCGTTATCGACCCCGTGAGAGGAGAATATTTAGTAAGATTGCAATCTCAAACCGAATATCCGAATTACTATATCTACAATGCTAAAAAACGTATTGCACCCATACCCGTAACTTTCTTCAAAAACCCTTTTGAAAAGTTGGCTGGTGTTTACAAAGAAGTCATCCAATACAAACGTAAAGATGGTGTGCCTTTAAGTGGTACTCTTTACTTACCAGCAGATTATGACCGCACGGCTAAAACAGAAAAACTTCCGATGTTTATGTGGGCATACCCTACTGAATACAAGGATATAGCTAGTGCAGGACAAGTAACCACCAACCCCAATAAATTTATTCAGCCTTATAAAACCTCGCCTATCTATTGGGTACTTAGAGGTTATGCTGTACTTGATGATGCGGCTTTCCCTATTGTGGGCGAAGGAAATGAAGAACCCAATGATACATTCATTGAGCAACTTGTAGCCAATGCTGAAGCTGCAATTGATGCTGTAGATGAACTAGGTTACATTGATAGAGATAAGGTAGCAGTAGGTGGACACTCGTACGGTGCTTTCATGACAGCCAATCTTCTTTCTCATTGTAATTTATTTGCGGCAGGTATTGCTCGTAGTGGTGCATACAACCGTACACTAACTCCTTTTGGCTTCCAATATGAGCAACGTACTTATTGGGATGTTCCTGAGGTTTACAACACTATGTCTCCCTTTATGCACGTAGATCAGATGAAGACTCCTCTACTGCTTATTCACGGAGCCAATGACAACAATACAGGTACTCACACCATGCAGAGTGAGCGTTACTTCAATGCCTTGAAAGGTTTTGGTGCTCCTACCCGCTTGGTATTATTACCTTTTGAAAGCCATAGCTACAAAGCAAAAGAATCTATCTTCCACATGCTTTGGGAGCAAGATGAATGGCTAGATAAATACGTAAAGAATCGTAAGAAATAAGAGAAATACTTTATACTTATCCAATAGCCTGTCTTTTCACGAGACAGGCTATTTTTATAATTGAGAGGTTCATAGTGAAATAATAAGTGTACATTGAGAAGGCATAAAGAGACAATGCTTCTTAAAAAGTTGTTCCTTTCTTTTGAAAGATTATTTTAATAAAAAGCACATAAACCATGACTAAACCCTATCAACCACAGATTAGTAATTTAGAAGATTTAAAATTATTCTCCGAACAGATAATGGAACGACTAAAGGACTCTCCTTATTTGAAAGAAAAAGAATTCATTAAAGAGACCTTTAAAAAGACAAGAGAACAAACCTTCTACAACATCAAACTAAGACTTCTTGTGATAGATTCTCTTTTCTCTACCAATATGAGTAAAAGATACTTTGGTATTGATGATTTAGCCAAAGCAATTCATGATACAGAACAAGCCCTCATTCAAAAAGGTAGTTATGAGCAATTGGAGGAACTTTTCAAGCAATCCTATGGTTTTAATAGAGAACTCAACGGACTGAAAGCTACATCTCTTCTATCCAAATACATTCATTTTGTTCGATCAGGAAACTTCCCCATCTATGATAGTTTAGTAAAAAAAGCCTATTGGCAGATTAATAAGGAGGAAAAGATTACCCCCAATTTAGACGATACTAATTTCTATTATGCCCTCAAGAGTCTAAACGAAATTTCGGGCATTAACAATTTCGAATTGCTAGATATGACATTGTGGTATAGTCAAAAAATAACACAAGGCAGCTTCTCCTTAATCTACTCTAAAGAGGATTTAAAAAACAAACTGGCTACAACATCCCATACCTCCCTTCTGCAAGAAATACCTAACGAGGAGAGGTTCAAACAGAGTAAGTAACTGCAAGTATTCTTTCAAACAAAACGGGTTGGGCTATACCCATAACCCAACCCATTTGTACTTATACACTGCGTGTAACAGCATCGAATATCTACCCAACTAGTCAATGATCGCATCTGCAAAGCTTTAGACATTTTACGCTTAGAGCTAAAAGAATACCTCCCCCTCTTTTTATTGCCTTATCAGCTAGGAATTATAAAGGAATCAAGACAACAAAGGCCTGAATAATTCTAGGTTATTCAAGCCTTTGTTGTCTTGAGAAGCTTATGTTGGATAGAGAATAAATCTCTCACCAAAACATTCCTTTTTATATTTATTGGAATACAAAAACTTCTGATAAAATATTAATCTAAGGCAAAGTTCTAGCAATCTTCTAATAGTGATTTATTATTATGATTGAGAATAGTAACTTTAAATTCTTTACATTTTCTACTTTTCTGATCATAATAAGCTATATCAAATTCACTATCTACACGTTGCCAAAAATCTAAACCTCGTCCTAAAATAATACGCCAGTCATTATCCATATCAATGATTCGGTCATGTATAACATCCTTGAATTCATAAGTAAAGTCAATATCTTCTTCTTTCAGAGAATATGCTATTGTCTTAAAATTGTTTAGAGTCTGAGGTAGATACTCTTCTTCATTATTTGTAATTAAATGTATACGAATATATTCTCCAGGTGTCTTATACTGTAAAATCAACTGTATCAACTCCATAAAATTACGAATCTGATAAGGCCTCCGAATGTATGGATCTTCAATTTTATAAACAGATGCACTCTTAAGATACGGTCCAAACAAGGACTCATAACTTATACCCATTTGGTTATCTCTAATTTCGATATGAGAGGGAGCTAATTCATTGAAGTGTTTTTCTTTTGTAGTTTGCTCTGGAGAGGCTAAAGGCATTGTTTGTCCTAACTCTTTAGAAGTTTCTAATTGATACTTTGATCTGTATTGTACCAGTTCAAGAGTTTCAATATCTTTAGATTCTCCAGATTTATCTATATATCTAAATTTAACTTCATCCTCATTAAATGTTTCATCCATCTTTTCGAGTTGATCTTTCACCCTTTTTCTACATTCTATCGCAAATTCAAACAAAGAACGAGCTTCATCTTCTGTATACTCCCCATGAGGAAATAACAACTTAATTAAACCCGAAAAAGTCTTTTCAATACCCGTTTTATCACGAGTGGTTAATGTGGAAGACAACTCAAATAGATCTATATAGGATTTTGTATAATCTTCTTTACGAAGATGCTTTAAAACCTCTGCCAGGTAGTCAACGATAAATCCGTAATCTCGAGTAAACATCTCACTTCTTAATTTTTGAACCTCCCAACCTGGAATATAAGCATGAATACGGTCAAGAAACGCAGGATCATAATAATCTTTGGGTAATGCCTCAAACAAATTTGAATGTTTAAGCATATAGTTAACAGAGTTATCGGTATTGCCTACAAAGACCATAGAAGCTTCGGCTTGATACACATGTGTACCCCTAGAAAAGCTCTTTTGAGCCATATAATTTTTCATGATGTCAACTAGTCCTTGATCAACTCGTTTTGACTTTCCTGCAAACTCATCATAAGCCACTACATCCCAATAACCAACTAATCCAATATCCCCTGTTGAGTTATTTACAAAGAGCTTAGCTTTTGTTACCTCACCTCCTGAAATCAAAATCCCATGGGGGGATAACTCAGAGTAGATATGAGATTTTCCTGTACCTTTAGGGCCTAGTTCTATCAAATTGTAGTTATTCTCTACAAAAGGAATAAGGCGAGTCAGTTGAATCAGCTTTGAGCGTCTCGAAAACTCCTCAGGATTCAAACCTATAGTTTGCATCAATAGATCAACCCACTCTTCGGTGGTAAACTCTTTTCGAAGTTCTTTATATTCTTCGATATCAACATAGGATATCTGTATGGGTTTAATACTTTCTACTATCCAAGGAGAAATTTTAGGGTCTTTCATTGGTAGATAACCCATATTAATTAAAGCCCACACTCCTTCAGAAAGCAATTTAGGATGTTTTTTTACATATACATCATTGATGGGAATATTACGTAAACTAATATTCGCAAAACTAGCTTCATATAGGTCAAATTTATCATTTAATCGTACCGAAACTTTATCAATAATACGATGATTCCCTTTTTCTCGAATAATAGCTTTAATGACTTCGGCTTGATCTCTATGAACAAAGTGTTGAGTTATAATTTGTTTTACAAGATCTATTCCTTCTTCAATAGTTTTATCGTCATTCGTAGCGCAATACTGTCCTAATAAATACTCTAATACATATGTAGGAACTACCGCATTACCCTTAATACGGCTCGTCAAATCTTTACGAACTACCTTACCCCCAAAAACCTTATTTATCTTTTGATCTAACTCTTTCATATTTATTCTTGTTAAAAGAAGAAATCACGTTCAATTGCTACGGACAGTTTATATCTAAATTTCTTCAAAGATTCCCACTGATTACTATTTCTTATTCTGCATTCAATATAAAGGAACACCTCAGATGAAGTAGTCTTATGAGAAGAGATTGTAAATAGATAGTCTATTTCACGATCTTGTGATCGACTCTCTTTTTTATCCAATGTATATGTAAATATATCGCTAATAACATCTTTCCCATCATCTTCTGATGTAGCAAAATAGGCCTTGATATCTCTTGCAACCACACCTTTACCTATCGGTTCTTTCTGATAAAATTGAACACGATGTTGATTAGTTGTAATCCGATTGTTTGCTTGATTAATTACATCTACATCTACCTCTCGCAAAGTGTCTTTTCGTTTACGTTGTATATAAAGAAGGGGAGTAATACACTCTTGCAAAGATCCTCCTCCATGAACATAACGGCTTCCCGAACCTTGGCGGCGGAGTCTGTTAATTCCTTTGGGTATGGCTATAGAATAATCAGAAACTATCTTGAGTTCTTTAGCAGAATATACCTTGAAATTAGAGTTTGGAACTAAATTCTGTCCTAGGATATAGCGTCTATTGAGTATTTCTATATCTCCTTCTAAAGGTTCAGATATGTAATCGCTCTCTTCCAGACTTTGATATTGATACAAAAATCCATGATCTGCGGTAAGTAGTATATGAGTAGCATTCATATTAGTTAGTTTCTTAACTAAGTTTATTAAGTAATCTAGCTCATCTTCAACAGCCTTAACCAGTTTTTCTTCACTCGTTTTATCATCCCCTATTTTGTCTATTTGGTTATGATAAATATAGATCAGATCATTTTCCTGAACCAATCGTTTTGCCTCTTCACCCCGCGATGACATCTGCATCACTTCTTCAGCAGTAATAGCAGTTGCATGAACCGTAGAGTTTGTTTTCAATATCTTATCTCTACACAAAGTCCCTACACTACTCATTCCATCCACATCAATGGCATCACCATTACCGAAACTCAACTCTGTATGAGGGAGTAAAGCAGCCATACCCAACTGGGTATAGGAAGGTAACCCTGTAAACAGATAGTCCAATTCTGAACTTAATCTATTTTCTGTCGAAGTAATGCGTTGATGCAACTCTACCCCACACTCATAACGTAAAGCATCAGAAATTATCACAAAAGTTTTACGTTTAGCATCTAAAAAACGAGGCTTAACGAAATGACTATAAAACTTATGTTGACTCTTATCTCCCCAATACCACTCTTCTTGTTTGTCTACAAATCTCTGCCATTTCTCACTTTGATGAAGTAACCAATCATTGTTATAGCTATTTTCTATATCGGTAGCCAGTTGATATAGCAAATCTGAAGAATGCGTTTCTCTAAAGTATTGAATAAATTTGCGGTAGAAATAATCAGCTTTATACCAATCCTCGGTATAGCTTTTAAGTACTTCAGCATACGAATAACAAGACATTGAATTCGTTTGAGATTGATATTCTCTGTATTGTATAGCCATTACTAAGGCCTGGTAATACGATTTATACTTAGCATACCAATAGGTATGAGAGCGTTGTTTTATAAAATCTAGCAGTTTATCAGACTCTTTACTTTGATGAGCTATTAAACGAACTAATCCTCGAATAATTTCTTGATCGAAAGACTCATACAAGTCTTCTTGTATAATCTGTTCTAAAGGAACTTTTGCTACTATATTTACAATATTTAAGCGTTCTTCTAATTGATGGCTTAATTCTTCAAAAGCTTCTGCAAACTTAAACGAATCTTTCCAACTATTGATCAGTACAATAGCCGACTCATTAAGTAAAGAATCAGAAGCTGTAACTGTCCAGTTTTTACGAAACAACTGAATTAAGAAATCAGAAATAGTAAGATCTTCAACAGATAATAAAAAGCGTTTAGAGGAATCTACCTGACTATAAAGCCTAAGAACATCATTCCAAAAGAATTTATTTAACTGATATCGCTCTAGTTCTGCTGTTAATCTCTCCTCTTCTTCTTCTAGAAAAGCTTGAGCATAATACTGCAACATTTCATCTACTTGAGCCACACTACTACCAAATACAACCTGACAAAGTTTTAGACTTAATTGATCTAAACTATCTTCAGGGTGATAGGCTTTCTTAAAGGCACGCAAGCGTTCCTTACTATTGAAGAACTCAATATGTTGGCTTACCCACGCTTTGGTGTCCGGACGAATCGGCAACTCCATATCTTGCAAAAGGAGAGCTACCTGATCGGTAGCGAATAGTTTATTGCTTTCTTCAATATCAAGTAGCCAGTTGTATTCATCAACAGGTCGCTTATAGGGAATATAGAGGAGAAACTTCTCCTCTGGATGCTTTATATAAACGTTGTATTTAATAGCAAACTCATTGTGAGCTACCTTCTCTTTTAAAATGTCCCCCAACTCCAAGGTCTCAAATACACTTGTAAACTCCTCATGCTCATCATACCACACCAAAATGCGATACTTCTGAAACAACTGCAATAAACTCTCTTCTATTCTTGCTTTCATCTTATTTCTTCTGTTTTGATCCAGTCAAATTTACGGACCGATGCTTTCTTCTTTTTATCGTTCAGTCCGTTTACCTCTTCTACTACACTACCTAGCTTGTTGTAATTCACCAATACCCCATCATCTAAATCGAGGGATATGCGATCTACAGCTAGTTTATAGAGTTCCTTGCTATACACTTCACAATCCACCAATTTACTCTTCAATTCATCTATGCGTTTAGTGGCTTGTGTGCGCTCTCCCCCCGAAATAGTGGGCAAGTAATCCTCTTGTATTTGAATGTCATTCTCTAGCTTTTGGATATAGGGGTGTAAGTAGTTATTGAGTACTTCATTGAGTGTATCGGGTGTATAGCGATGAAGATAAATCAATGCACGGAAAGCACCTTTGGGTGAACTCAGCATCCAATAGATGGGTCGTTTTTGATAACGCTTGATGTGATCTTTATAGAAATCTTTTACAAAATACTCTCGGAGCGAAGAGCGTCCTAAGCAACTCTGTAAATAATTGAGGTTATCGTGTAATTCTGTATCCCCAAAGCTAGCACGTAAGAAATATTCAAATTGCTTACTCAAGTCATCTTCGAAACCTTCCTCTTCCAATACAGGAATGATGCCATCTGCATCGGGCTGCAACCCAACTTCCTCTGCACTCTTTTCGATCTTTGCATAATAATCGGCAAGCGTTTCCCCTTGGTTAGCTAAAATCAACCCTTCTTTATCGAGTGAATAGCGCCCCATCAAGCATCCTACACCATAGCTTACCAATTGCATCATAACCTCCTTGGCACTAAATACCAACTTCCCATTTTTAATAGGAGCTTCATCTTTCAAAAGGGTAATTTGCTCTAAAGGTACTTCGGGAGTCAGCTCTTCTTCAAGCCCGTAAATCGCTATAAACTCTTTATTAAGGGTTTCTTCGTTGCGGTGCAAGGTATGAAATTGCTCTGTCCAATAGTCTTGATAAGCTTGAAAAGCCTCTTGGATACGCTGCTTGCCTTGACGAATGAGTTCGTTTTGCTTAAAGTCCCAAGAGGTTTCGCGGGAATCCCATTCGGTTTTGGATATAGAAATGTTTTGCTGAACAAAACTTATTAATTGATTATTATTATCTTTTTTATCTAAAATAGGGAAATTAACAGCATCACCTACTTGAAAAGCTATAGTTGGATTTAATATATGCTTTATTTCTGATATAATAACAGTATTCAATAAACCTAAAATATAAAAAGGTTTCCTGTCTTTGCTATTAAAAATAGACATACCATTAACATCAAAAACAAAACCTTCTGGATAGTACCTAAAAGCTCTAAAATTGGATGCTGTCAGTGACCACGATATACTTTCTTTGAAATAATATTTAGGATTTCGAACAACAGATCTAAGCTTACCCCTCTTATCCGTAAAATTTCGTATTTCCTCTCCATCATTTTGCCAATTAACTAGAAACTCTTGATTGCCATACCATTTTCTGGCAGAACCTCCTTTATTATAAGGAAACCACTTTTTGCGAGATGCAATAGAATCTTCAATGGAATGAATCTGCAATCCCATTGTATCAGAATCAATCTCAGACCATAAGCGCATAAATCGATCATTATTACCCGTCTGTAATCCAACTTTTACATCATATTTTTTAGATAAGAGTGGAGTTTGATCAAAAATATCAATCACCTTTTCGCTCACCCAATACCCAATATTACACCCTGGAATACTTTTAAAGTTGGATTGGTTGGTGGTATAGAATACTTGTATACCAGCTTCTTTGTCCTTAAGATCTTCTAAATGACTATAATCAATTGTTTTATATTTTGAGTAATTAACTTTTAAAGTTTTATCTTTTATTGCACATAAAAATAAATTACGAATATCATTAGAATCAATATATTGGAATGTTCTTTCATGTAACTTATAATAATACCCTGAATAATTCTTTTTAGCAGATTTATATAAAGTAAAAGCTGTAGATCCCCAATCTATGCCAAAGATACCTCGTCCCATATGTAGTAAGGAGTTAATGCACACATTATCAATAATTTTATTGCGTAAGTTTTCAAAAGATGATAAGAATAGCCAAGAAGGTAATATGATCATACTGAGAAAAGAATTAGGCTTAATTAATTTTAGTCCTCTCTCTATAAAACAAGTACATAAATCAGACTTGCTATCGGGATAAACTTTAGTTACATAGTCTTTTAAAGTTTTATTAAAATCCCCTCCTCCCAAGTATGGGGGATTAGCCACCATAGTAAAGTAAGTTTTCTGTAACGTGAGTAACTGACGAATAATAACATCTAATTTTGTAAGATGATCAACATCTGTAAAAAGAGTCTTAGATCTATTATTCTGTATAACCGTTAACACTTGATTTAACTCAAGTTCAGTGGCTTGAGGTTGATATAGAGAGCCAATATTTGTTGCCTCACGCATCCATGCCAAGTCTTTTATGAACTCTTCACTTAAATCCAATTTCAACTCAGTAAATAGAGATGATAACTCCGACTCTGATAACTCCAAATCTTGATACACCCAAATATGCGGAGATAAACACGCTCTTCTAAAAAAACCTTGATCATAAGATCTAGCTTTTAAATAGATAGCCAAACTAGCCAACTGTCCAGCACGCTCATCAATCTCATAGCCATATAAGTTCTTCTCAATAATTAGCTGTGCTATATCACGTCTACGATATCCTTCCTCCTCATAAATAAGTGTAAGTAACTCAAAAGCATAAACTAAGATATGTCCACTTCCACAGGCAGGATCTACAAGAGTGAGCTCTTCGGGAGAACTAATCTTCAAAAAGTCATCTTCTTGTTCTGTTTCAATATAGTAGGGCATTTTCTCTTTTAAGCTAGAATTTGGAAAGTTTTGCATCCAAAGTTTACCTAGCGTATTTTGCACCATGTATTCCACAATCCAACGTGGCGTAAAAAGTTGTGTTACTGCAGGGATATCTTCTTTGGATACTTTCCCTGTTGCTCCCGAAACCTCATCTTTACGTTCGGAAATATAAAACTGATAGAGCCAACCTATGATTTCAACCTCACTACAATCTTCTTCACTCATACCCTCTACTACATCCGAGATGATGCTATGAGGAGAAGTTAAGTCGCTAGGCAACAAGAGTTCTGTATAATCATCAATTCCTTCAAAAAGAAAAGGAAACAACTTATTTAAATAATTACATGCCGCCACTAAGAGTAAACGATAGGCCTCATTTTCAGGATTACCCGTAGTATTATCTAAGACATGCAACACTTTATCTTTTTCAGCAATAGACATTAATTCGTTACTTATATCAGCCGCCTTAGCATTTGCTAATATTTCAGGTATGCTTTCTCCTGCTTTAGGTGTTACCACTTTCACATGAAAAGGATGATAATCATTAATATCCATAAAACGAAGTGCAATGAATCGGTTGAACCAAGTATAAGCGACCCGATCAATCAAAGCCTCTTTCTCTTTTTTATCTACAATCTTTAAGAGATTGCTATGTACCTCTTCTTTTCCTCGAAGCTCTGCAGTATCTCCTTTTAATACAAAGTCTAGTTTAGCCGCAATCTGCTCTTTTAGTTTATTTCGTGCCCCTTGTGCAAAGGCTTTTAATGCATTCGTATTCATAGTTACTATTTCAGATATATTACCTTATTATTTTTAATCTCATGCTCCAGTGCCTTTCTCATTTTGGATAAGTAAAGCTCCACATCTTCTTTTGTTTCAAGACTCTTGTGTTCTACATTTACTTGACTAAGTATTTTCTCTAGCCTTACCGCTTTTTTTATAGGTCGATAAGACTCTACAGGTTCTGCAGCCACCGGTGAGTGTGCGGAGGTGTCTGTATATTTCACCTCTTTTTTATCTGACTCTGGAGGGCGATTATAATACTCGTATCGATCAGATATATGATTTATCAGATCAATATGCATTTGCTTCAACTCTTCGTTATAAGACAGTAAGCGACTAATAAATTTGCAATTATCAATCTCTGTTTTCTTTTCTTCTAATTGGCTTAAAACACGTACTTGCTCAGCTTTAGGTAATGACTGAAATAAATCAACACTTTCAATAGAATGAAGAATCTCTTTATATTGCTCTAATCGGTTTTCACGCTCTTGATGCAACTCATCAATAATCTGCTTTTCTATTTCACGAATCCAGTCGGACGCATTATTAAGCTGTCCAAGTACTTTACTCGTAGAATCAGTAACTAAAGTCCTTAGATCTTCTATTCTTTTATTTTTTATATATTCTAAATTTACTGCACCTTGGCTTAATAATATTTTAATTTTTTTATAAATTTCCTTTTGGGGTCCATTGCTAAACATCTTAAACTCATCAAATAGCTCCTTATCATCCAGTAGATCATCGTTATATTGCGTATAGTTTTTGAGCAAGTCACCATATTCTAAATGCAGCAATTTCTCCAAGTTTTCTTCAAACTCCGTAAGTTCTCCATAGAACGGGTACTGATCCTGCATATCGATATAGCTGCGTACCTGCGTAAGTAGGGCTTGCCCTTTGCTTTGGAATAAACGAACTATTTCTTTTGCTTCGGAAGCTGAGTTGGTTTCATTAAATAATTCTGCATGAAAACGTTTAAATGCATTTAATACAGAAAGATCAAACTCTTCCTGCAAAGTGATACGCACTTCTTGATAAGAGCGATTGTTTAATAAACCCTCCAAAAACTCTTGATCATCCAAAGTATTTGTAACTTTCTTAGCCTCTATTTTTCCCTTTTTAGACAACATAGCTAATAAGCACCACACCTCCATCAGTTCCCAACCATAAGGGCGACTACCAAAATAATCCTTTATTTCGGCTAAATTAACTCGTTTACTTAAATTTTCTTGTCGAGTGAGATAAGTAAGAATTTCATTAGACGCCTGAGTAAACTTAGAGTTTGTCTCTATATTATCGAAAATAGAAGTTTGGTGATCAGGGCTTAAAATAGTCTTTAGCCTTTGTTCACTAAAATCAAAATCAACAACCAAATGCAATTTTGTATAGACCGTTTCTACTAATTCTTGGAAAGCTTCGCTAATGACTACTTTGGCATCTGAAGAGGATGACTTAGCATGAACCGATCCATTGATATAATAATCCGAATCGATCACTACCCGCTCTATCATTTCTTTCAACTTATTTTCGCGAACATGATTGTATTTTATTTTCTTAGCCAAAATATCGCGTCGGCTATCTTTCATTGTTTTAGTTTGCTCGCGCGAGTAATAAGATTTTGTTTGAATAGAAATACGCATTTCTTGCATCAAACGATTATCTGTAGGTAGCTTTACCCGCATCATGGGAACATCAACAGTCCCAGCATAAAAATAGCTTTCACTTCCTTCGTTTGAAAACTCTATACTTAATTCATAAGTTCTACCAAATGTTGAATTATTAATTACACGTGTATAGAAAAAGTCTCGTTGGTAGTCTGACAAATATATTTTAGATCCTTTCAAGATGTGATCATAAATCAACTCATTCAATTGTTGATTGAGTTCACGTTCCTCTACTGGCGTGTTTTTAATCTCTTCTTCTATATCTTTCTCTTCATTCGTCAAGTACTCATAGACCTCCCCCTTACGTTGTATATAAGTTTGATCTTCTAATGTATTCAAAGCCACCTGTACTTGCTTTTGGTGGTCATTGATGTTTATTGTATAGCTATCAATAAGTAAAGTACCTATATTCTCGGCAGTAGTTAGAATATCATCGCCATTATACTTTAATAAGAATAGTAATTTCATAATACGAATAGCCATTGGATTATTCTTTAATAATCCTTCCGCTTGAATAATGGCATTTTGAGCCTCCGTACGTAACGTACCACGAAGGCCTTCAAATAAGAAATCAAAACCTACTAATGGAGTTGGATTTTGCTCCTCTTTAGGGAGTTTCTTTAAGACATCCTGGAAGACACCCAACATAGATCGTTCACCGACAGATTGACTACGTCCTTGAAATACGTTATGTTCAGATAATTTTTTAAGGCATTCTTGAAACAAATTAAACTGGTAAGGCACAAAAGGATATTTGTTAGAAAAATCTAGATCTGAAGTGTAAAAATTATCCTGATGCTTCCCTTTTCCTGTTATACTTAAAAGTGTTTTTAGGTTGTTGTGTTCTATTTGATAAATATCCTTTAAATAGTTTGTACCCTCTTCTGTTTTATCTAATAAACGGCGTTCTATAACCTCGTCAATATTGGCAGAAGTTAGCGGTATCTTTATCTTAAAACGTCCTTGAATTTTAGAAAAGTCATCTTTTTCTAATGCTGCTATATTAGCCACATGGTGCTCCAACGTTTCTTGCGAGGTAACAAATACCCAGCTACGTCCACCACATTTAGTAAGTAATGATTCGGCTATAGTTTGTAAGTTAAGCATAAGGGCTTTATCCTCTGCTATAAACTGTCCCACTTCATCAACAAAGAAATTGAGTTGTGATTTGTCTCCTTTAGAATTTAAATACTCTTTAACTAAGTCTGCAAAAAGAGCAATCGATTGCTTATAACTATCCTTAAAGCTTTTAATAAAGTCGTCATAATCTGCAGAAGCAGCCCCGAATAAAGACGCACAAGCTTGAGCTACTGCCTCTTTTACTTCAGGTACGAAGTATCTATTTCGCACCTCTTCCCAAGGTTTATTATAATTTTGTAGGAAAAGCTCTTTAAAAGCTTCATACTTAGTTTGCTTATCTAGATACATTTCAAAGTCAGCTACATGAGGCTCAGCCCCATAGTAACCCAAATGATCATAAAAAACCTTATAGAAAACTTGTAGAATAGCACTATCACTCTCTTTAGAAGTTCGTTCAGCTTGTTGGTCAATGTTAAACAAAATACTCTCAGCATCATAGTTACGCAGAGCTCGTGAAATATCACCCTTTAGCTTGGGATCATCTTCTATCTTATTGGCAAAGATCTCTCCCACATTCTCTTTATTCTCAAGGATATAGCTCAACATCTTAAGCAAGTGCGACTTACCCGAGCCATAGAAGCCAGAGATCCAGACTCCATTTACTCGAACAGCTTGACGTGGCACATTATAAGCTTCAAAAAAATCAGCTAATTTACTTTTAATCTCATTGGTGATTACATATTCATCTACTTCTTGTTTTAAGTGTTCTGTATCATCGGCTTTAATCACCGTTTCAATAATACGATTATAGTCTTTTTTAAATAAATTCAATAAAGTCATAGTATCTTAGATTAAAGTTTATATTCTAGTATATTAAAAGCTCTGTAGTAATTATCATCTTTAAGCTTTCCAAAAATATTTAAAGCCTGCCCTGTATATTCTCCAGGAAAAAACAGTAAAGTAGGCATCTCTTTTACAATACTTTGTAAGTTGTTTAGTATAATATGAGAACGTATAAATGGGTATACTGCTCCTATTCCTTTTAAAAAGAGGATTTGATATTCACCTGTATCTATTAATTCTTTAATTTTAGGAATAAAGCGATTGTGTATATCTAAAACAGATTGAGTAGCTCTTAGAAAATCATGTTTGTCATCTTCTCGCATTTCTTGTTCGATCTCAAACATCTCATCAAGGCCCACATCTTCTTGAATAATAGAGACACTCAATTCAAAAAGATCAAGACAGAGAACAGAAATATTTTGTACTTTGAGCTTTTGAACTAAGCCTTTAATTTCTAATTCTACCGTAGCCTCTTTTTGAATATCGTAAGGGTATATCCAAAAAGGGATTTCTCCACCCAAGGCTTCCATGTTAAGATATCGTTCAGAACTAACGATAGGAAAAAGATCTGTTACTGTGTTTATCTCTGTTTTCATTTCTAATTCAATAAGTATTTTAAATCTTCTTTTGAAAGTAAACTCCGTATCTGCAAGTTCAAATATGGAATTAGTATCGTTCGCGAGGAAATCTGATCTATTAATCCGGCTTCTTCAAGCATCTTAAATAATACTTGTTTTATTTTATATTTTGTACTCTCTGCTAAGTTTTCAATTTGACTATATTCTAATGCTTTACGGTTAAAAAAAACCGTATAGTCTAATTCATCAATAGAGAACTTAAGTAACTTCACATTTTCAAGAATCACTTCTTCCACAAACTCTTTTAAAAAAAGATAAGTCCGTATACAACTGATAAAACAAATTAAACGCTGATTCTCAATAGACATAAAAGCAAGAGCACTTATTTCATCCTCACTTAATTGTTTCATTCTCAAAATTAACTCAATAAACTCTCTTTTATTAGTAGAAAGCCGTTGTTTATTAAGAACACTAGGATCTAAATCTTCTATCTCAATATTTTTACTACTTAATACCTCAGCAAGAAGAACCATTTCATTCACTTTAAGAGAGGCTGCAGTAAATGAAAATCGATATTTTTTTATACTCAAGTGAATCTAGTTTTATTCGTGATTAAAATTATATGTCAAACAAATATACTATAAATATTTGGGCTTTACCCCTAAACCAACTCATCATTCAGATATTCCATTTACACTAAATAGAGATCACTTTCTTATTTAATTATTTGATATTCATTAGTTTTATCCACATATCGTACATATTGATTTTGGACTAATATATTCAAGGTTTCTACTACTTTTTGCTCATGCTCTTTCAACATCAACATCATACCAACTAATATTTTCAAAATCGGTATAGATATCACAAGCTTCTGGAAAAATAGTTGGTAGAAAGTGAGGGTTAAAAGGCATAGTATCGACATCTAGATTAGCTAGTTGTTCGTCCATTAGATTCTGCTTTACAGAGTATTCTACAGCAAGTTTCATATAGTTCCGATATAGAAATAGAAATAGAGCTAGATGTAAAATATTATTATCCATCAGATTAGGCTTGTTTTAAGATTATTTTTTAACTTTAAGGGCTATCTATGAAAGCAGCTGCTAAAAGACTTATAAGCCTTTAGTACAGCTAAAGAAATACAGACACACTATACAACTCCAGGAACTATGAATACAGCAAACCTTATATTTACTGCTACTTATGCTAAAACAGGTAAAAGAAGTGGCTATTTTTATGAGCTAAAGCCAATTGACGACACCAACAACAAAACATCTAACTCCGATAAATATCTTGCTTATAAAGCAATGAAATTGTTTCATAATGACAAAACAATTAAATTAATAGATAATGAACGCTACAATATAGAGGTGGCCATTAATCCTTTAGAGATAAAAAAATTACACCTTTTAATAAAGCTAACTCTAAACATCCATCAACCAAAGCAATCAGCAAAAACACCACTTCTACGTGTCATATATGCAAGAAAGAAAACACTCTTTCAAATAGTAAAAACCTTGAATCTCGTTTTTTAAAGGATACTCAGGACAATACTGTTTCTGACAGTAATTTTTCATCTAGTTTGGATACATACATTCAACATATAGAAACGGTGGATTTATCATCACAAGTTAAAGATTATTCTAACACTAATATATTCCACCAACTCTCTAATGTTCTAAATTTAATTGATGACACATGTGATATTTCAGCAGCTTTGCAAAAACAAATCACAACTCTTCGCAATAAAATAACCATTGATGGAAAACTTTTGAATACATTTATCAGCAACAAAATACCTTTTGGGATAGATACCCAATACAGAGAATTACAAGTATCAGAAATTCTTAATATTGAAAATCACTCAGGGGTTATTGATCGTGTAATAAGAGCCTTTGCTCCTTTAGACCCTGATAAACTTCGCCAGGTCATTTTTAAAACAAGGAAACTTAGACACAAAGATATTCTCGAAAGTATAGACTCTCAGCCTCGCATCTTCTATACCCCTTATCAAACTATTTTCCATTTACTTTATAAAAAGTACTTCAATTACAGCCTGCAGATAGTAAAACTTCCATTTGATGAGTATTGGAACAAAGAAAATGATTTTAATAAGGATAAGTTAGCAACTTGTTATATTGAATTTTTAACCTTAGCACAAAAACTTAATTTGAGTCATATATTAAAGGATTACAAATTTATAGGCTGGACTTTTAAACATTGTATAGATAAAAAATGGGCTATTCCTGCAGAAAATCTCCCTATATGGTTAGAAAACTGGGTACAAGAAGAGTCAGAACAACGTAATCTTTTTATTAAAAAGTTAGGTTTTCACACTGTAGATAGTCCAATTGTTACTTTTAGAAAAGCACTAATCGACCCCAATACTAATCCAAAGAGAAAACAAAAACTATATCAACTGTGCAAACCATTACAAAAAGTACTATGGAACACCATTGCATGGCTTAGCCAGTTTGACACTGATATTATCACTAATAATATTCATTTAATTAAACAAATAGAAAGCCAAAGACCTTTAGTTTCTGACCAAAGAAAATTAGTTATTCCTTTAATAGACCATATTGATGAAGAAAACAAGTACATCTATAAGTTAGAAGAAACATCTCGACATGAAACTTTATATGTTCTTCCAGAGAATCTCGAATATACTGCAGATCTATATTCCATAATAAAAGAACAAATGGGTACCATTAAAATAACTGACCATTTTTGTGATAAGTACACCAGCTATTTTAAAAAAGAAGTTATTGAAGTACACAAACGCATTGACTTAGAAGATTTAACAAAAAATTCTACTTCTTGGAGTGCACCTTTTTATCAGACATGGATTTATAAGATTAAATATCCTATTTATATTTATCAAGGGGATAAAATTCCTCACAAATTAGTTTATAAAAATGTTATTCTAAAAAAACAGAGTTATGGCTCTCAAGTTTATATTGATGGGAAATACTTTATTACCAATAAATTAAAACATTCTATTTTAGGAAACATCAAACATTATTTACCTAAAGATGCTTTAGATGATTTAAAAGAATGGCATTATAAAACCTTAAAAGATCCTTCTCTACTTGATTATTTATTCTTTAAATCAGATTATATAATTGAAAAACTAATTAAAGAAAGACTCGGTTTTTCTCTTGATCAACAAAAAAGTAGCAAACTCCGACCTTTCTGCCAAGCTATATACCATCTATCTAATCTAGGATATGATCTAAAACGTCTCAACAGAGAAGGGGCTTTACTTACAAATATCATAACCATCACAGGTAGTAAAATAAAGTGCTTAGTTCAATGTGCTAAGGAAGAAACGCTTCAGCTCTCACCTGAGTATTGGCATCTCCTTAGCTCTCCCAATACAACTCTTTTAGTTGTTTTCCCCCAGAATAGGTCTAGATTATTTACAAGTCAAGAGGATTTATTAAAAGACTCTTTATTTAAACACATTCAAGTGATTATTCCAAAACCTAATACACCCGAAGAGATGAATGAGCTATTAGAAAAAGTAAAATTTAGGAAGAAAATAATTCTAAAACCTGATTAAGTTTTAGGAAAGTATAATTGTCCTTGGCTACTCGTTATCGCAATTATTATAGCTATAAATCAAAAAACAACTACTTTATTAAGTGTTAACAACCAACCCCAAAATCTTAAACCATGTTATAAAACATGTTTAGAAGGCAGATCAATTAGGATGTTTCGCCAAAAACCCTACCTTTGCAACTGTGTTTTTCATAGTATTAGATTTAAGGTTAACAAGATTGGAGCAAAGTGTTGCTCCTTTTTTTATGCCTATAAGCCTGCTTTCTCTCCCCTCTCCACATCAAATATTTATCCATTTCTACTCCGTATAATTATACGCTTATTTCTGCACATTATTTTGACACCGATATAACGACGTCATAACCTAGTCAAAAAGATGACATGACACCGACATGTTGAGTTCTTGACACCGACATAAAAAAAGGCCTACTTGCGTAGACCTTTTTAGCTTTATCTTTATGTATAAATATTACTTTTGAGAAATCACTTCATCATGCTCATCATGGCAGCCATCTGGTTGATCATAGCCACAGTAGATTCTATGTGCTCTTTATAAGAAGCATCAGATAAACTACCTTCTACACGGAATACAGTCGATTTGTTGTTTTTATCTACTACTACGATATAAGCTTTATCCCAATTTTTACTGCCTTTATGTCCTAAAATGGTAATAAGCGTATTATCGGGTAATTTTTGATTAAAAATAGGTACAAAGGGCTGATCTATTTTAAGATTGGCCATATCTGCACGTAGAACCTTAGCTACTTCTGCTGATGAAGATTCAAAACCCTCTCCTTTTTTGACAGATAAGTCGGCTATGCCCGATTCTTCTCTAATTTCAGCATTATCTTTTTCGGTTGCTATTTTTTCTTCCCACTTTACCAATTCCGACTTTTGGTAATCTTTTTTCCACTTCTCAAACAGATCATTGATATTACCAGCAAAGAGCATGGGTGTGCAAACTAGCAACATGACCAACAGGTTTATTCTTTTCATAGTTTAATTGTATTGATTCATAACTTAATTATTAGGAACAAAGATATCAATATATGGCAGTTAAATTAAATTTATTTCAATTCTTTTTTCAACTCACTATTTTACCTGCTCCATCATCCCTTTCAGGTCTTCTATCTTAAAGGTTCCACTCATAGAAATGAAGCTGATTTCATCGGTCTCATCTACAAACAGAATTAATTGAGCATAGTCTTTCTTTCCTTTAGGTTCGATAAAGTAGATGAGCGTTTTTTCATCATCTTCTTTCACACTCATAATGGGCATTACACTCACTTTATCGAGATAGGTTTGTATTTTTTGACGCATCTCTTTGGTAGATTGTGCTGTCTCGGAGTTTAATATTTGAATTGATTTTAGTTTGGACAAGATGCCCTTCACATCAAAGTTGTCTATATCAATCATATCACTGTTTCCACCTATCAAGCTAAGCATTGTTTCGGATATGATAACTGAAGTTACTCCTTTTATATTCGATAGATCTTGAAAGAACTTATCATTCTGTGCTTTTAATGGTAGTGTTATAAAGAGTAATAACAAAACCATATATCTTCCTATTTTCTTCATTTTTGCTTTATTACTTTGTTTAAAACTCGATTGACCTCTTGAATCTGATTATCTGCTTTTTGTACTCCTCGTATTCCTTTATGAAAAGTATCCGAAAAAGCTAATAGTACCTCTTTGGTTAGTTCTGCTGTATCCTCGGGGGTTAATTGAACGTGAGCCAGTGAAGGTGTTTCTTGGGGTTGCACTCCATCTAGAGTGATATTCAACCCGATAAGCAATGCCAAAGAGGCGGCTGTTGCTAGGGCAAACCGATACCAGCTAGCCAGTTTGTTACCTTTGGGGGTAGATGATGACTTCTCTATTTCTTCATCGAGCCAAGTGTCCAACTTCGCATTGAAATGGGCAGGTATTTCTACATCTGCTTCGAGCCAAGACAGGGATTGAAAGAGTTGGACTTCTTCGGGATAAGAATCTGCCAATTCAGAGTGTTCCGCAAAAAACAGCATCAACTCTTGCTCCTCGTCGAGAGAAGTTTCTCCTGCATAAAAGGCAGCTAACAATTGATCTAATCTTTCTTTATTCATAGCGGTTCAACTCCTCCTTTAGTTCTTTTCTTAACCTTGATAATATCACTTTTACATTCACCTCTGTGAGACTCAGCTGCTGAGCAATTTCTTTTATACTCAATCCTTGTTGATGCCGACACACAAAAACATTTCGTTGGACCGAGGGTAAGGTTTCAAGCCATCGCATCATCACTTTCAACTGATACTTGGCTTGCATTTGTTGCTCAGCAGGCGAATCCTTGCTGGGAATAACAGCCTCATCAATAGAGATGCTATACCCTTTTCTCTGACGAGTTCGAAGCATATCGAGGGATATGTTTTTAACCAAAGTAGTGCAGTATGCCTCACTATTGCGTATGGCATCTAGGCTATCTTTGATTCCCCACAACTTCACATAAGTTTCTTGCACGGCATCTTCTGCATCTTCACTGTGTTTGAGTAGGCAAAAGGCAACACGGTACAGTTTTAACTTATGGGGTAAGTATTCTGCTTTAAACTCGTTGGCTGTCATTTATTCAAATAATAGTTTACAAAGCCTAGGTTGTTTGAATCTAGACTTCCTTTTAGCCATACCAGCGCACCCTCATCTTCTTCACCACTCAAGATTACCATCTCACTGATGACATGGTCTTTGGCTTTGATCAAGATATGAGCGAACTCATCCTCCTCTACACTCTTCACTAAGGTTTCATACTCTCCATCGGGTTTTATGGCTTCAATATCTTTATTAAAAGCTTGGATTAAACTTTTATCACACTCATCTAAACTAAGTATCTGAATTTCTTCAATTCCATATTGCTGAACATCTTTGCCCATAGAAGAAAGCATCTTCTTATCTAGATTAAGCACGGTTACATCGGGTTTACCTTTGTATTTATCAATCAATTTGGTAAAGTTTTGTGCTTTGAGCAAAGGAGTACAAAGCACGAACAACAAGAGGATATATAACTTTTTCATATTATCTGACATTTTAAATTTGATTCTATTTCTTTTTTAGAGGCCTTCTATGAAGAAGACGCATCTCTATGAAAAAGGTTACAGCTAGAGCACTATTATTTTAGAAGAAAATGGAATGCTAGGTATCCATCACAACCCTTTGTAATAATTCCAACTCATATTCAAAGCCAAAAGGAGAAATAGAAGGATGAGATAGATGGGTTTCCACTGTTTTTTCATTGCTGGGAGAAAGGTTTCACGTCCTTGGATGACATCTCGCAGCATCCACAAGGCACTGCATAAGATAAGAAGATGAGTAAGGAGTGCCAAAGGGTTTGTCCAGAGGGCTTCGCTCCAATGCCCTTGCAGCATCAAGAGGGTAGCCCGTGTTGTGCCACATGCAGGGCACGGTATATGATAAATGGTTTTAAAGGGGCAATACGTCAGGCGAGAAGCGACTTCGGGAAATAGAAAGAAAAAAAGGTATCCACAGCCTAGTAATACAAGGGCTATGATATACCTTTTTCTAAATTTTAAATCTGTGGGATTAACGAGCATTTTGTAAAAACAGTTCATAGTTTTTCTCTTTGGTTTTATCCATAATCAAAAACCAATCGATAATAGTCCAAACACCCAAACCACCACAAGTTATTAGTTTTAAGATGCCAAGTCCTATATCTCCCAACATAAATCGGTCTATTCCCAAAGAACCAACAAAGATGGAGATGATCAACATCACGATAGGGTTCTTATACGGAAGTATTTGCAATAATCTAAATTTATCATCATCCACATGAGCTAGCTGATCTCGCATAACAAATAGGTGTTGAGACGTAAATTTATCATTCATCGTTGAGATAAAAAGGTCAATTCTAGTTTGATCCATACTCTTGTTTATTAAATATATTATTCGTTTGAGTGTAAAAATAAGGTATTCCACTCACTTATAGCAAGAATAGTACACCTATTATTATAATAAAGTATTATTTGCTTACAATTCTTCTTAAAAGAGAGGTTTTCCATTACAAATGAGAGGCAATAAGTCCCTCATTCTTCATCGGAGAGGCGCATTCTATCGAGCAGGGTAATGCATCTATTCTGAACGGATATCAAACCGAGGTCTTCTAGCTCGGTTAGTGAACGGATCAACGACTGCCTACTCACTCCAAATTTATCGGCCAACTCCTGCCTAGTGAGTTTCAACTCTATTTGATCACTATCTCCATGGGCTTCAGATAAGGTTAGGAAGAATTGTGCCAACTTTCCCCTCAAGCTCCTCAGAGAAAGGAAGTGAATCTTATCACTCAAAAAGCGATTCACATCGGATACAATACGAATAAAGTTGAACAGCAACCGATCATTTCCCTGAATAGCACGCAGAAACTCTTGTTTGTTCATCTTGAGCAAGACAACATCATCATCGGGAATCACATTGACAGGAAACACGTTTTCTGTTGCAAAGAGCATAGCAGGAGCAAGAATTCGTCCTTCTCCCATCTTCTCAATCTGAATAAACTTACCCGAGTCGGATACCATTCGGGCTATTACATTCCCCTTCAATACCACGAGCAAATGCGTACACGAATCTCCCATCAAAGCAATAACATCGTGTTTGGTATATTCTTCGATTTTGTAATTATAGAGTGTCAAGAAGTTTTCAATTCCTCCTTGAAACATGCCCTCGAATAAAGAAGACCGAGAGAGAACCTCTCTTATTTTTTGCTCATCCATAATGCACTATATGATCAGTTTACTATTTAAAGTTGGAAAGATATAGAAACCTAAGTAGAAGAGATAATTTTTTTGATTCTTTAATGGAATAACTCGATACAAAACCAAGTAAATAATGTTAGATACAGAAGAATAGTGCTTTCGTTCTATCTGGTTATCGAACTTGGAGAGAAGGAATAAAGATTTTTAAATGATTTTATAGAATGTCACATAGGCGACAGTTATTCCCCTTACCATTGCATTACTTTGCTATACAATTTAGAATATCAACAATATAAAGTATACAGATTATGGAAAATATGTTTTGTTTTCAATGTCAAGAAACAGCAAAGAATCAGGGTTGTACAATAAAAGGTGTGTGTGGAAAAGATTACATTACTGCCAACGCCATGGACTTGCTTATTTTTACGCTACAGGGTATCTCAGTAATTACTACCGAACTTAGAGCAAAGAGTGTAAGCTTTGCCGAAAAGAGTGTTAATGCTTTTGTGAGAGATGCTTTATTCTGCACCATCACCAATGCAAACTTTGATGAAAACAGTATCAAAGAGCGTATTACTGCAGCTCTAAAATTAAGAGATGAGTTGAAAGCGATTGCGAGTGAAAAGGGAATCAACCTTCCTTCTTTGGATGCTTTAAATTGGCATACTACAGTAGATAAGTATGATGTTACTGCAAAAGTTGTAGGCGTGCTCAAAGAAAAAGATGAAGATATTCGCTCTCTTTCCGAGCTTACTATTTACGGACTAAAGGGTATGGCTGCTTATGCCGAACATGCTGCTCGCCTAGGTTATGAAGATGCAGAGATTGATGCTTTTATGCAGAAAGCTCTCAACGATATCATTTTGAAAAATCGTTCAGTGGAAGAGCTTATCGGATTAGTATTGGAAACTGGTAGCTTTGGGGTTAAAACGATGGCTCTACTAGACAAAGCTAATACAGAAAGCTATGGTAACCCAGAAATCACAACAGTCAATATCGGGGTAAGCAACAAACCTGGTATCTTGATTAGTGGTCACGACCTTAAAGATATGGAAGAGCTACTCAAACAGACAGAAGGTACAGGTGTAGATGTTTATACGCACAGTGAAATGCTTCCAGCCAACTATTACCCCAAGTTCAAGAAGTACAAACACTTCGTGGGCAACTACGGTAATGCATGGTGGAAACAACGTGAAGAGTTTGAATCATTCAATGGTCCTATCCTATTCACAACCAACTGTATCGTACCTCCTTCAAAGAATGCAGGTTATGCCGATAAAGTATTTACAACCAACTCTACAGGCTTCCCTGGATTTACATACATCAAGGAAGATGAAAATGGAAAGAAAGACTTCTCACAAATCATTGAATTAGCAAAAACTTGTAAGGCTCCTGAAGGTATAGAAGAAGGAACTATAGTGGGTGGTTTTGCTCACAACCAAGTCATTCAGCTAGCTGATAAAGTGGTTGAGGCTGTCAAAGGAGGAGATATTCGTAAGTTTGTAGTTATGGCTGGTTGCGACGGACGTATGAAAGCTCGTGGTTACTACACAGACTTTGCTGATGCTCTACCCAAAGATACAGTTATCCTTACAGCAGGTTGTGCGAAGTACCGTTACAACAAATTGCCTCTAGGTGATATCAATGGTATTCCAAGAGTATTAGATGCTGGTCAATGTAATGATAGCTATTCGTTAGCCGTTATTGCTATGAAGCTTCAAGAAGCATTCGGACTAGAAGATATCAACGATCTTCCTATCGTGTACAACATTGCTTGGTACGAACAAAAAGCAGTTATTGTACTTCTAGCTCTACTTAGTTTAGGTGTTAAAAACATCCACTTAGGACCCACACTTCCTGCTTTCCTTTCTCCAAACGTGGTAAACGTATTAGTTGAAAACTTTGGAATTAGTGGCATCTCAGAAGTAGAAGATGACATGGAAGCATGGATTGCATAAAACGACTTTTTTGATCCGATTCTAAATAAGTGATAGGTTATAAATAGAATAATAACTCACTCAAATTATGGCAGTAAAGAGCTCTCTTTGCTGCCATTTTTATTATCTTACCAATACATACCGTAAAAGAATGCCCTATGAAAAAGTTCATACTAACAACCTTGACTTTAGTGCTATTAATCACTTCTACCTCACTCTTCTCTTCTACCGATAGCACGCAAAAAGATGAATATGAAATTACAGCCTTCTACAAAAAAGAAAGAGTCCCCGATAACATCATCATTCTAAACAACTGGGATGATGTGATTGATGCCAAAAACTACCTCGTACAATCCTCAGACAACGATATAAAATCAGGGGAATATCAGGTTACCCGAATAGCCGACAACCTCTACAAAGTAGAAGACTTCCTGCACCCTTTCTACTTCAAAACAAAATGGTGTAGCGAATGGGGCACCCGCAAAAAAGCTCAAATCGTAGTGGACGGATATTGGGAGAAGAAAGGGAAAATAATATTTAAGAGATAAGTGGTTTGATTTATATAGACACAAGCCAAAGGGAAGGAAATTATCTATATAAGATTAACGTAGAGGATATTACAAATACTTTAAATAATAAAATGTTCCTCTATCTGTGTTTAATGACACCCAACAGCTATGTAGCTTATATCAAGGATATATGAATTAAAAAGGAAAGCAATCTCAGAAGCAAGAACAAAAAAATCTATACAGAAGTTAGAGGTATGGAAAGGTTTCTAAAATCATAGATATAAAAAAAGACAAATAAAATATATTTGTCTTTTTTTATATCTAATGTTAATGAGGATTATTTAAGTTTCTATCTCTTTGAGTTTGATTTATAAAACTTATAAAAACACCTACTGGGAAATAGATTAAAACAGATTCTATTATACTATACTTTTCCAGTATTAAATAATGAGATATTAATCCTAAAAATATAGCCGTTAAAAAGCTATATACTAATAATAACATGTATTTTTTACTTATAATCATATCGTCTAATATTTTAGAAATGAAACTCTTGCTTCACCTACTCACCTAATATTTTAAGTTAATAAAACAATATATATTTAATATTATATATATCAAAGATATTATATAAATAAATTCACTTAACGAAGATAAATTACCCTTTTTAGCTCTTATATCTAAATTAAAGTATGAATATTTAGAAGTAATAGAAAGACTTTTAGGAATAAGCAAAAAACTTATTGGAAGCAGTGCTACACTCCCTTGCCACTCTATCAAACAGTTGTTAAAAGGTGGAAGAGCTTTTCTAATTTACCTTCATTAAGGATGAGGGCATTACAAAGATGAAGAAAAAAGAATGGAATCCGAACAATTCAGAAATAAAGCCGAATTAGAGAAACTTTTTAATGAAAAGTAAGATTAATAGTGAAAGGAAAGCCTATGCTTTGTAAGTCTTTTACTTACAGCTATTCGCATTTTCCCCATAAAAAAACAGCTCTCCTTTCTTTCTATCCCTAGATTTCTTCTTATATTTGCAGCCAATTCAAAAAAAACGAACATCCTTACCCGCTACTGGGGTGTAGGACGTGTGCTTGGTCAACCACGTAAAAAACAAGAATATATGAAAGAAAAAGTATCTGTCCCATTCATGTTGATGGGCATAGTGTTTAATGTCTGCCTTATTGCAGCCAACCTTTTTGCAACAAAATTAGTTCATATCTACGGGGATTTTTCAATTACCGCTGGACTACTTGTTTTCCCAATTTCATACATCATCAATGATTGTATTGTTGAGGTTTGGGGATTTAAGAAAGCACGTCTTATTATCTGGACGGGCTTTGCCATGAACTTTTTCGTAGTAGCTCTAGGCATGATTGCTGTAACTCTACCTACTCCCCCTCAATGGGATGGTGGTGAGCATTTCAACTTTGTATTTGGCTTGGCTCCTCGAGTGGCTTTGGCTAGCTTAACGGGCTTCCTTGCGGGATCTTTTCTCAATGCATACGTAATGAGTAAGATGAAGATTGCTAGTGAAGGTAAAAACTTTGCATCTCGTGCTATTTGGTCTACCATAGTAGGTGAAGCGGGTGACTCGCTTCTCTTTTTTACCATTGCATTCCTTGGCATCTTCCCTCTAAAGAATATGCTCTATATGATGGCTGTGCAAGTAGTACTAAAAACGGTTTACGAAATCATTGTACTGCCCATCACTATCCGTGTTGTGAAAAGGGTAAAAGAAATCGAAGGAGTTGATGCCTACGATGAAGACATTTCATACAATATTTTAAGTATCAAAGATTTATAATCATGAGAAATAGCAAAGCTATTGTACTTTTTAGTGGAGGTCAAGACTCTACTACCTGCCTCTATTGGGCAAAAAAACGATTTGACAAAGTGTATGCAATCAGTTTTGACTACGGTCAGAAACATAGTAATGAGGTAGATGTAGCCCGAAGCATTGCTCAACAAGCCAATGTGGAATTTATTGTACTGGATGCGCATTACATCTCCCAACTAAGTATTAATGCCTTGACAGACACTAGTCTGGAAATGGATGAGAACAACAACTGCCCAAATACCTTTGTGCCTGGAAGAAACTTATTCTTCTTGAGCATGGCTGCTGTGTTTGCCTTTGAACACGACGTGCAGCATATCGTAACTGGGGTTTCACAAACCGACTTTAGTGGATATCCCGATTGCAGACACAATTTTATTCAGTCGGCAAACCTGACACTTAATTTAGCAATGGATAAGGAGTTTATTCTCCATGCCCCACTCATGTGGCTCGACAAAGCTGGTGTTTGGGAATTATCGGATAAATTGGGTGTATTTGATCTAGTAAAAGATCATACCCTTACTTGTTATAATGGAGTTATTGCCGAGGGTTGTGGACACTGCCCAGCATGCAAACTCAGAAACCAAGGATTGCAAGAGTATTTATTAAAAAGAGAAAAGAGATGAGAAAAGATACCGAACTAAGACAACAACTGTCTGCTCTAGGAACGAAAACGGAGTACAAACAAGATTATGCTCCCAAAGTTCTAGAATCATTTGATAATAAGCACCCGATGAACGATTATTGGGTGAGGTTTAATTGTCCAGAGTTTACCAGTTTGTGCCCCATTACGGGTCAGCCCGACTTTGCAGAAATCATCATCAGCTATCTGCCAGATGAGAAAATGGTAGAAAGCAAAAGCTTGAAACTATACTTATTTAGCTTTAGAAACCACGGTGCCTTCCATGAAGACTGTGTAAACATCATCATGAAAGATTTAATAAAACTGATGAATCCCAAATACATAGAGGTAACAGGCATCTTCACACCACGTGGAGGTATATCTATCTACCCATATACAAACTACGGTAAACCAGGCACGAAATACGAAAAACTAGCTGAACATAGGCTAATGAATCACCAATAAACCTTAATTTACTTCTTTATATTTTTGACGAAGAGATCTTTTCTACCGAAGAGGTCTCTTCTCTTTTTATACTGATTATCAAGTCTATAGTATAGTATTCAAAGTAAAGAAGATATTGACAGTTTGAATAAAAAAATCTATTTATTAGCATAAAATAATACATATATACTGTATAAATATCTTTTTGTATTTTAAAAGACATATAAGGCTTCTTTTTGTTGCTATTTCATTATTAAATATTAAAATTGTAAACTAAAATATACACCTTAACTAGATTTATACCCCGAAATTGCTTCGGAAGTTAATATTGACGAATACATTGCTCAAGACGGAGTGAAGCTTCCTGCAGATATGGAGGGTAAAATTGAATGTATTGGTATGCAAAGATGGCTTTCTAATTTTATGCAAGATGGTATTGAGGCGTGGTCGGACTGGCGACGTTTAGATGTTCCTAAGATAAAACCTGGGCCAAGTGCATCTGTTACGCATATTCCGTATCGAAGAACGTATTATCCAGATGATTATAAAACCAATATAAACAATTATCAAGAAGCTATTAAGCTTCAAGGAGAAGATAATTTTAATACCAGATTATGGTGGGATACAAAAGACAATTTATAAGAATATCATATCTACAAAGTGCTCAACTTATATCTATAAGTTTATAATTTCTTTTGTTCATCTCCGTAATCCAACTTTAGAGGGTGTTTTAATCACTCCGATATAATGCCCTCTAAAGTTAACTTATTACCGATTGAATAATTAAGAAGAGAGGCTGCTTAAAATCAATAAAGCAGCCTCTTTTCTTCTCTATTGTATCTAGTGCTGTTTTGAATAAAAATGCAATAAAGAAAAGACATTTTTAAGATCAGGGTTATCGAGAGCTTTTGACTAAGTCAAAAACTCAACATGTCGGTGTCATGTCATTCTCTTGTCGGTGTTAAAATGCAAGTATCTAAATTTGCTCAAAATACTGAATAGATATGCAATACTTGTTTTTATAAATATACACTTACCTAAAAGTAAAAAACCCCACCTAAAATCAATTAGATGGGGTTTTCTTTATCTCTTTATGTTTATCAATGCTTATCGTAATATGCCTCTATGGCTTCTACAAAACCAAGGAACGAGCTAAAGTTGGTTGCTGTGATGGCAACATGTAGCCCTTTCTCTTGAGCAAAAGCAGTGGTGTACGGACCAAAACAAGCTATCACCAGTTCCTCAGGGAGAGGTTTTTGATAGGCTTTTAATAAGACATCTATCTCGGCACTACTTGTAAAAGCAATACACTGTACTTTTCCTGCTTGTATGTTTTGTACAACATCATTCAAGTTTGACTGACGGGCAGGACGAGTGATATAAACCTCATTACGAATCACTTTTAGCCCTATCTTTTCTAGTCGATCCATAAAATCGGGAACCACATAGGGTTCTTTTATTTCCTCTACACGGGGAACCCATACGGCGATGGTTTTACCTTGTATATTCTCTTGCTTAGCGAGTTCGTTGGCGATGCCTGCCGGACTAGGTTCTGAGGGAACAATGATATGCTGTCCACCTCCTACTACTTCTCGCAAGTAATCAATATCCTTGCCTATAGCGATTAGTTCTACTTTACGCAAATCATTTTTTATCTCGGGATGTTTTTGAAGAGCTTCTTCTAAGGCTTGTATCGCTTTTCTACTAGAAAAAGCGATATAATCAATGTCATCAATATTGTAAAATGCACCTCTTATTTCATCAGATTGACCTTGCGATATTGTTTCTATCACGGGTATGGCGATGGGTTGGATACCTGTACCTGTAAAGCTTTTTTCAAAGCGTTGGGAGTAGCCTTCGGGTGCAGTTATTAATACTCGGAGTGGATCTTGGGTAAATGCTCTGAAAGCAAAATAAGAAAGGCAGGCCAAAAAGACGATGGCAAGTATGCCTTTTAAGAATTTACGTTTGTCCATAGATTCTTGGTTTTGATGTGTTTCTTGCAACAAAATTACGGAATCAATGATGCCTATGCAATTAAATTGTATGAAATTTAAAAAAGAGAGTTCTAATCAACTCTCTTTCTATGGGTTATTTATTCGATTCCTAAAAACACAAATGGGGCTGAAGTCTTGAGATACTGAACGGTATTTCCATGATAAACCTCTTGGTTGATAATACTCAGCTTCTTTACTGGTGCTCCTTTTTTAAAGTTTAACTCGTTGAGAGGAATCCAAAACATATTCGGACTTAATACCGACTCAAAGTAGTATACTTTATTTTTATGATCGGCTATGGTTCTCCATTGAGTGGTTGAGATATTGGGTTTATCAGGTACAGAGATGCCATAAGGCACCGAACAGTTTCTGATGACTCCTGCAATAGCTGCTACTGCAATGTGAGCATCATCGGTTTTGGGTAAAGCATGCGTATAAAACGAAGCTCTCACAAAGCGATCTGCTGCCCTATTGGTTCCTGGAAGCATCGTTAGCCCTCCTATCTCATTCCAATAATCTGTCAGAGCCAATTGCTTATCAAAGGTGGGCGAATTAGTCATCACCTGGTAAGAAGGATCGTGATGGATGATTAGCTTGCCTCCTATATATTCAAAGATTGCATTATCTCCCTCAGCATCCGATATAGACAGATGCAGAGTAGCCATTCTATCGCCCGTAGGCATCATATCAGAAACTACTTGGAAAGGTTCATTCTGCAAATCGGCTACAGCCTCAGCAACCGTGGCATAATTATCTAAAAGGTATTGCACCCAAGCAGAGATAGTAATACCCTTTTTATTCTCATCACGTGGAGCATACTCCGACTCTGCCAGCCACAGCAAGTTTGCCACCAATCCCTTTTCATTCATACCATCTGTTGAGGCTATTTCGTAAGCAGAAGTTACTACACTGCCATATTTGGAGGTCCAGTGCAGAGAGTTTTTTCCTACTTTTCCATCTCTTTGCATACCACGAGGAAACACCCAAATATTACTCTTGATATCTTCCTTCCAATCCATAGACCGTGCAGTAAGTATCAAACCATCATTGCCCTTATACACCACTCGTGTACAAGCCAAAATATCACCAACTCCCCATGTCATCATGAGAGTTAGTGCTAGAAAAATCTTTTTCATAAGGCGTGAAATATTAGTTAGTTATTTTATTCAACAAAAAAGTAATCTAATAGTTTATAAGAATGCATCTGCATTTAAGTTCAGAGCACCAAAGAAGAAGGAATTAACAATAGTTTGCTAATCCCTCTATATATCAGATATATACTAGGCTAATTTAATAAAAGAAATCTGCTATTTTAGTTTCTTCAGACACTTTAGTAATATCATTTTCTTCCAATAAATACAGAGATTTTGGAAATTCGTCTTTGTCATATTCATACTTAAATCGATCATCTAGTTTACCATCTTCAGTAGAAGTCAACCTGTTATTTGCTCCAACAGAGAAAGAAAATAAATCATCATCATTGAATACAAAGAACCAAGAAGGAGCTCCTAGATTGGTCAAGAAAGATTTTTTATCGTCATAAGTATACCGATACTTAGTGATACTACTTTCTGTACTACCATAAGTTTTCATATAGTCTGAGATATTCTTTTTCTTATCATAGGTATATTCTGCTACAATCTGATTGGCTTTATCCTCTTTCTTAATCAGATTCCCCCTATCATCTAAAGTTAAATCAATGCTTCTGCTTGAACCCTCTTCATATACATATTTAGCAGTAACTTGGGTAGCATTTTTGTATTCAAAAGTTACAGTCAGTTCTTTTGTTTCCTCGCTATATTCTTCAAATTTATCCAACTTGCCTTTACTATCGTAAAAGAACTTCGTTGTTAAAGATTTACCTTGGTGCTTTTGAACTATAGAAAGAAGTTGTTTGTCTTGATGCACAAACTCAAAGTTGTATTGCTTAGGTGCCACTTCATCATTATCATAGAAGATACACTTCTTTATCACTTTTCCCGATTCGTCTTTCTCTTCAAAGTACAGCCCCCCAATAAAGAAGTCGTGATTGTCTTGTTTTAAGAATACAGATACCTTACCATAAACTTGAGGGGCCACGCATCTTAAAAAGCCATCGGTTACTTCTATTATTTGAGCAGGAAGAGTTATTAATCCATCAGATTGAGTTTGACAAGACATCCAAATTTCTGAGTACTGTTTAAAGCCTTTTCCTTTGATTTTTAAAATTTGTCCAGGGAACAAAGGATCTTTTTCACTCGATTCTGGAAGCACTAAATCATCAATAGGCAATTCTGGAACATCTATTTTGTCTGATGAACAGCTGATAGCGACCACACAGAGTACTAATAAATAAAGTATTTTTTTCATAATAGTTTGTTATTTTCATCCTTAGCAGATGAAGTGAGTATTAGGTTAGTAAATCGTTAAAATTATATTAATATATATAATATCTAAGATACTAAAGTAAAAGAGAATAAGCAGTTTCACAACTAGTTATTCTCTTTTCTCAATAATTCACATCCGATTGAAAGGATGTATAAAAAACAATCTATAAAGAGGTTATCAATCCATTCCAGCCACAACAATTAATGTTAAGCCGAGAATGAAGAGGATAAACATAAGAGTCAGTAATCTATTAATGGTTTTGCTACCTCCTTTAAACTCTTTCCAGATAAACACACCCCAAAGGGCGGCTATCATAGGTGCTCCTTGCCCCAGAGCATAGGATATAGCAGGACCAGCCTTACCGGCCGAAATATAACTCAAAGCAGTACCTACGCCCCATATTACTCCTCCTAGAATACCCACAAGGTGAGTACTTATCTTGCCTTTAAAATACTCTTTGTAAGAGACAGGTTTACCCACAAAAGGATATTTCATCACCAGCGTATTGAAGATAAAGTTGCTACCCAGAATACCCAGAGAAAAAATAAACAAGGCTGAGTATGGAGTTGCCATACCCGCTAAAGGCTGAGTTAGATTTTCGAGATCCATCGCAGAGGCCACAAAGCGGTAGAACAAAGACATCAGTACACCTGCCAAAACAGCAATGAGAATACCCTTACGGTTCTTATTGCTTTCTTCGGAGCCTTGACTAGCCTTACCGGCTGCAATACCATTCAAAACGATGGCTATAACAATCAAAGCTACTCCGGCAAAAAGCATGGAGGGATCTCCCTTGGGTGTTGAAAAGTAATTTACAAATACGCCTAATACCAAAGCCAATCCCACTCCCACGGGAAAAGCTACAGACATCCCCGAAAGAGAAATGGCTGTAGACAACAGAATATTTGCTGCATTAAAGATCACACCACCTAGAAATGCACTCCAAAAGTTTGCCGAACTAACTTGTGATAAATCAGTAATAAAAGATCTGCCTTCGGTACCTACACTTCCCAATGTCAAGCCCACAACTAAAGACAGCAAAACAATGCCTATCACATAATCCCAATAGTAGAGTTCGTATCGCCAGCTTTTAGCAGCTAACTTCTGGGTATTTCCCCACGAACCCCAACAGAGCATCGTTATAAAACAAAATACGATAGCTAGAAAATAGTTTTCTACTATATACATGTTTTTCTTCGTTTTAAGATTAAGATTTTATTTATCTGTTCTTATTGTAAATAGATGTTAAGCAAGAATTGATAAATGAGTACGAGCTTTCCATTAACTCACCTCTTTGTCTGATGGAAATAGTAATCCTCTTCAAAAGATCGAATATACATAAGTTACGAACCACATACTAAGACATCTATATAGGAATACATCAACTTATTGTACATCCTCAGGGGTGAGCTAAATTCTGCTCGCACCTTTTATCAACTTAACTAACTAATCAATGATAACAAAAGCCGTTTGAGTATCAACTCATAGGATTTGTCCTAAAATCACATTTTGAAATCAAGCTTCTTCAAAACATCTATAAACACCTACTTATTTTTTAAAATGATCTACTTCTCTTCGTGTAGGAATAGAAGATTGAGCTCCCATACGTGTTACTACGATAGCAGAAGCCTTAGAAGCAAAGTTTACAGCTTCTCTCATACTTTTACCCTCTACCAGAGCGGAACATATTGCGCCATTAAAAGTATCGCCTGCTCCCGTAGTATCTACCGTTTCTACTTCATAAGCTTTCACCAAATAGGCTTCTCCATTATCTAAAATAAAAGAGCCTTCTGAGCCTAGGGTTATAATTACATTTTGTACCCCTTTAGCGGCTATGGCGCGAGCAGCCTTTTCAGCAGATTCCAACCCTGTTATTTTAATTCCCGAAAGCAGTTCTGCTTCACCTCTATTGGGGGTGATTAAATAGAGCTTGCTCAAGAGCTCTGCAGATAAAACCTGTACGGGTGCAGGATTGAGTACTACTTTAACTCCACTGGCATAAGCTATCTGGGCAGCAGCCTCAACAGCAGGCATAGGAATTTCTAACTGCATCAAGAGTATCTCACTTGTACTAATCTCTTCTTTCGCTTTTTCAATGTCTTCGGGTAGCAGCTTTGCGTTTGCTCCAGGAGCAACAACAATGCTATTCTCCCCATGATCATCTACCATGATGAGCGCTACTCCAGAGGGCTCGGTAGAATCGGATGATACAAAACGCGTATCTATCCCCTCATTCTCAAAGGTAGATATCGATTTTCTGCCAAACACATCATTTCCTGTTTTGGCTACAAAAACAGTCTTTGCTCCCAATCGAGCTGTTGCAACAGCCTGATTAGCTCCTTTGCCTCCTGGGTTCATTAAAAAAGCTCCTCCACCTATCGTCTCACCTGGAAGAGGTAATCTTTTTGATTTCACAACCATATCTGTGTTGCTACTACCTACTACAGTTATCTTTTTCATACGATTAGATTTAATCTTGATATACTAATTATTGGCGTTTTCATTTAATTGTGCTTCAAAGATAATTCCTTTATCATTCCTATATTAACGTAATTATTGTAATTTTAGAATCACAAAAGAGTATATAGATAGACATCTAATAGATAACTAACTAATTATTAATACTCTACTATTTAAATACTCTTCTGTATTTAAGATTTACAAAGCATTCAAGAATGCTGTATTGGCATCAAAATAGATATGAAAACTAGTGATACTTTACTCCTCTTAATAGATTCTTTAACTAAAGCAGAAAAGAAAAGTTTTAGTCAAACGGCTTTAAATTCAGATTATTATGATTTATACCTCCTGATTACCAATAATCCAGGGAAGGACTCAGAAGAGATAAAGGGGCTTTATGAGATGGAGAAACCTCAATCCAACTTTAATGTGCAGGTAAACTACCTTTACACTAAGTTATTGGATAATCTATTGTCCTTACAATCGAGTAGTGATATAGAACTCAACCTCTTTAATTCTCTTTTTAAGGCAAAGATATTAGCTCAAAAGTCGCTCTTCCAAGAGGCTCTCCAGCTTTATAAGGTAGTGCAGCTAAAGGCGAAAGAGTTGCATTTGGAATATCTATTACTCAAAGCTCTACAAGAGGAACTCAAGCTTTTGCTGTTTCTAAATTTTCCCAACCTAACCGAAGATGAACTAAGTACAAAGCACTTTGAGATTACCGAAAGCCTGAAAAGGGCACGTAGAGAGAATGAATCATCTGTATTGTACGATTTACTTAAATACCGCACTCTCCACCATGATGTAATGCGTAGTGAAGAACAGAGGGATGCTCTGAATGATTTATTACTCAGCGAACTAAGCATTAGCTCTTCGAGTGATCGACATTTAAAAAGCTTTGAATCGGATATGCTACACCAGCTCTTTCAATCTACTTATCTGCTAGGGGTAAATGATTATAATGCGGCTTTGAGTTCGCTAAAAGAACTGATACACCTCTTTGAGGAGAACACCCAGCGGTGGGAAAAGAATCCGTATTACTATGTGGTTACTCTTGAAAGCATCTTGTACAACCTAAGGGCTATCCATGAATATAAGTCGATCTCCTTCTTTCTAGGTAAGCTTGAAGAGATACAGAGTAAAGACAAAGAGATTAATGCCTTAAGGGATATCATTCAAACATTGTACACCTTATATCCTCTTATTGATACGGGACAATTTAAAGAGGCTTCTGCTTATATTGAGCAGAATAGGGCTAAGATCGAGGGGATGCTTCCTCTTCTGAATCGAGATAAAAAAGCAGAGGTGATATTGTGCTGGAGCATTGTTCTAGTAGGATTGGGGCAGTTTAGGGAAGTGAAAGATTTACTTCACCCCATCATTTTTCAGAGTAAACACTTTTATTACCTACCCATCTTCCGTGCTATTCGGCTGATTCACCTAATCAGTATCTACGAACTAGGGATACTCGATGAATATGAATTTGAGATACGGGCATTCAAACGTGATTTGAACAAGAACAAGAAGGCATACCAAGTGGAATCTTTTATTCTGAAGTTCCTAACTTCTAAGAAAGTCTATTTCCAAAAGCGAGAGAAACAAAGGCAGACCATTCAACCCATCATTGAAGCCATACGTCAAGATATTTATGAGAAACAGATCCTGAACTTATTCGATTTCACGAAATGGGTGGAGTCCAAAGTCTGGGATGTTTCTTTTACCCAACTTCTAGAAAACAAGAAAGACTCACCTTTGCATTAAAGCCTAGTGAGTCTTCACGATTCTGTTTGTCTAAGAAAGAGTTCTTATTGTTCTTTTACGCGCACACTCCAAAACATCATGTAGAGAATGCCTAGTGATAAAACAATCAATCCTCCTACCTGAGTGTTCATCGCATCGCTAGCTATACCCATAATGAGTGGGAAGATAGCCCCACCAAAAAGACCAGTTACCATTAAGGCTGAAACTTCATTCTTATTGTCGGGCAGATAGAGCATACATCGGGATACGATAATGGGGTAAACATTGGAGTTTCCTATGGCTACTAGCCCTATACAGAGGTAGAGTGTATAGACATTATCTGCAAAAAACAAGCCCGCAGCTCCCAGAATGATAATGAGCATACTCACATTGTAAAATACCTTGTGAGAAACCTTAGATAAGACCAAAGAGCCTAAGAAGCACCCCACTGTTCGGAATAAGAAATAGACACTATTGGCATACGTTGCGACCTCAATAGAGCCTCCTACTCGTTCGACCATCAACTTGGGCGATGCAATATTCATACCTACATCTAAACCTACATGACACAGCATAGATAGGAATGAGAGCAGGATAACCCGATGTCCTAGTAAGGAAAATGCTGCTTTCATACTCATCGACTTAGATACCTTTTGTTCGTGTATGGGCGTAAAGTGAAGAATGAGGATGGATAGAATGGAATAAGCAATGAGAAAGGGAAAAAGATATCTCCAACTACCTAAGTAGAAACTAGCCCAAGCACCTAATATGGGAATAAGGAAAGAGCCTAATGCCTTCACAAATTGCCCGAAGGTTAAGGCACTTGCCAAACTTTTACCACTTACAATATTGGCTAGCAAGGGGCTTAAGCCAACTTGTATTAAAGTTATTCCTACTCCCAGTATCAAGAAAAAAACAACTACACTAGGAAGTGTATAACTGATTAATAGACAAGACAAGGCTGCACACATCACCAGAATACTAAGCATCACGGTTTTCTTCTGACCTATTTTATTCATTAAAGCTCCCGTAGGAACCGAAAACAACAAAAAGGAAAGAAACAACATAAAAGAGAGTATGCCTACAAAGGTATCACTCAACTGGAAGTCGACCTTCACATAATTAGTGGCAATGCCGATGATATCCAAAATGCCCATAGCAAAGAAGGCTGACATCACCGAGGCTATGCTCAAAGCTACATATTTCTTATTCATTCTTAATTAATTATCCATAAGCGAGTGCAAAGCTAGGAAAACTATCTCTTACTTACGAACATCTTTTAAAAATTAGCCCCTATAATATCCCAAGAATTAAGCAAAAACTTGTATCTTTTGAAAAGAATTAAGACAAAACTATTACTATGCAAATTCCTGATGACGTTTTCGATAAAATTGAAGACCTCTCCGAGCAAGGCAATGAAGCGATGGACAACGAACAATACAGCCTGGCTATAGATATATTTATGAGAGCTTATAAGCTTCTTCCCGAGCCAAAAGACAGATGGGAAGCTTACATTTGGCTACAGGCCTCTATTGGTGATGCTTATTTTCAAGAGAAGGAATATGAGATTTCCATCAAGTACTTTCAAGATATTTTCAATAGTGGAGAGGTTGAAGATCCTTTTGTAATGCTTCGCTTAGGTCAAAACTACTACTCCCTGAAGGAGTATGAGTTGGCAAAAGAGTTTTTGCTTCGTGCCTACCAACTGGATGGCATAACCATCTTTGAAGAAGATATGAGTTTTTACAACTGGCTTAGTCAAAATGTCAATTTAAGTAGTAAACAAATGAATTAGTCCCAATACCTCTATATACAATGTCCCTTTTTGAGTTAAAATTTGAAGCTGAAAACATTCATACCTCACTAGATCGCAGGGAGAACTACCGTATGGTGGGCTTCTCCAACGATAGCTATGTGTATAAAAACTATGTGATACTCCAAAGAGCCATTTGTTCCTCTTCACAAGATCATTCTATTTATCTGGAATGGAATGGCAATGTATGCACCAACACCATTCATAAAGCCACTCTCTCTTTTCACCTTTTTACAATCGAGTTTAATAGTACTCGGATTATTGTAGATCTTAGTAACGTCTCTCTAGACCTCAAAATCATCAATTACCTAGAGTCTATATTGGGTAATCTTTTGGAGATTAAAATGATGTAGGCTATTCAGCATAAAACTTCCCTTTACCGAGGAGAATGGACGAACCTTTACGCTTTGCCCCTCGCCCCTTTTCGTAAAGTATTTTCGAGGTTAGCCCTCCTTTTTTCCTCTTTTTACTATCTTTGCTCTACAACCTCTTAACTATCGGGTACAAAAGCCGAACTAAATATTCTGAACTAATCTTTCATAGCATTTAATCTTATATCTACTTAGCGAAGAAACGTATAATGAATTTTTATAAATAACTTTTTTGATGAAACCAATCTATTCAAAATTACTCTATTCTATAGCAGGAACTGCCTCTTTAGCGGCTCTAGCATCTTGCTCTGAGAAAAAAGCAGACGAGCATCGTCCGTATAATATTGTGTATATTATGACCGATGATCATACGCAACAAATGATGAGTTGCTATGATAATCGATATATGGAAACGCCAAACTTAGACCGTATTGCCCAAGATGGGGTACGTTTTACCAATAGTTTTGTAGCCAACTCACTTAGTGGACCTAGTAGGGCATGTATGGTAACAGGAAAACATAGCCATGCCAATGGGTTTACAGACAATACTACTTGTGTGTTTGATGGCTCTCAACAAACGATGCCCAAGCTTCTACAAAAGGCAGGATACCAAACAGCATTGATTGGTAAATGGCATCTTGAAAGTTTGCCTACTGGATTCGATTTCTGGCAAATAGTACCTGGACAAGGAGATTACTATAATCCTAATTTCATCACGATGGAGAATGATACCATCCAAGAACAAGGATACCTCACCAACCTGATTACTGAATTGAGCGAAAGCTGGCTCGACAAACACAAAGACAGTGACAAGCCTTTTGCTCTATTCATTCATCATAAAGCGATTCATAGAAACTGGATGGCAGATTTGAAAGATCTTCCTCTTTTTGAGGACAAAACATTCCCGCTGCCAGCCAACTTTTACGATGATTATGAAGGCAGACCTGCCGCGGCTTCACAAGAGATGAGCATTGACAAAGACATGGATTTAATCTACGACTTAAAGATGAATCGCTCGAATAAGGATAGCCGATTGAAAGAGATGTATGAAAGTTTTGTCGGTAGAATGACTCCTGAGCAAAAGGCAGAATGGGATGCGTTCTATGATCCGATTATCGAAGATTTCTATGCACAAAACCTGACTGGCAAAGATTTGACAAATTGGAAATTCCAACGTTATATGCGTGATTACATGAAGACTGTAAAATCTCTTGATGATAACGTGGGCAAAGTTCTCGATTACCTAGAGCAAAATGGATTAATGGACAATACGCTTGTGGTATATACCTCCGATCAAGGTTTCTATATGGGAGAGCATGGCTGGTTCGACAAACGATTTATGTATGAGGAATCGATGCGTACTCCTTTGATTATGCATCTTCCAAAGGGCTTTGATAAAAAGGGAGATATTCCTCAGTTGGTACAAAACATCGACTATGCTCCTACTTTCTTAGATTTGGCAGGGGCTCCTATCCCCGAAGATATTCAAGGCGTATCTCTTCTTCCTCTTTTAAAAGGAGAAACACCTCAAAGTTGGAGAACCTCACTATACTACCACTTCTACGAATATCCTGCTGAGCATGCGGTGAAACGTCACTACGGAATACGTACCGAACGTTATAAGCTTATTCACTTCTACAATGATATTGATGTATGGGAACTATACGATTTACAAGAAGATCCTTCGGAGATGCACAATATTTATGGAACGAAGGGAACAGAAGAGTTGGCTACCCAACTAAAACAAGAGCTTGTGGACTTGCAGAAACAATACAAGGATACAGCAGCTCTTTCCCTTAATGGTTTTTAGGAGCCAGAAGCATTCCTTGAAATAAAATAAGACAAGAAGCCTTCCCAAAAAGAATTGGGAAGGCTTTTTTATGGGGTATTGCAAAGGTATTTTTATACATAGCCATAAAGTATATAAATACATCTTTTCTGCATTATAAGGTAGAACGATATTTGGACACCGACAAGAGGATGACATGACACCGACATGTTACTACTTTGACACCGATAAGAGGAACTCTTGTCCCTGATAAGAAAAACAAATGGTTAAATATACATTTTGTATCAAGCAGAGGATTCGGATGCTATCTGAAAGAACGAGTCGTTTTTAGTTCTATTTTGATAAGGGTATTTGTCTCGTCCTAAATAAACGATACAGTTTATTACACAAATATAAATCATTAATCCAGTTGTAGAGATTCTTCTACAGCTGGATTTTGTTTTTTATACTTTTTTATTTTAATCTCTTGTTGTAGGTGCATTTCTTGTGGGGTTTTCATATTACAGGAGTAATGTGGTCTTTGTGTATTATATATCTCAATAGCTTGTTTGACCAAAATTTTCATTGTTTTTAAATCAACCTTATATTTCTCTAAAAGAAATTCTTGTTTTAATATACCATTGACTCTTTCAGCAATTGCATTAGCATAGGGGTCATAACTTTCAGTCATACTGGGTGTTATTTTCATTTGTCTTAGTCTCTTTTGATATTCATTACTACAATACTGTATACCCCTATCGGAGTGATGTATCAACTCTTTTTCTTTATAGATTCTATTTCTATTGGCCATATTTAAAGCCTTTAAACTTCCTGCTGTGGCCAAGCTAGTAGATAGGTTATATCCCATAATTTTCTTTGAATAAGCGTCTGTTATTAAACTTAAATAATAGTTACCCCGACCTCCAATATATGTAATATCAGAGACCCAGACTTGTTCTGGACGATTAATGTCTAGTAGTTCTATAAGATTTTTGTATTTTCTAAAACGATGATGTGAGTTAGTGGTTGTTTTATAATTCTTTTCAGGATTAATGAGCATATGATTAGCTGCAAGTATAGAGAATAACTTATCACGTCCTACTCCAAGTCTATTTAATTGTTCTTGAAGCAGAAAATACAGCTTACGAGTGCCTATACGCGGCATTATCTGGCGCACACCTTGGACTAAATTAATCACTTTTGATGCTCTTAGTCGTTTTTGCCTAAAGGATTTTTTAGATCGATAATAAACCTGTCTATCATACCCGAGAAGTTTACAGGTTGAGCTAATGCTCATTTCTTCTTTTTCACTATAGTGGTCGACAACCCGGGTAAGGAGTTTTTTCTTACAGAGATATTATATTCTTGTTCAGCCATATCAATCATCATGTCAAATATGGCAGCTTTCCGATCTGACTGCTCTGCTCTATGTTCTAAAGTTGCATTCTGCTTCTCTAGGAGCTTAATTTTTTGCTCTAATTCTAATATCGTTTGAGTTTTACTCTTTGTCATATTATTGGGGCATTGATTTTCCCAGTCAAAGTTACCATATTTTTGTAACCAAACACGAATAGTATTGTGTCCTTGGATTCCATATTTTAAGCGAGCCTCACTTAAGGAGAGCTCTCCTCGTTCTATTTGACCGACTACTTCTAATTTAAAGGATAAAGTATAATCCTTTTGCGTGCGTTTAACATACTGACTTTTTGATTCTTTCATTCTATTCATCTTTTTGTTGTAACGCTATATTAGGACGAGACAATTCAATAAAAAAAAGGAGACTGCCTTTGTCGGACAATCTCCTTATCGTATAGTATGTAATTACGCTATTTCTTGAGTGCTTTAGTTCCCAAGAATGTAGGTAAATAATGATCAATTACAAAGCGAGGATGAGGCTGATACTCTTCAACGAATCCGTCAATAGAAAAACCGGCTCGAATCTGCCCTCCAATAAGATCGGATAGTGAATGACCGAATACAAATGCTTCGCCATTCTTTTCTTTCCTTGCTTTCTCTTCTTCACTCGCTTCATCTATCTCAGAATAGGGAATGCTATGTATAGGTTTGATGACTCCCTGCTCTCTGTATTCTTCTGCTTTATCACCCACAAATACAATGGGATTGTAGAAGCTACAAAGTAGTGAGCCCCCTTGACGTAATACACGGTGAGCCTCTTTCCATACTTCATTAACATCGGGGATGTATAAATTGGATATCGGATTGAAAACAATATCAAAAGATTCATTTGCAAAAGCACTTAAATCTCTCATATCGCCTTGTACAGCTTGGAGAGATAAGTTGTTTTGCTCTGCTACCTTGCGGTCTTTGTCCAGTTGTTTTTCTGATAAATCAAATACGACAACCTCTGCCCCAGCAGCCGATAAGATAGGAGCTTGCTGACCACCTGCCGATGCCAAGCAAAGAATCTTCTTGCCTTTTATGTTTCCGAGCCATTCCTTAGGAAGAGGTTGAGGGGTAAGATGTACTTCCCAATTGCCTTGTTTGGCTTGCTCTATTTGCTCACTACTAACAGGGGTAGACTAAGCTCCTTGCTCTTCTGCCTGCTTGTCCCATGATTTTTGATTGTGTGTTATGAATTTTTCCATGCTCTTTTTCTGTTTTAATAAATGATACAATCTGTTTATATTCCGTCCTTAATTGTATCTCAACCTCTTTGCATCACATTTGAAGGTGCATCTTTCCTCAAAAAAGAGATATCAAATCAATTTGTAAATAGGCAATCTTTTATTGATACGAGCAAAGATAGAGCTTTTTGGGGTTCACCTGAATTTTGAGGAACTGTATTTGATGTTATTTCTTGTTTTTTGGAATAAAATTGTAGGGTAATAAGCCTTAATAGATAAGAGAAGAAATAAGCTGAATTGGAAATAGTGCTTTATCTGTTTTATGCAAATCGCAAAGTTACCGTAGTTCCTTGGTTCATACTCGAATGAATCTGGTAGTTTATCTCATTCTTATCTAAGATGCGCAGAGCAATAGATAACCCAATGCCACTTCCTTGTTTTTGATTAGAATTATCTGCCCTAAAGAAGGGTTTACTAATTTGTTCAATCTGATTTTGTGGAATCCCTATGCCTTGATCGGTAATAGATAAGCACAGTTTTTCCTCTTGCTCATAAAGATGAAGGGATATAGCTTTATCGGCTGGAGAGTACTTGATGGCATTTTCGATGAGATTAACAAGAGCCATCAACAACTGTGTTTTATCTGTTTGAATGTACAGCAAGTTCTCTTTTTCTGGAGGAATAGATAAGTCGATAGTGATTTTCGCACTCGGATGAGTAGCTTTAATCTTGGCCAAGATGCTCCACAAGAGTTCGTCCACTCTGTATTCTTGTTCGTTATTTTGCCTCTCTTCTTTTAAATCCGAAATAATAAGAAGCGTATTCAAAATGTCATTCAAGCTATTTACTTCATCAATTAACTTGTAGGCAATCTCTTGGTATTCTTTGGGTGTACGCTCTTTGAGAGAGAATACTTCCAGATTACCAATGATTGAAGCTAAAGGAGTTTTAAACTCGTGAGTAACATACTTCGCAAAGTTCTTTTGAATAATCAACGACTCTGAAATGCGTGAGAGTAGAGAGTTGAAAGTATTAATCAACTCTTCTAGTTCGTCGTAGGTGTGAGGCGACTGTATCTGAATATCTTTTTCCTGCGACAAAGACAAGTCTTGCACCTGCTGAATCACTTTACGAATAGGACGATAAGCAATATGTGCACCCCAGCGACTAAGGAGTACAATAAGGAAAGTACCAGTTAAGAATCCGATAAGTAAGAGAAGTGCCAAGAGATGCAACTGACTGTATAAAATCTTCTTATTCTCTTTGGCTATGACTACAAAATCGCCTTCATTATCCTCATAGAAAATGCCATAGCAATAGAAGTCGTCTGTATCAAATCGTAGTTTTTTACTCTCTCGTACTTGGTTGAGTATAGAGGGGTGAATAGAATCGTGGGTATCTCCATACCTCACCTCATCTTGAACGTTATAAACCTGATAGTAACTATTGGTAACATACTCATGAAACTGCTTTCTTACTTTATCAAAATCATCCTTATTCAGTTCATCTTCCTCCAGGTAAAACAGAGCCGTGATAAAAGAAGATTGTTCCAACTGCTTGTAGATGGTCTGCTTCACAAACTGAGAGTAAAGAAGAAAGATAATAAGCCCCAAGCCAATAAATAAAGAGGCGAAGAGTGTAGAATGAAGTAAAGTGAGTCGGGTTTGAATTTTCATACAGATACAGTTTATTTAGATCGGATGATGTAGCCTCTGCCTTGCACAGTTTCTATGATTTTTGCTTTACTCTTGTCTTCAATTTTATTTCGTAGGTAAGAGATATACACATCTACAATATTCGTATTCGATTCATAATCTAATCCCCATACCGAATTGATAATTTCTGTACGCGATAATACCTTGTCGAGGTTCTCCATCAGTAGCTGAAGGAGTTTAAACTCTTGCAACGTGAGGTGTATAAGTGCCCCCTCTTTGTAAACAAGATGCTCGGTCACATTCAACTGAATCCCTTTACATTCCAACAGTGTAGAGGCATGGGTGTTTTCACTTCGGCTTCTTCGGGTAAGTGCATTGATGCGTGCCACTAGCTCCCCAAAATGGAAAGGCTTAGACAGATAATCGTCTGCCCCGTAATTGAGGGCTTTGATTTTGTCTTCAGGATCACCCAGAGCACTTACCACAAGTATGGGCGTATTGATTTTCTTAAACCGTGTATATTGCAGCAGCTCTATCCCATCAATATCGGGGAGCATAATATCGAGTATTATTAAACTCCACTCCTTGCTTGTTATCAGTTGGCGAGCTTCTACACCATTTACGGCAAGGGTTACAGAGAAGTTATTCTCTTGCAACCCTTTTACCATAAACTCACTTATTCTACTATTATCTTCTACTAAAAGTAAATCCATATCTCTTCTATCAATCGCTTTCTATTCACTAAAAATACTGATTATTTTACGGTTTAGCCCTTTATTTTTCGATCCTTATGATAAGCAAAATAAAAGACTTGTGGTAATACCGTAAAAGACAAGATCATACAGATCATAATTCCTCCCACAATCATAATGGCCAAAGGTCTTTGAATTTCCGAACCCATACCTGTCGATAATGCAGCAGGTAACAATCCCATAGAACCCATAAAAGCAATCATAAGTACGGGTCGGATACGCTGATGTATCGCAGAATAAATAGCAGATTGTAAGGAGTCGTGAGCGTGCATCTCGTGTTTCATAAGTGAAACGAGTAAGATACTATCAATAGAGACAATACCGAATAAGATGATAAAACCAATCCCTGCCGATATGCCAAATATGGTATGCGTAACCCAAAGCGAGATGAACCCTCCAATAAAGGCATAGGGCATGGCACTAGCAGCAATCAAAGTATCTTTGAGGTTGCCAAAGTGGAAGTAGAGCAAAAGCAAGATAATAAGCAGAGCAGCAGGCACAATGACAATCAGCCTTTGAGTAGCTCTCTGCTGACTTTCAAACTCTCCTGCCCATTCTATCTTCTGCTTATGGGGCAAAGAAACGTGTTCTTTTACCTTCTTTTGAGCCTCAGCAATAGTAGAGCCTAAATCTCTATTCCGAATGCTAAAGCCAATGCTCACATACCGACTGTTGTCTTCTCGATAAATGAATGTGGGACTAGTGATAGAGGAAATAGTAGCCAACTCTTGTAAAGCGACATAGTTGCCATGGGCAGAGGGAATTAATAGATTGCCTATTTGCTCTTGGCTAGAACGATACGGTGCAGCATAGCGAATTACTAAATCAAAGATGCGTTCCTCCTCATAAAACTGAGTAGCTGCTTTACCTCCTATGGCCATTTCTATGGCTGACTGGGCATCGGCAACAGAGACACCATACTGAGCAAGTTTCCTTTCCTGCAAATCAATCTTTAGCTCGGGCAGCCCGATGCTATTGAAGATACTCACATCTTCTACTCCCTCTATGGGCTCTATGGTTTGAGCAATCTGCTGTGCCGTATCTTCCAACTCATAGAGATCATCTCCAAATACCTTAATGACGAGAGAACTTTTTACACCCGCCACATATTCCTCTACATTGTCTTGAATAGGCTGACTAAATCCGAGATTGATACCAGGATACTGATTGAGCTTTTCTTCTATTTGGTTAATCAACTCCTCTTTACTGTACTTTCTCTTCCATTCTTTTTCGGGTTTCAGCTCCACATGAAACTCTATATTGAAGAAACCTGTTGGGTCTGTTCCATCATTGGGTCTGCCTGTCTGTGTGAGGATAAACTTGACCTCTTCTAGTGTTTGTATATCGGCTTTCATCTGCTGAGTAAGTCGTACTGACTCTTTCAGATTAATGCTGTTGGGGAGGGTAGCTCTCACGTAGATAGCCCCTTCATTCATTTGAGGAATAAACTCGGTTCCCCAAAAGCTAAAACGAACAACGCAGCCCACCAATAGAAGGACAAAGGTAATGAGAGTGGCTTTTTTATGTTTACAGCTATACAGAAACAGCTCATGCAAAAGCTTCATACAACCTGCACTAAACTTATTGTTCTTCGTTTCAATTGGTTTGTGCAGCAAGAGTTTGGCCATTACGGGTACATACGTTAGGCTCAGTAACAGAGAACCTAAGAGTGCATATCCTAAAGTAAAAGCCAAAGGAGAGAACATCTTCCCTTCTACCTTTTGGAAAGAGAGAATGGGGAGTAAAGCCACCATTAAAATCAGCTGGGCAAAGAAGATATGTGGGGCTACCTTGTTGGTATGTTTCTTAATCACACCTCCCTTTAGCGAGGGTTGGAAGGCACGACCTAGGTAGCGACTTCGTTTCTCTAACCCTACAAAGATAGACTCTACAATAACTAAAGTTCCCTCTAGCAGAAGTCCAAAATCTAAAGCACCCATAGATATTAAATTGGCAGGCAAACCTTGTATGCGAAGCATCGTAATGGCAAACAAGAAAGAGAGAGGAATAACAGAAGCTACAATCACGGTAGTTCGCCAATTGTATAAGAAGATAAATACTACTAAGGATACAAGCACCATACCCCCAATAAGATTTTTCAATACGGTATGTACCGTAGTATCTACCAATGTAGTACGATCTAAGAAAGGTTTGATTTGTACGTTGGAGGGTAATACTCGTTCGTTTAAATCTTCAATTTTATCTTTGAGTACATGAATCACCTCACTGGGGTTCTCGCCTCGGAGCATCACTACAATACCTTGCACCACATCATCTTGGTCATTGAACCCCACCTGACCTAATCTGGGTTTGGCTGAGATATGTACCTTGGCTACATCCTTTACGCAAACAGGCACACCCTCATTGCTCTTTATCAAGATATTCTCAATGTCTTCAATAGACTCTAGCAACCCCACTCCTCGGATCGCAAATGCTTGGCTACCTTGATCTATAATATCTCCCCCAACATTGATGTTGCTGCTACTTACGGCATCATACAACTCAAAAGGAGAAACGTCAAAAGACTGGAGTAAAGTGGGGTTCACTTCTATCTCATAAATCTTCTCTTCACCCCCAAAGCTAGCTATACTTGCTACTCCTGGTACAGAAAGCAATTCATTTTCTACTACCCATTCATGTATGGCTGTCACCTCTTTGATGGGTAAATCACTCTCTAGGATATAGCGAAAGATCTCTCCCGTTGCACCTGATGGGGGTTCAATTTCAGAATCTGCCCCTTCGGGTAGATCCACATTTTGTAGTCGGTTGGCTGCATTTTGTTGAGCAAAGAAATCATCTACATCATCTTCAAAAATAATAGTCACTACCGATAAGCCAAACAGTGAAACAGACCGAACATCAGTCTTTTTGGGAATGGTATTCATCTGCCTCATGATGGGTAGAGAGACAAACTTCTCTAGTTCTTCAGCACTTCTACCTGGCCATTGCGTAATAATTCTCACACGGGTATTGGTTACATCGGGATACGCTTCAATGGGGGTATGAATGTAGCAAGTGATTCCTATTACAAATAAAAGGAATGTGAGGAAAAGGATTAAGATGTGATTGCGAAGCGAAAAGGTAATTATGTTTTTAACGAACTTGTGCATTAGTGTGATTTGTTTTTAAGATGATTGTAAATCAATAAATTGTTTTTTGTGATTACAGTATCCCCCTCTTTTATTCCTTCAAGTATAAAAGTAGAGTCCTTATATCGGTTGGCTCCCTTTACAAGGTTTACTTGATACTCTTCTCCTCTACGGGTTACAATATGCTGTTCGTTCTCATCAAAGATTAATGCTTCTGTGGGTACAACTACTTGTGTTGTTGGGTTGTCTAGTTTTACTTGCACCTCTACAACCATAGAAGGCTTTAATTTAAAACTCTCATTATTTACCACAATTAAGGCATGCATTACCTTCTCTTTGGGATCAATAATGGGAGATAGCTGAAAGATTTCTCCCTTAAAAACCTCCTGAGGGTAAGTAGCTGAATGAATATCAACCCTATTCCCTTTTCTTATCAGGGGAATCTGTGTGGGGTGTATTTGTACCTGAATCCAGAGTGTAGATAAATCGGCAATACTTAGCAAATGATCCTCTTTGCCAATGGTGAGAAAGGGTGTGATGTCTTTCTGAATCACATAACCACTTTGCTTTGCTCGAATCTCAAAAAGATTATCGGCAATCGGTGTACCATAAATAGCAAGGGTATTTTGAACTTGAGCCAATTCCTGTTGAGCCAACTCTAAGTTGGACTCTGCTGTGAGGTACTCTTCGTGGGAGAGTAATTGATCTTCATACAAACTCTTAGCACTTGCCAATCCTCGTTGTTGAATGGCTACGTTCTTTCGGTTAGCCAACAACTCATTTTGCAGCGCATTATAATGAGGAGACTTAAAGGTGAGCAGTCGCTCTCCTTTCTGGATAAAATCGCCCATAGCAAAATAGATTTGTTCTACTATTCCTTCTTCGGGTGCTTTGTATTGGTACAGTTTATCTTCATTGACTGCAACCAAACCATTGAAGGTAAGAACCTGTTGATGAGCGGTTTTTTCTGCAACAACTTCTTCTAAGATGCGTGGATCAAAAGAATCTGAAGCAGTACTCTCTGATGTCGAACTAGAGCATGCACTGCAAGTAAGTATGGTAATTAAGAATAGATATTTAGTTTTCATAATGAGTTGTTTTATGTCCAAGTGTATAGCGTAATGTGAAGTATTGAGTGTGAAGTTTCCGATCTGTTTCCAATAGAATTTTCTGTCTTTCTTTGTAGGTGTCTGTGAAATCGAGAAACTCTATCAAGCTAATGTTCTTTTGGAGTAGATTCTTTAGATAGCTTTGCTGAATCTGCTTCAAACTCTCATCGGTAAAATCTTGTGTTATCTTTTCTCTAAAAGCAACCAGTTGGTTGTAGGTATTTAGCTCTGTGTGAATCTTGTTTTGCAAAGCTATTCTTTGGGCATCGAGTTTGCTTTGCTCTAAATCCAAAAGCGTTTGAGCTGCTTTTATGTTCCCTTGATTCCGATTCCATATAGGGAGGGTAAAACGGATACCAAACCCAATGAAATTGGGCCATACCCCTCCATGTCTATCATAATTGCCCGATAATCGGATATCGGGAATCTTTTGAGCCTTTTCCAAAGCCAAACTCTTCCTCTTTAGTTGAATCTCTTCTTGCCCCATTTGTAGCAAAGGGTGGTGCAGTTCGTGCTGCTCTAGAATATCGGGGAGTTCAAAACGTATTGATGAATAATCAATCTCAATCTGCTCTGTAATGCTTCTACCCAAGAGTGAATGAATCAACTCATTCAGTTGGCTCCAAGCTTGATTTGCTTCCATATATTCTTGCTCCACCACATATTCGGCAGCTTGAATGCGTAGTAAATCGCTGGTAGAGATAAAACCTAGCTCTCTCTGCTTTTCGTAGGTTTGTGATACTTGGTGGAGCAAGTCTAGCTCTTCACGGAGGGTTAGCTGATAGGCTTTATAGTAATCTTTCTCAAAGAGGAGTGAACGAAAATGCAAAAGAGCCTCCTCACTGCTATAGGCTTGCTTAAGACTAGTCAGCCGATGATTCAATCGGGCCAGCTGAACCCCTTTTTTACGCTTACCCCCTAGTCGAATCTCTTGCTCAATGCCGATAGAGAACTGAGTATTCTTCCCTACCGAACCAATAACTGGAGGTATCACTGTACTTTCTCCATCTCTTTGGCTCTGGGTACTCCATAGATTCACTTGCTCTAGAGTGAGCTCGGGATTGTTGAATAGTTTGGCTTGTTGAATAGCCGATTCTGCAACATACAGTTCAGCCTTTCCCTCTTGGATTTCAATGTTTTGGTTTAAAAATAGTTGTTCTGCCTCTTGGAGAGACCATAGCTCCTGACTAGTGGCTACATGGGGTAGCTGGAGGAGCCCTATAAACGCTAGAATCTTATATCTCATTGGTGTATTTGTTTTGCACACACAAAAGTAGAGCTGAGATATTAAAATGAGATTAGAATAGAATTAAAATGTAGTAAAGATGGGGGTTGTAACGGATACAGACTTTCTTTACACAACAGTATAAATACAAAAAAGGGTATCCTATACTTACGTATAAAACACCCTATCCTATCTATTGGTAGTTGGACTTGAAGTGATGGATTAGCTTTTTATTTCACCACTACCAAACACACAACTACCTGTTATAATTAAGGTTGGAGCTTTCTCTGTTGATTCGGTTTTATGAAAGGAATAGAACCTCTTATCCGAAAAACTTCCCAGAACAGATTGGCTATTTATGATTACCTTCCAATGATTTGGGACATAGAAAACCGCGTTTCCAAACACAATATCAGCATCAATAATGACTTTGTTATTTTTTAATTGAGCACCTCGCAAATCAAATATCACCTGACCAAAGACAACACGAATATCTCCCCCTACTATATTTTGAGAAAGGATATGTCGAAATGTAGAACTAAAGATAAAGTCTTCACTCAAGAAATCTGTACTGTCTTCTGATTGATTAGAGCTAGATTGATTAGAGCTAGATTGAGTATGGCTAGTCTGACTCTCTTCTTCTGCCTTTTGGTTCTCAGCTCCATCTGTAGAACTGGAACCAGATGAGTTTTCCTTATTAAAAGCTGTTCCGTATTTTTTCTCAAACTCTTTACGCTTATCTTTTTTATAACTAGAATTGCTAAAATACAGATAAATCCCAAAACCAATAAGGAAGATAGGCCAAGTGTTTCGGGTGATCAAACGGAGATTTAAGTCTGGGAAGAATAGATCTAGTTTAGGAATAAGAAAAATAGCACCCAAAACTATCAGTATGGCACCCGAGGTATTTTGCTTCTTAGAAACACTCCATACCCCTAAGGCGATAAGTAGCATCTGCCACGAGAATACAAAATGGGTTACTGAGTAGGAAAGTATGCCCATATTTCGTAGAAGAAAGAGTACACCTATAATGATCAACAGTAAAGCAAGGATAGAATTGTTTCCTTTTGGCTTTTTATAATACTCATATTCGTTTGAACTATTCATAATTTGTTGGTTTTAAATAAGCTATGGTTTTAAGGTCTTTTTTCTATATGTCTATTAAAACTCGATTATCTCCTGTTTTGTTCGGAGAGAAGTGTCAACAATTCTTCTAAAATAGTTATAAAAAAGAGATAGATTATATAAAAAGAGAAAGTTTTTTATTTGTATAAATATGTATTGAAAAGCACTCATTTTATGCGTCGGTGTCAAAAGAGGGTTGGATCGGTGTCAAAACATCAACATGTCGGTGTCATGTCATTCTCTTGTCGGTGTCAAAATATAGCTCTTCCTTTAAAACCTTTATTCTATGTATAAAATTCCATTTTAAATGAATTAATATAGATAGCTGCATCTAAAAAAAGATGACTTATCGCCTATGGGTAGATAAGTCATCTTTTTGCTCTTCATATCTCATTGAGAGATTTGTATAATTCTGAAATAGAATCGTCGGGAGATTTCTCTGTACTTAGCAAACTAATGAATTTGCTACCAATAATCGCCCCTTGTGCGTATTCAAAAGCATCTTCGAGGGTGGATTTATTGGAGATACCAAAACCGATCAGGCAAGGATTCTTTAAATTCAAACTCCTTATGCGTTTAAAATACTCTATTTTGGATGAATTGAAAGTAGCTTGTGTACCTGTAGTAGAAGCCGAAGATACCATATAGATAAACCCATGAGTGACAGCATCAATAGCTCGGATTCTTTTTTCGGAAGTTTCGGGTGTGATTAGCAGAATAAAAGAGAGGTCGTAACGCTCTACAATGGGTTTATACACTTTTTCGTATTCTTCAAAAGGCAAATCGGGAATGATAACACCATCAACTCCTACTGCCCGACAAGATTGGCAAAACTCCTCAAACCCATATTGCAATATCGCATTGAAATACCCCATAAAGAGAAGTGGAATATGTATTTTCTGCCTTAGTCCTTGTAACTGACTGAAAAGTTTGGAAAGTGACATTCCATTTTGGAGTGCCTGAATACTACTTTGTTGAATAACAGGACCATCGGCAATGGGATCTGAAAACGGAATACCTATTTCAACTAAATCGACACCTTGCTTTTCTAAAGCTAATAATGTAGGCACGGTATCTTCTAAATGAGGGTATCCCGCTGTGAAATAGATAGAAGTGATGTTTCTCTTTTTCTCTTTAAACAATTGATTGATTCTATTCATGATAAAGTGTTTTAATAAAGGTGTTTAACAAATTAATATCTTTGATGCCTGGACGAGTTTCAAACCGACTATTTAAGTCGATACCATAAAGAAGTGGATGATTCCAGCTTTGTAGAACTGGGGCATCTTCTACCTCTATCCCTCCACTGATAAAAAAGGGTAAATCGCCCTGATATTTATCAAGCAAGGTCCAATCAAATTTCTTTCCACTCCCTCCCCGCAAATGAGAGGCTGTATCAAACAGTAGATAATCTGCACAAGTAGTGTACTGATGGGCTTGACGGATGGAGGATTCATCGGAAACAGAGATGGCTTTTATGATTTCTACCTCTTTGTTTTGTTCCCGAAGAGAGAATATATACGACTGAGATTCCTCTCCATGCAATTGGATCGCATCTAGTTGGCACCTCTGAATGTCAGATTGTACTTCATCGAGAGAAGCATTGACAAACACACCCACTCTTTTAGATAAAGTACTAGGTATAATTTCTTTATGGAGAGTACAATATCGCTTGGACTTCGAGTAAAAGATGAATCCTAAATAATCAACACCCAACTGGGCAACTTCTGCTATATTTGCAGGATCTGTCAGTCCACAAACTTTGATTTTCATACTTCGATATGGTTTAAAGAGATCCACTTTTGTGTTGGTATTAACTCCTTCATCAGTGCCTCTCCCATTAAAAAACCTTGAAAACCTTTTTCTCTTAAATTCATAAGCATCTCCACAGATTGTATGCCACTCTCCGAAATCTTAACCATCTCTGGAGGCAGTTGGCTTACTAAATTCAGTGATGTTTGAATATCAGTATGAAAAGTGCTGAGGTTTCTATTATTAATCCCTACCACATCAATATTCTCATGGATATATTCCAATTCGGCTTCATGATGAACTTCGAGCAATGTATTTAAACCCAACTCTTTTGCCAAACGGGCTAAGTTCTTCAACTTATCTAGGGGCAAAGCAGCCGCTATCAAGAGAATAGCATCGGCACCCCATGCAGAGGTCTCTAATACCTGATATTCGTCGATAATAAAATCTTTTCGAAGAATGGGCAAATCGGTTAACTCCCTAGCTTGCAACAAATCACTAGGTTTTCCTCCAAAGAAAGGAGTATCGGTAAGGATAGACAAAGCACTTACCCCCATACTCTTATAGCGAGGTATAATCTCATCTATACGAGCCTCTTTTTGTATCCAGCCCAATGAGGGAGATTTTCTTTTAAACTCGGCTATAATACCCAGCGAAGACTGTTGAAGAGCTGCTTTCAGTCTTCCTTGATGCCCATGAATAGAGATGTCTTTCTCGAGGGTAGCCACAGGAACTACTTCCTTTTGCATAGCAACAGTCTTCTGCTTTTCAACAAGTATCTGTGTTAATATATTATCCATCCTCTCAACTATTTAAGGTTCTAAATTTTTCAAACGTTTGCTGTAAAGCTCCACTCTCCATAGCCCTTTGAGCCTCAGCAATGCACTCTTGCAAAGGTTTCTTATCAATCAGCTGAATGCCATAAGCGGCATTAACTACGACGGCTTGTTTTTGTGCTAAAGTTGCTTTATTTTGAATCACATTCACAAAGATTTGTGCTGCTTCTTGAGGTGTCGATCCCCCATAGAGAGCCTCTTGACGTAATTTCTCAAAGCCGATATCTTGTGGATGAATAATAGATTCTTTTTTTCGATCTACTACTTTAAAATCACTTGTGAGAGATATTTCATCGTATCCATCAAGAGAATGCACCAGAGCAAAATCTACATCGGTGTGCTGATACATATATTGGTAGAGACGTGCCATTTTAAGATTGTAAACCCCTAGAAGTATTTTCTTATTTTGAATGGGATTAATCACAGGACCCAGCATATTGAAAAACGTACGTGTACCGAGTTCTTTGCGTACCTTGCCAGCAGCCTTCATACCTGTATTAAAGAGAGGAGCATGCAGAAATGTTATATTACACGCATCTAGCGAACGCTCTAAGCGAGAACTATCGGAGGTAAATCGGATGCCCAGCTGCTCCATCACGGTAGAAGCCCCACTCACAGAACTCACTCCATAATTACCATGTTTGGCAACTTTATATCCCGCAGCAGCAACGGTAAAACAAGCGAGTGTCGATATATTAAAGGTGTTTTTGCCATCTCCACCCGTTCCTACAATATCAATAGGATCATAAGATTGCAAACGACTTAGGTCTTGTTTGTGTCGAAGCATACCCTCGGTAAAACCTAAAAATTCATCAATGGTAATAGGACGCATTTGAAAAACGGAGATCAGAGATGCCAGCGAAGCATCATTCATCTTTCCCTGAGCCAAAATATCTATTACCTCAATGGCTTCATCACGGTTTAACGTATCCTCATCATATAGTTTTAATAGAATCTGTTTCATCTTTTTATAAGTTTAGCATAATGAATAGCCGCTTTTAAGGCTTGTAATTTACTCTTAACCTCTTGCACCTCTCGCTGAGGTTGAGATTGAGCCACGATTCCCCCGCCTGCTTGATAGTACAATGTATTGTGCTTACTCAAGAAGGTTCGAATGGTAATGGCTTGTGTGAGATCCCCATTCAAACCGATATAGCCAATACACCCACCATAAAAGCCTCTTTTCTGTTTTTCTAAGCCCGTTAAGGCCGAAAGCGCTTTGAGTTTGGGAGAACCCACAAGTGTACCAGCCGGGAAGGTATGTGCCAATATTTGAAGTGTATTGACAGAAGGATCTACGTATCCAGAAACTCGAGAAACAAGATGGATCACATGAGAGTAAAACTGTACTTGCTTATAGAACTCTACATGAACATCTGTGCAGTGTTCTTGCAAATCTTGAGTAGCATAATCTACCAGCATATCATGTTCGGTAATTTCCTTTTCATCTTCGAGAAGACATTTGGCGAGCTCTTGGTCTTTTTTATCATCGCCAGTACGAAAGTAAGTTCCAGCTATGGGGTCGATGGTTGCTTTCCCTTGCACCACTTTGCAATGCGTTTCGGGTGATGAACCAAAGATGCGGAATGAACCAAAGTCAAAGTAAAACAAGTAAGGGGAAGGATTGATAGAGCGCAATGAACGATAAACCATAAACTCGTCGCCCTGAAAAGATTGAGAGAACCCTCTCGACACGACAATCTGTTCTAGCTGCCCACTCTGAGTCAATTGAATTGCTTTTTCTACCTCACGCTGGTGTTCAGCATCCGAAATGGTAGAAACCTCCTCTCCCTCTATATCAAACTGGTATGAGAGGATACCTCTATTTTGCAAGATTTGCAGCAGCTCTTCGGTTTGCGACTCCTCTCCTTCTGGACAGTTTTCAACTAATATTAATTCATTCTTATGGGGATTGATAACGATTAAAAACTGATAGAAAAGATAATAAAGTTCGGGTACTTTCTTATTGTCGGGTTGCTCTTGAGAAGCCAGTTGTGGAAAGGAGTAAAAGTAATTGACAGCTTCATGCCCCATATACCCTAGAACTCCATTGACTAGCCCTTCTTGTGGGTTGAGAATCTCAAAGCTCTGGATAAAATGATTCAGTTCTTTAAGTACATCAGAGTCTTCTACACTTATCGGCTTCACTTCTTCGTCACAGAAAGACTGATGAATCAATCCGTTTTCTACTTTAAATTCTGCCAAAGGAAGCACCCCTATAATTGACATACTGTTTTCACTTCCGTGATAATCGGAACTCTCTAGTAGAGCCGACTTGGGATACAAATCTCTCACCTTCAAGTAAAGGCTCACGGGGGTATCCATATCTGCCAATAAATGGGTGGTACGAATATTGATTTTAGTTTTCATTCTTAAAATAGTTTAGGTAGGTATTTAAATCTTTATCTCCTCTTCCCGATAAGCACACAATCACTCGATCTGTTGGTTTAAAAGAGATGTATTTTAGAGCAGCAAGGGCATGAGAGGACTCAATAGCAGGAATAATCCCCTCTTGGCGAGTTAAAAAGAGAGCAGCATTCATAGCCTCATCATCATTAATAGAAAGTACATGGGTTCTTCCTATTTGCGATAGATAGGCATGCATCGGACCAATACCGGGGTAATCTAATCCTGCTGAAATAGAATAAGGTTCAATTACCTGGCCATCGGCTGTCTGCATCAGCAATGTTTTACTGCCATGAATAACGCCCAAAGTTCCACAATGTATTGTTGCAGCTGTATAAGGAGTATCGGCACCCTTTCCTCCAGCCTCAGCTAAGTAAATCTGTACTTCTTCATCGTCAAGAAAGTTGTAAATCATTCCAGCGGCATTACTTCCTCCACCTACGCAAGCCACCACATAATCGGGCTTCTCTGTTCCTTCTTGTTCCAACAACTGTTCACGAGCTTCTTTGCTAATGATAGATTGTAAACGAGCTACCATATCGGGGTAAGGGTGTGGACCTACGGTAGAACCGATTACATAATGCGTATCTTGAGGATGAGAACACCAGTCGCGTATGGCTTCATTGGTAGCATCTTTTAAAGTCTGATTTCCACTATACACAGACACAACTTTAGCTCCCAACATAATCATCTTTTCTACGTTCACACTCTGACGTTCTACATCGGTAGCCCCCATGTACACCGTGCAAGGCATACCCATTAAGGCACATACAGTGGCTGTAGCTATACCATGTTGTCCTGCTCCCGTTTCGGCAATAATACGTGTTTTGCCCATTCGCTGTGCCAACAGTACCTGCCCAAGGGCATTATTGATTTTGTGTGCTCCCGTATGATTCAAATCTTCCCGCTTTAAGAAGATTTTACAACCATACTTTTTACTCAATTTGGGAGATAGGTACAAAGGAGATGGTCTGCCCACATAATCTTTCAGCAGCAACTGATATTCTGCTTGGAACGAAGGATCATTCAGTATTTGCAGATAAGAGTTCTGTAAATCTTCTACATTCTGATGCAGAATTTCGGGGATATAGGCACCGCCAAATTCTCCATAATAACCTTGTTCATCAATCTTGAATTTTTCCATAATCTTATTTTTTGACATAAAAAAAGCCTGTCGTGAGTTACGACAGGCTTGCTAAAAAGATATAATAATGTATTAATCTATTATTCTATAAAAAGTATAGCAATATGAATCCGACTCACCTCTATTTCGATATAGACGTAAGCGCCACCAATTATTATTTAGTACCAGTTGATTCATATTTTTCTGATTGCTATAATCGCAAATGTATAGCTATTTATTGTATTTCCAATTTTAAAAGGAAGTTTTTTAATGAAAGTCAGACTTTTAAGACTAAAGAAGATTCATTTTAGAAAGTAATCTTTTTAGTACCCATCGAAAGACAAAAGACTATCCTATAGATATTTATACATATATATACTCTATTCATGCATCATTAACGTATATTTTAAGATTTAAGTGTAATTTAATGCAAGAATATGGATATCACCTAGACTCTATCTAATATTATACCTACCTTTGCCTCCACAAAACGAAGCAACCTATGAATGAATTAACTATTTCAGAAATGAAAAAGGCTGTGGGTACACTTTTTTTTATCTTACTCTTCAGCATTTTTGCAGTGTGGGTTAAAGATAACTCAGCCAATGATTTTACTCCCAAATACACATCAGAAGAATCAGTAGAATTAAATACTGAGGCTGAAAGCTCTAGATTATAGATTATTTTTATAATTTAGTAATTGCTTCTTATTTAGAACACAAACTTTTATATATTTAATGTAGCCCCAGTTGATTTTTTCGACTGGGGTTATTCTTTTCTAGCTCCTCACCCCCTATCCATGGCTATTTACAAGAATTAATCAACTGTTCTTTTGCAATACGATTTAATGAAATAATATTAAAAAGATAATTATTTACAGAATAGACCATCAAATATCCTTTATTAATTGACAATTAAGATTTTTTAATTTATATTCGTAATACTTGTATAAACTTAAACAAAAAGAAAATGGAAGGACAACAAATGATGGACCAAGAACAATTTATGCCCGACAATAGAATGGTTGTGAGCATAGGTAATTGGATCGTAACGATGCTAATTATGATTATTCCACTAGTCAATATTATTATGTTATTTGTATGGAGTTTTAGCAGTAGCACTCCCAAGAGCAAAGCCAACTGGGCAAAAGCATCGCTAATCTTTATGGCTATTGGATTCGTCTTAATGATAGCATTCTGGGGTACTCTAACAGCTGCATTCCTTGCTTCATCCCCCGTAGATAGTTACTATTAATAAAAAAGGAAATAATCAGAAAAGGTATGTTGCGCAACATACCTTTTTTACTTTGTGGCTTAGGCACAAACCAATACCACAGCAAGACTCAGCCTATTCTCCAAAAGAAGTTTCAATTCCTTATTATAATCTTCATTTTGTACTTCTTTTTCTTTTTTATAATTATCTTTCCTGCTAGATTTATAAAGGGATTATTGATAAAGAACACTAACAAACTAGATTATGAAATATTTTGTAAATAAAGAGGTACAATCTTCGGGATCACATCAGGTGCATGCCTCTCGATGCCTTTGGATTCCCGACTCGCCCAAACGAATCTACTTGGGAGATTTTGAAACGAGTCAAGAGGCACTAGAGGCTGCTAAACAGCATTTCGAAAAAGTAAATGGCTGCATCTATTGCTGCAACCCTAATCCAGCAAAATAAAAAGCTGATTTTTTATAAATAGAGAAGGACTAAACATGCTTTAAACAGTGTTTAGTCCTTTATTGTGTGTATAAACTATGCTAGTAAAGTGAGTTATTGTTATAATTCTCTTTTCTAGTATGACAAAGATAGAGTGAAAAGAATTGACATCAAACAGATAAAATCTATCACTCCATAGAATAAATCTATAAACCTATTAAGAAGTAGTGCATACACCATCTACAACGGGTTATACAGATTTATTTCTATCTAAAATAGAGAGGGGTTAATCTTTATCTTTCTTCTCTCTCTTTTTAAAAAGAGAGAATACCAATCCACCCATTATCGCTCCATAAATAGTACTATTGAGAGGGCTAGATGTGATGGCACAAGTACCCGAATCACAACCTACAAATCTCCAATATAAATAACCTCCCAGGGCACCTACTAGTACACCTAGTATTGTTATTAAATTTCTTTTTATAAACTTCTCCATTATTATAAGATTTTGTGAATCAAAATGAGATCTATAAAACGACTCTATCCATTCTCAACCTAAGAATAAGCTCATCTTCTCATTTCGTAATACTCATAATAAGGTTTTTAGAGTCTATTTTGTTCAAAGTAGAGTAAAAGACAGAATATTTTTCTGCACGTCCATATCATTCATTTAGGGGAGTTATTGGTTTTGCCCCACGCATAAAGACAATGTATTGAGTGAAATCTGTCGGACAATGCTCTTTGGAAACCATTTGAATATCACTACCGATAAAGTTAATGCGTACGTGTAGTTTTTCAATGCCCTTTACTCGATAGGGAGAATAAGATCTATTCAGATTAAATAGGGTGATAGAATGGGGCTGAGTAATTGCCATAAAATCGAGCACCCCCTTCAGTAGAATAATAGGACCGTTCATAGACATCAGTTTTGTCTTTCCATCTTTAGGGGTAATGGGCATAATGTCATTGGCGGGCAGATACACTTCGCTCTCAACATCTAAACAGACAATGCTTGAAAGGGTATATCCCTCCTTTTTTAATCGGGCAGCCAGGTATGAGTAGTCCGAATTGGGAAGTTTCTCTTGCAATACATGCATTAAACCGAAGAACCCATAGAAGCTCTCTCCTACCAACCCCTCATTCTGTATAGCCTGTTTAAAGTTTTCGACCATTATCTCATCTCTAGACAAGCCTTGTCCCTTTTGGTGTTCAGCCCAATCCAATCCTACCACTTTTATCTTGGCAGATGTGGGAAGGTTCAAATTGTAATCATAGAGATTGCTCCACTTCTGTATCCATTGCTTTCCAGCCTGCTGAGGAACTACCTCTCGAAGCTTTAACACGGCACTCTCTAAGAGGGCATTGTCTTTAGGGCTAGTAGATAAGTATTTATTTAATTGAGCTGCTCCAGCTTCATCTAACTCAATGAGATAAGTTCGAGTACCTTTAGTCTTGTTGAGATGGATAAATAAGGCTTCATCTATTTCTTGCACATCGGCATAACCATGAATTTCACCCAATAGCACAATATCATTCTGGTAAAAATCGCTATTAAAGAAAGGCAGTTTATCACCCTTTACGAGTTTCTGACTATTGAAATCAAATTGATTTTGATCTAGATAACCCATAAACTCTTCTTCGGGATTACCCAAAAAAGCTCTATTTCTAAACCAAAAGATAGTTAGCAAAAACAAAACTACAAGTGCTAAAAAGGATAAGAAAACAAGGATTAGTTTAAGTGTTCTTCTCATAGGGTATTTGTTTGTGGGGTTGAACGATTTAATCTACCCTAAAATAAAACAAATTTGTTGATTTCGCCTTTAATAGAAGTACTAAAATACTTCCATACCTATAAAATTAAAATAGCCTTACAATCTACAACTATTCCGAATCTTCCAAGCCCTAAATTGTATTCCATTTGTTGCGCAAAACACTATTGAGGTTGTGTTTCTGCATTAAAGAGGGTGAATTCTTTATTTTACATTATAAATTATATAATTTTGCAAGTCCAAACCGTAAGAGAGCTACAAATAAATGATTCTGCATTGAAAAAGAGGAAGTATTTGCGTATCTTAAATTCTACTACGAGAAGAAGCGGTTTCAAAACTATGCATAAGAATAAAGAATATGATTATAAATTACTTTACAGATAATGACCTCTATAAATTCTCTGTCATGTATGCCATACAGAGATTATACCCATGGTCGTATGTTAAATATGAATTCATAAATAGAGGCAATAATCATTTCCCGAAAGGATTTGCTGAGAAGATGAAAGCAGAAGTAGCTCACATGGCAAATCTGAAAATGACCAAAGACGAGAAACGTTACATAGAGAAAAAATGTTACTTTTTCGATCCTGTATTCATCGACTTTCTAGAGGGATATCAGTATGATCCCAACGAAGTGAACATCTCGCAAAATGAAGAGGGGGAATTATCGGTGGTTGTAGAGGGATATTGGTACCGAACTGTACTGTGGGAAGTGCCTTTGATGGCCATCATTTCAGAACTTTACTTCCAGATGACCAATACGATTCCTCATGATGTAGAAGAAAGAGCTATTGCCAAGGCTAAAAATCTAGCAGAAATCAAAGCCGATTACTCTGAGTTTGGAACCCGAAGAAGATTCTCTTTTGAAGTACAAGATAGAGTTGTAAAATGCCTAAAAGAGCACTCTAAGGAGTATTTTAAAGGAACAAGTAATATCTACCTCGCTATGAAGCACGATACTACTCCTATTGGTACTATGCCACACGAATGGTTTATGTATCATGGGGCTTTATTTGGCTATCGCGCTGCAAATATGAAAGCTCTTGAGGCATGGGTAGAGGTATTTGGTGGTAGCTTAGGTATTACTTTGACAGATACTTACACAACCGATTCATTCTTCGAATCATTCAGTTTAAAGCAAGCCAAACTATTTGATGGGTTACGCTGGGATAGTGGAGACCCCTTTGAATTTATTAATAAGACTCTACAATTCTACAAGGAAAATAGAATTGATCCAGAATCGAAAACCATTGTGTTTAGCGATTCTCTGAATATTGATATGGTAAAACGCATCAAAGAATATGTGGGTAATAAGATGCACGACACCTATGGCATAGGTACGTTCTTTAGCAACGACGTTGGTGCCAAACCTCTGAATATGGTTATCAAAATAACGAATGTAAAGAGTTCTCCAAAAGGAGCATATCACCGTGCCGTCAAACTATCAGATGTTCATGGTAAGAATACAGGAGATCAAAAAGAAATTGCTATTTGTAAAATGACTTTAGGTTTAGAATAGAAGAATCTAAACTCTCTATAACAAAAAAAGCAGAGCTAGTTCTATTTTGAACTGGCTCTGCTTTTTTATTTTAAGTATCCTTTTCAACACCTAAACCACATTTCTTATTTTACAACCCCACTCTATGTTTAATCTTTCTGAAGATCAAAGCTTGTACTACGCCCCTCATGGCTAAGTAAAAGATAAAGGCAAACCATAAGCCATCGTTGGCAAGAAACCCTTTCGTACCGTAATAGATCGCAAAAAACGAGAGCATCGCTATAAACATAGTGTCGCGCATCTGCTTGGAAGCTGTCATCCCAATGAATATGCCATCCCATAGAAAGGCTGAGAAACCAGCTATCGGTATCAATAGTACCCAACCGATATAGTCGTCTGCCATCTGCAATACACTTTCTTTATCGGTAAGCAATCCAAGAATTCCTTTGGAGAATACAAGGTAAAGGATAGTAAAGCCCATTGTTAAACGAATGCCCCACACAAAAAGCCGCTTCACTAAAAGTCGTAAAGACTCCGTATTTCTTTCTCCTACAAATCTACCCGTCAGCGCCTCTGCTGCATAGGCAAAGCCATCCATCATATAAGAGAACAAGATAAAGAGTTGCATCATCAAGCTATTTACTGCGAGTGTCGTATCTCCAAACTTGGCAGAGGCTGAGGTAAAGAATGTACTCACAATGATGATACACAGTGTTCTCAAAAAGATATTGCTATTTACTTTAAAGAATGCACTCAAGTCGGATAGTTTCTCAATAAATCCCCAACCAACATACTGGCGTAGGTTTTTATATTTGCTGAGGGCTACCAGTAAGCAGATTAGGAAGCCCGATATCTGTGCTATTGCTGAACCCAAAGCTACTCCTTTCAACTCCCACTTGAGGACAAACACAAAGAATAAGCTACATACAATATTGATAATATTTACAGAGATAGCCACATACATAGGTGTTTTGGCATCTTGCAAACCCACAAACCAACCTGTAAAGGCATACATCCCCAAAACAGCAGGGGCAGCCCAAACATAGATCTGAAAATACTCCGATGCCAGATTCATCACCTCGGGGCTACCCTGAATAAAGAACAAAGCTACTTGAAGTATAAAGTACTGAAAGATAAGTATCAAAGCACTTCCTATGAAAGAGACAGACAAAGAACGAAGTAAGATATTGACTACTTCTTTGTGATTTTTGGCACCATAAGCCTGAGCTGTGAATCCACTCGTACCCATTCGTAAAAAGGAGAAGCTCCAGTACATCAAATTAAATATCATCACCGCTATCGCTATAGCTCCAATAAATAATTCTGAACTGAGATGCCCCACAATAAACATATCAATCATTCCCAGTAAAGGAACGGTAATATTGGATATGATATTGGGGATTGCTAAACGTAGTATATTTTTATCCATTACAATCTTTAATTACCTATTTGAATGATACAAAGGTAAGGTAAATTGTGGACTTCCGGTGAATCCTTTATGACAAGTCCCATACAGAATAATTCGTTGAAACAGCTTTGCTGCTCTCTCATTGGCAATTAGGTAAAGATCAATTTCTTCCTAGAAAATCTGATTTCACTCACAGAGGGAATGCAATATATCGGCTGCCTACTCACCTTTAAGCGTGAATAGGATATACATCTAAAGTTATTGAACTAAGAGAAAAAGAAAGAGGATAAGTAGTTCTTACAAAGTTTGCTCGAGATATTCTTGCATCACTCTAGACCACACAGAATAAGCTCGTGAAGATAAATGCACTCCATCTTCGGTATATTCCGATTTTAGCCCCAAATCATCACTCAAAAAGTGGTTTAAGTTGAGTGTCGGTATTCCATGGATCGTACAATGTTCAAACATCTTCTTATTCAATTCTTGTACTTGAGTATTGATTTGGGCATCATTGTGCACATAGAGGGTAAGCAATACAACGGGTTTGATATGATGAGCTCTTAACATTTGCAACATATCAAGTTGATTATAGAGTACATCATCAACAGAAATGCCATGGAACAAGTCGTTGATACCCGACATCATAAAACAATATCTCACTGCATTATCTTGTAGAATTTGGTTTAGGAAATCTTTTACCTCTGCTGAAGTATAACCACTTCTACCGGCATTTAACACATCATTTCGATCCAAAAGTAAAGACCAATCTCCCCACTCGATGAGAGAATCTCCCAACATCATAATCTGATATTCATGCTTACTCATTGCTATATATTTTTAATAGAGTTACAGCTTTTTCAATTCAATAAGATATAACCCCCTTTGAAAGATTAAGATAAACATTAATTTCATTATTAACCAACTCATCAAAACTTATCTCTTTCAGTTTGAATAGAATAAGTTAAAGTAAAATACCAGCCATCTCTAATTTAGAGAAGGGAACTCAACTTTTTTGTTCATAACAAATTGATGAAATAAAGTGTTATATCAGAAGAAATAACTAAATTCCATTTCGAAATAACATCCAACACTATGGTCCTCAAATTTGAAGATAAATTTTTAGAAGGTATTCATATTTACAACGAACATGTATTTACCTTAACAGCCACAACGGATGAAACTTCTGTTGTCAAAAAAATGCTTAAGTTGGCTCGTGATATAAAAAGAGAAAGTGATGAAACCACTTACTACACCTACCTGTGGCCAGAGTCACTAACTACACTAGCTAGTACTCTAACAGACAATCAAGAAGTACTAAAGCATGTCCATGGCACGCGTAAACAGTCTGTCCGTGCCAACGACAATGTTCAAAATAGGCTAATGGCTGAAAAGGATTATCTATTGGAAAACCTTTATTACGAAAATCTTAAATCCTTGGAAACAGTTCAAGGTTGGCTAGACTTTATAAAGGAAAACAGTGAGCTTATCTATATTCTATACGGAAGATATATCTTCTTCAAAACCGACTCGAATGCTGGTGATCCCATCCCCCATTCATTTAAATTTTTGGGTGAGGAACTCTTCATTATGTTATGGCATAGATCAACTGAGCTTTCACTCCATATATATCAAACATCCATAGACCAATCACCTATTGATTTAGATAAGATACGAGAAGAACTTGTCATTATTTGCCAACTAGAAAACTTCTATATTAATTACTTTGCACAAAAGAATACATTATCAATTCTAGAAGAAACTCGAAAATTATTCAAGCGTTTTAATATAAAGAGCATCTCGAAGTCTGAGCTAAAAACAGTACTTTCAAGAAAAGGTAAAAGTGATTTAAATGCTTTTTTAAAAGTAAACAAGAACCCAGAACTCACTCATTTAGAAGACTATATAAAGAAGTACCCCAACGGTTTATTCTTAAATGAAGTTTACTTTACTTACGTAATCATCAAATATGTAAGAGATATTGACGACTGGATCGATGCTCTACTAGATAGAGATTACCACACCTACGTATTAACAAGGCCCAACGGCTTGTTCTTGGAAACTGCAAAGTATTTAGACCAAAGAAGAAACCGCTACAATAAGCATCTCTCTTAGAGCGAGCGTAGCTCATAAAAATACGAATATAGCAATTTTGCTCAAAGGCATCCCACCCCTCTGACACCGACAAGACGAACTCATGTCGCTGTCAGAGGGGGTGTCTTATCGGCGTTAAGAGGGGGAGGGAAATAATTGAAGTCTGCTACTCGGCTTACTTTAGACTTTATAGATACTATATTAATGATATACAATCACACCATTCTCTTTCCGCCTTATTATTTTTTCAAAAGACCTCACAAAAGTCATGTCCTTTATATAAATCATTTAGGCATATATCTAATTCTTACTTAGAGTATAAGAAGATACGAAATGAACCAATCCAAAGCCCTATCAAATATTAAACAAAGTTAATTAACACAATATATTCTGTTTTTTGTAGTCCTTTACGCCCCACAAATAATAGTATCAATAGTTAGCTGAAACTGAATACTATGGAATCCATAAAGAGATCAACAATAATAGCCTTTAAAAAAGGAAAAATAAAGGCTCTCGAAGCAATCTATAATCAATATAGTGGTAAAGTGTACAACTTCACTCACTCCATTATAAGAAATAGCGAGCAAGCTCAAGACATTACTCAAGATGTTTTTTTATTAATTTGGGAAAAACGCAATCAGATTGATTGCGACTTAAACTTTGATAGTTATCTATTAAAGATAGCCCAAAACATGGTTTATCAAACATTTAGGAAAAATGTTGTAAGGGAAAACTACATTAACAGTTTGCAAATACAAGAGCTGATTGTTCAATCAAATTCAATGGAAGATAACATCGACTCTGATTTTCTCGAAGAATATATAATGAGTTTAGTTGAAGCACTCCCAAAATCTAGAAGAGACATATTCTTACTCTACTGGAAATCGGGATTAAATTACAAAGAAATAGCTACACAACTATCTATATCCGACAAAACTGTTGCAACACAAGTGCGAAGATCTATTTTTTATTTAAAAGAACAAATCGGAAATGTTGCTTTAACTATCCTCCTCCTCATGCTTAGCCAAGGCTATGCAAGTAATCTTTTATAAACCCTTAAAGTAGAGAACCTATGAATGAACACTATACTCAACTTATAGAAAAATACATACAAAAAACAATTAGTAAAGAGGAAGTTAAAGAACTTGCATTTTGGGTTAAAACAGAAAGTTCCAAACTTGAATTTAGTGAAATGGCTCAATCAAAATGGAATTTTGCCAGTGACTTGATGGACAACACTCTTAAAACTGAAATTTGGAATTCAATTAACAAACAAATTCAACCTAAAAAGGTTACTAGAAAAAATATTCTTAACTCAATTCTTTTTTATAAAATAGCTGCAAGCATACTATTACCTATTAGCATTATTCTTGGATTTATTATAATAAACAACAATGTTTTTCAGAATCAGAAAGAGCAAGCTGCCTATTTAACTTATGTAGAAAAAGGGCAAAAAGCCATGCATACCCTCCCAGATGGCACTAAGGTATGGCTAAACTCTGATACAGAATTCTCATATTACCCCAACTATAATGACGAAGAAAGAGCTGTTTACCTAAAAGGAGAGGCCTATTTTGAAGTAGCAAAAAACGAAGATAAAAAATTCATTGTTGTTTGCAACGATCTTCATATTGAAGCTCTAGGAACAAGTTTTAACATAAAGAACTATGCCTCTGAAAAATACATTACAACTTCTCTTTTCGAGGGATCTGTAAAGGTTTACAATAAAAAAAATAGCTCAATATTAAGTCCATTTGAAAATTTAAAGTTCAACAAAAGTAATAACACCTTTAACAAAAGCCATTTTACTGAATCTAAAGAAATCGACTATTGGAGACACAACTTCCTATACTTCGATTCAACATCTCTCGAAGAGATAGCACAAATAGTAGAACGAATGTATAGCATAAAAGTCCACTTTAAATCTAAGGAACTAAAACAAATCTTATTTACAGGGACAATAAACAACAACAACTTAAATAATATATTTCACATCATAAGTCTAACCTATCCTTTGAAATATTCATTTGAGAAAAATGCTATAGTATTATCTACTATAAATTAGTTTATATGCCTTGCTATAAGCGTACTACTTTATAGCAAACAATCAAGTATTACTTAACCTTTTAAAATCAAATTATTATGCAAAGAAACTTTCGCTTTCTGAGTAGGATATGCCTCATTGTATGTATAGCTCTTGCAATACCGCAAACATTATCTGCTCAAATCAATTTATCTCTCAAGCAAACTACTAGACAAAGTGCTATAAAAGCTTTAGAAAAACAATCCGATTATAACATATTCTTCTCTAATGAACTACCAGGATTAGATGATGTTATATCAATCTCTGTAAACAACGAAACTGTGGAAGGCACTTTAAATAAGATATTAGCTAAGTCTAACATCTCTTATAGAGTTGAAGCCAATAAACAAATTGTAATCTTCTCACAAACAAAACAAGAATCAACTCCAGCAAAATCAAACAAGATTAGAGGTAAGGTTATCGATAAATCAGGAGAACCACTAATTGGAGTATCTGTTGTCTGCCTCAATAATAATAAGGGAACTATAACTAATATGGATGGAGAATACTCTCTCGAAGTACCGGCTGCTTCTAAAGTTCAGTTTTCATATATAGGATATAATAATAAAGATATCATCATCACTAAAGATGGTGTTTATGACATTTCTTTAAAAGAAGATACTCAGCTACTTGAAGAAGTAATTGTGGTAGGATATGGTTCGATGAAAAGAAAGGATATAACAACAGCTGTGTCTGTAGTATCCACTTCCGACATAGAAGAAAGGCCTATTATTTCTGCAGCTCAAGCCATACAAGGTAAGGCAGCAGGTATTCAAGTAATTCAACCATCGGGTGCTCCAGGATCTGGCATGAGCATACGTGTACGTGGTGCGACCTCTGTACAAGCCTCTAATGAACCTCTATATGTGGTAGATGGAATGCCAACAGACCAAATATCAGATTTAAATCCAAATGATATTGAAAGTATGCAAGTATTGAAAGACGCATCTTCTGCTGCCATATACGGAGCTAGAGCAGCCAATGGGGTTGTGCTGATTACAACCAAGCGTGGCCAAGCAGGCAGACCGATTGTTAAGGCAAGCACCTATGCAGGTTTTTCTAAATTGGGAAAGAAAATAGACGCACTAAATACGGATGAATACAAGGATTTAATGAAAGATCTTAAAAAAGTATCCAACGTTGCTCCAACTATTCCTGATAGTGAAAACAGATATGTAGATTGGACAGATGAGTTTTTCCGTACGGGTGTAACTCAAAATTATCAATTATCTGTTTCAAGTGGAAATGAAAAATTACAATACTTCATTTCAGGTGGTTACACAGATGAAAAAGGAATTGTAAACAAAGCAAACTTCAGAAGATATAGCTTCCGTTCCAATATCGATAGTCAACAAACTAATTGGTTAAAATTAAATTTAAATGTTTCTTATTCGAATACTAAGGGACAATGGATTACTGAAAACGGAAGTGCTATGCGTTCAGGCTCTATCTTATCAGTGCTAAACACTCCTCCATTTTTGAACAAATGGGATCCTAATAATCCGAATCAATACGACGAATTGGCTTATGGATCACGTATTTTAAACCCATTTGCAGCCAATGCCGCCGATAATGCTACATCTACAGACTTTTTGAGAACTTCCTTTGGCTTTACTTTAGACATTTATAAAGGACTTAAATTCAAATCCAACTTTGGACTTGAACTAACCAATGAACATTGGGACTATTTCTTAGATCCAATTTCAACATCTGATGGTAGAGGAACAAAAGGTAGAGTTCAAGAAAGCTTTTCTAGAAATTTCGAATGGCTATTGGAAAACATTTTTACTTATGATAAGTCTTTTGACAAACATAACTTATCACTAATGGGTGGTAACACTCTTCAAAAGGCTCAATATAATGGCAGCTGGATTGCAGGCTTTGATTTATCAGAATCTTATCCCGACATTCACTCTATTGCAGCAGCAAACCAGATAGATAAAGATGCTACAGGATCTTCTGCTTCAGCATGGACACTAGCTTCCTTCTTAGGTAGAGCTGCTTACAATTTTGCTAGTAGATACTTAGTTACTGTAAACTTTAGAGCAGATGGTTCTTCTCGATTTGCGCCTAAACATAGATGGGGATATTTCCCGTCAATATCAGCTGGTTGGAGAATTTCTGAAGAAAAATTCATGGAAGCAACTAAAGACTACATCACAGATTTAAAGCTAAGAATAGGATGGGGTATGACAGGTAATCAGAGTGGTATAGGCAACTATTCATACCTGGCTAACATGAATGCTAGTAGAGTTACTCCTACTTCAGACAATTTGTATCCAGGACTTGCTATCAGCCCCAACTCTGCAGCCAACAAAGAGTTGACTTGGGAAAAGACAGCTCAATGGAATGCGGGTATAGACTTGAACCTATTTAATTCACGTATTATTTTTTCTGCTGATGCCTACATAAAGAAAACAAAAGATTTACTTCTAACAGTGGGACTACCAGAAAGTGTTAACCTACCAGGTGGAATTACTCGTAATGATGGGGAGATGGAAAATAAAGGTATTGAGTTCATGGTTTCATCGCAAAACTTAACAGGTCAATTGCAATGGAATACAGACTTCAACATTTCCTTCAATAATAATAGATTGACCAAACTTGGACTTAATAAAGTATATTATGATGGAGAGATGTACGAGACCAAAGAAAATGCTATCATCCTAAAAGAAGGACTACCTTTAGGCACATTTTATGGTTATATCTCTGATGGAGTAGATCCCGAAACAGGAGACATCATGTACAGAGACTTAAATGAAAATGGTCAGATTGACCCTGAAGATCGTACAACTATTGGAAATGCTCAACCAAATTTTATCTTTGGATTAACAAATACCTTCTCTTATAAAGGACTCTCTTTATCGGTTTTTTTACAAGGTAGCCAAGGTAATAAGATTTTTAATGCCACCAGAATTGATACAGAAGGCATGTTCGACTTTAGAAATCAATCTAAAAATGTGCTTGACAGATGGAAAAGACCAGGTATGGTTACCGATATTCCAAGAGTAGGTAATATAGAAAACATCCACAACTCTTCACGTTTTATTGAGGATGGATCTTATATCCGTTTGAAAACAATAACCTTATCATACGATTTCAATAAAAAAGTACTACAAAAGCTACATCTATCTCGCCTACAAGCCTATGTAACAGGTAATAATCTTTTAACTCTAACCAAATACTCTGGATACGACCCAGAAGTTAACGCCTTTGGTGGAAGTGCTGTAGTTCAAGGTATTGACTATGGTACTTATCCTCAATCAAAAGCAGTTATTTTTGGTATCAATTTAGAATTCTAATACTTAAACATTATGAAAATTTACATTAAAGCAATACACTATATCTTATTTGCTATTTTCATTTCGTCATGTAGTGATTTTTTAGATGAGAAGCCTCAATCCGACTTCACACAAGAAGGTACAGGTAATGAAGACCAAACCTCTAAATATCATAACTTAGCGGATGCACAAGCAGAATTACAAGGTGCTTATAACACTTTCAAAGCAGACATTTTTCAATTAGAAAATTACACTATTAATGATATTCAATCAGATAACTGTTATGTAGGTGGAGATGGCTCCAACGAAGAGGCTGTAGACCGAATAAAACTAACATCGACTAATGCTAAAGTAGGTATAATTTGGTCACAATATTATTCTATGGCAGGGTCTGCTACAACAGTAATAGAAAACACTAAACTTTTAGAAGTTCCTCAAAGTCAAGAATTAGAAAAGAGAAAAATCATAGCTGAAGCACAGTTCATCAGAGCATGGGCACATTTTGACTTAGTGAGGTTATGGGGCGATATACCCATGGTTTTGGCATTAATACCCACTATCACTGCTGAAAACCTAGACAAATGGTATCCAGTAATGTATCCTTCTCGCACTCCTAAAGAAGAAGTATATGAACAAATACTCAAAGATTTAGATGAGCATGAATCCATTAAATATCTTTCTAGTAAAAGTCAAGGCGCTTTCTTAGCAACAAAAGGTGCAGCTTATGGATTATTGGCGAAAGTTTATGCCACTAAAGGCAATAAATCAGCTAGAGATTATAATAAAGCTATTGAATATGCGAACAAGTGCATAAATGAAGGATATACATTGGTGGATAACTTCGATGATTTATGGAATCCAGATAACAAATTTACTAAAGAAAGCATATTTGAAGTCTATTATACAGCAGATGCACCAAACTGGGCATTTTGGACATTATTGAAAGAAGAAGATGGCTCTGTGACATGGAGAAGATATTGTACTCCTTCTCATGATTTAGTTAATAAATTTGACAAAGAAAATGACACTAGATTCACTGCCAGTATCCTATGGAAAGAAGCACCCTATGATACTTTTTGGCCAGCCAATCATTACCCTTTTGCCTATAAAATAAGAGAAAAAAGTTCTGATATTATTTTAATGAGGATAGCTGATATTCTTCTATTAAAAGCAGAAGCGCTAGTTGAGCTGAATCAGGTTAATCAAGCTATTTCTATAGTAAACCAGATAAGAAAAAGAGCTGGAATTAAATCACTGAATCCATCTATGACTCAAGAAAAAGCTAGATTAGCCGTTGAAAATGAAAGACAACTAGAACTATTCATGGAAGGTCAAAGATGGTACGATTTAACTAGAAACAACAGACTCATCGAAGTTATGTCTCAACACAAAGATAAGGATGGTAATAAATTGATTTCAAACTTAAATGAGAACAAATATTATTGGCCTATACCACAGTTGGAATTAGATAAAAATGACAATCTGATTCAAAATAAAGGATATTAATTTTTTATTAAAAGAAGAAATATGCAATATAAAATAGCTACTAACATACTAGTAACCTGCCTTGTACTATTTTTTACTAGTTGTGAAAATAAATTTGAACGAGTTGTGTATTCCACATCACAACCTAAAATAACAAATCTAGAAGTTTCAGTAGAAGGATTATTAACTGTTCCCGACTCTGTCTTTATAACAGCAACAGTAGTAGACAAAAACACACCTTTGTCTACTCTAGATATAACACTTAAAACAGCTAGTCAGGAGTTATTTCAAAAATCAATCAGAACAAAAGGATATGAAGCAGAAATTAAAAACTTTGCTTTTTACATTCCTTTTCAACCTAATTTAAACGATAATGAGCCAGCTATATTGACTATACAAGCCATTAATATTGAGGGGACAACTCATAAAGAAGTTCGAGAGTTGAAGTTGCAAAGACCTAAACTTTCTAAACAGTTGTACTTACATATTGAAAATGAAGTCTATACTCTAGAGCAAAGCACAACCAATCCTTATGAATATATAAGTGCTGAAGATAATTATCCACAAACCTTTAAAGGTAAAATATCTACTCATGAATCTCTAGAAGAATCCAATTTAATTTGGGGAGAAGGAGAAGACACGAATACTACCTCTGTTATTAATAATTCACAAGGAAATTTCAACTTCAATTTTGAGGAGTGGCAAATACAAAACATAACCTTCAATACCCTATCCTTCGAATTGGGTATTATCGGTACTCAGCAATACATTGCAATAAATGGAACTCAACTTGAAGCGAAACAAGGTCTTTTTGAAGCTGGAATCAAATTTGAACAAGGTAAGGAGTTTACTATTGAAGGAATAGAAAATATAAAAGAAGCCTATAATAGAGACTTCTTTGAGTATAATGAAGCAACAGGAAAATTTAAGTTTTTAAGAGAGTCTGGAACATGGGAAGTCTATTACTCCTCTAAATACAATTACATCTGGGTTATTAACTCAGATCATGTTGCACCTCAAGCATTCTGGATTATTGGTCATGGATTTACCTGTTCCCCTGTGTGGAACGATGATTATTTTCTAGGAGGATGGGATTCGGAAGATATAACAAGAATGGCCTATGTTGTTAAGATTGCTCCAAAGAAATATCAAACAACAATGTATATTACAAACCAACATGAATGGGATAGTTTTGAGTTTGAAATTTACAGTAATAAAGAATCAGGTAAGGAAAAAGGGATTCTTTTAAAAGAAGGTAGCATAACCAGTGACACAGAAGGATTTACTATTTCTAATAGTAATGGATTAACTAATGCAGATAACTTCACTCCTGGTTATTATCAGTTGACATTTGACACTACATTAGGTGTGGGCAACGAAACCGTTCATATAAAAAGGATACTCAACAATCTATAGGGAATTAATGACACTAACTTAATTACCCTCGTTTGAATAAGTCTCTCGAGGGTAATTAATAATCAAAATTTCAGTTCTACTCGTATAAACATTAATATTATGCATAAGATTTTTTATCTCTTCCTATTTTTAATTTTAGGATGCTCAAAAATAGATAAAGAGCTACCAATCTCTTTACAGTGGGAGTTTTCAATGGACTCTGAAACGAATGAATATCTAAATAAATTTACAATCACGAATATATCAAAAAGTACTTTAGATAAGGAATGGGCTATTTACTACTCTCAGCTTCCAAGGGAAATTCAATTTGATAGTTCTTTACCCTTAAAGATTGAAGCAGTAAATGCAAACTTCTTTAAAATATCTCCTAGTAATAATTTTAAAAAGTTAGAACCGAATGAAAGTGTATCTATTCAATTTACTACTAATGAAGGAGTTTCAAATGTTTCTCAACAACCAGAAGGAGTTTACTGGATTAATCTAAAGAAACCAAATGAGCCTATTTCTATAAATCTAAAAAAGAACACTCTTTTCTCTGAGAAATATCAATCTGTAAACTTAAAAAAGATTTATGATGAGAATAACTTATTGCTAAGTTATTCAGCACCATTAACTGAAGTTGATGTACTTCCAACTGTAAAAAAAGTAGATTACAATTTAGGTAAAATCACATTGAGTGAAAAAGTAGCTTTAAAGTATGATTCTAAGTTCAAAAATGAAGCTATGCTACTTACTAATAAGTTAAAACAGCTCTACAATATTGACATTGATGAAGCAAGTTCTATGCGAATAAATCTAGCTGAACTTGTTGGTGAAGGGTATTCTAAGAATAATGAATTGTATTTATTATCTATAGATAGTAATGATATCAATATTTATGGGAATACAAATCATGGTATTTTCAATGGCTGTCAAACTCTCTTATCCTTATTAAAGCAAAAGGAGAAACCGTACGAACTAAGTTGTTTAACCATACTCGACTATCCGGACCTTCCTTATAGGGGTCAGATGCTAGATATTGCGAGAAACTTCACTACTGTAGACAATATAAAAAAACTAATTGATGTTTTATCTTCATATAAGATTAACGTTCTTCATTTACACCTTACCGATGATGAAGGATGGCGAATTGAGATACCAGGTATTGAAGAACTAACTACTGTTTCATCGAAAAGAGGACATACTTTAGACGAACAAAACTCTTTGCTCCCTGGCTACGATGGTAACTTCAATGCAAATGAAAACTCATCTGGTAATGGCTTTATCACAAGAGCTGAATATATCGATTTACTAAAATATGCACAGCAACATCATGTACAAATAATTCCCGAAATTGATTCTCCAGGTCATGCAAGAGCTGCTATTGTGGCTATGAATGCAAGGTATAAGAAGTATATAGCTACAGACAAGAGTAAAGCAGAAGAATACCTCCTTGCCGATTTCAATGATCAGTCAACCTATGTATCGGCTCAGTCTTACACAGACAATGTTATGAATGTAGCTTTGCCATCAACCTACAAATTCCTAGAAAAAGTTTTTACAGAAATAAAGGATATGTACAAGGATGCTGGAGTTGAGTTGACCTCTATACATATAGGAGGAGATGAAGTTCCCAATGGAGCTTGGATGAAATCTCCTGCTTGTAAAGAACTAATACAAACCAATCAACTACATTCCACTAAACAATTATCGGAATACTTCTTTAAGAAAGTTAGTCGTATCCTTCATGGTATGGACTTAAAATTTAATGGATGGCAAGAAGTTGCATTAAACAACACACATGGAAATGACACTGAGTTTATCGGAAATGCTCAAGCCGTTTATTGTTGGAACACAATAGCAGAATGGGATAGTGACGAGATACCCTATACTGTTGCAAATAGTGGATACAATGTTATTCTTTGTAATGTCAACAATTTCTACCTTGATTTAGCTTATGGACCTCATCCTGAAGAAAGAGGTCATATGTGGGCTGGATATGTAAATGAAACGAGTTCATTTGCCATGTTGCCTTATTCAATCTATAAATCTTCTCGAAAGAATTTATCAGGCGAGGAATTAAATTTGGATAGCCTTGCTCACAATAAACTACAGCTAAATAAGGATTCTAAGCAAAATATTAAGGGTGTTCAAGCACAATTATTTGCAGAAACAATCAGAGGATATGAATGGGTAGAATATTACACATTTCCTAAAATACTAGGATTGGTAGAGCGAGGTTGGAACGCACATCCTAGATGGGACAACTTAACAGGAAATAAGGAGAAAGAAGAATATAATAAAGACCTTGCCCTATTTTATAATAAGATAAGTCTTTGTGAATTTCCTTATTTAAATAAGCTTGGTGTCAATTTTAGATTACCTCACCCTGGGATTAAGCTCATTGACGATAAAGTACACATTAACACCCCTATAACAAATGCAACTATAAGATATACTTTAGATGGATCTGACCCTACAGAAACTTCAACTATTTGGGACTCTCCCATCAGCCCATCAGGAAATATCATAAAATCGCGAATATTCTTTTCAAACAAATCAAGCCTTATTTCAACACTTATAATAACCCAATAAAATGAAGACTCAATATAGCCTGATAAAAAGGACATCCTTAATAACGTTGCTAATAACAGCTCTTTTTACAACTTATTCATGTGCCAATGATGACGACAATAATTCACAGCCCAATATATCGTCAAAAAACATTGAGATTATTCCTCAACCTGTTTCACTAGAATATGGGAGTCAAAGAATAGAAATGCCTAGTGTAGTATCCATTAGCAAGGATATACCTAGTACTATGCAAAAACTTTTAGAAAAATCTATCACTGATTACAAAGTAGCATCAAGCATAAATATAGAGAAAAATGAATCTGCATTTATATCTACTAAAATCGATAACTCCTTAAGTGAGGAAGAATATGAGCTAGATATAACACAAAAATCTATTCTAATCACTCATTCAACCCAACAAGGATTGCTATGGGGCATACAAACCCTTAGACAAGTATTAATGCAAGCCGAGTCATCCACCAAAGGAGACTTTTCAATCCCTACTCTATCCATAAAAGATACACCTAAATATGCTTGGAGAGGGTTTCACATAGATTTAGCTAGACATATGTTTTCTCTAGACTATCTAAAGAAAGTGACTGATTGCTTATCACTCTATAAAATAAATAAAATTCAACTTCATCTTACCGATGATCAAGGATGGAGAATCGAAATAAAAAAACACCCAAATCTAACAACCGTTGGAGGTTGGAGACACTTTGACGAATATGATGAAGAATGCATCAAGTTATCGCATACAGATGCGAGTTATACGATAGATGAACGTTATATAAGAAATGGGAAAGAATATGGCGGCTTTTATACGCAAGATGAAATCAAAGACTTTGTCACATTCGCCACATCCGTTGGCATCGAGGTTATACCAGAAATAGATATGCCTGGACACTTCTCGGCAGCAATAAAAGCTTATCCAGAATTATCTTGTACGGGATCTAGTGGTTGGGGAGAAGAATTTTCATATCCTGTGTGTGCAGGAAAGGCTAAAAACCATCCTTTTTTATACGACATTTTAGATGAAGTTATGACCTTGTTTCCTTCCAAGCACTTCCATATTGGAGCTGATGAGGTAGAGAAAAACAATTGGAAAAAATGTGAAGATTGCCAACGCTTAATTGCTGAAGAGAACTTAATGAACGTAGAAGGATTAGAAAACTTTTTTGTAAATAATATAAATTCTTACCTCAATAAAAGAGAAAAATCAACAATGGCATGGGATGATGCTTTTTATAAAAAAGAACCTCAAGAAATGATTTATACTTATTGGAGAGATTGGCTGCCTAATCAAGCTGGTACAATAACTCAAGCAGGTTTTCCTGTTGTTTTCATGGAATGGGGTAACTTTTATTTAAGTGCAACTCCTTCAGACGAACAGTTACAGTCTCTTTACAATTTCAAGTTTGAACCGAAATTTAAGGGTATTGTAAAGAGTAATATATTAGGTTTTCAAGCATGTATATGGACAGAAATGATACCTAATGAGCAGAAATTGGGACATCATTTATTCCCATCTATACAAGCTTATACTGAAGTAGCATGGGGCACTGCATCAAACTGGGATTCTTTTAAAAAGAAAATGAACTGGCATTTAAAACATCTTACCAAAGAGGGCTTTTATGTTAGGACACCTGATTTCATTAAAAAATAAATTTTATGAGTTCAAAGCGATTATTATCACTAGACATTTTGAGGGGTGGTACCATTATTGGGATGATACTTGTCAACAACCCTGGAAGTTGGGAGTACATATATTCGCCACTCCGCCATGCTGAATGGCACGGATTGACTCCAACTGATTTAATATTCCCCTTCTTTATTTTTGTTATGGGAATCTCAATGAGTTTGTCATTTTCTAAATTTAAAAATGAAGAGTACAACAAAACTCTATTTTGGGAAAAAGTAATTAAACGAAGTGCAAAACTATTCCTTCTTGGGTTATTTTTATCATGGTTTTCTCTTTTACTAGAAGGGATAAACAATAGGCTTGAATATGAATCTATAAGTGAAATACTATTTCCATTTGGACAAATACGAATTCTAGGGGTGATGCAAAGATTAGCTTTAAGCTACTTAGTAGGGTCTGTATTTGTGATGTTGATACCTAAAGCAAAACACTTAGTAATAACATCTGTTATCCTATTAATTGCCTATTTTATCTTACTATCACTAGGAAACGGATTTAGTTTTTCTTCTGATAATATTATAGCTATCGTAGATAATTCTTTGTTTGGCGAAAACCATGTTTATTTGGAATGGCTCCCCGATGGAGAAAGGCTCCGATTTGACCCAGAGGGCTTATTGAGTACCATACCCTGTATCGTACAAGTAATTATGGGCTATCTATGCGGAGAAGTTATTAGAAAGAAAAAAGACTTGCTCAACAAAATGATGGATCTCGCAATTATAGGTATTGTACTACTCTTTATAGGGCTATTATTGAGTTACGGATGTCCTTTGAATAAAAAAATATGGAGTCCGACCTTTGAACTAGTTACATCTGGATTTGCTGTTTTAGCTCTTACGCTTCTTATCTGGATTATTGATTATAAAGGACTTAAAAAGTGGTGTAATCCATTTGAAGCTTTTGGAACTAATCCTCTATTTATTTATATTGCCTCAAGTGCTTTTGCTTCTGTGCTAGGAACACTTACTATCAAAGACATCAGCCTACAAGAATATCTATACAATGCAATTCTGGGAGTAATACATAATCCACATCTGGCATCATTGATTTATGCTCTCTTGTATATCTTACTCTGTTATTACATTGTAAATATTCTATTTAGAAAAAAGATATATATCAAGATATAAACTATAAAATTGAGCTAAACCTAGATAGAAAGGTTTAGCTCAATTGTTTTGTATGAATCATGTATTGAAACCAGAAACTCAACATATCTATTGACACTAATACTTTTAATTGCATTTTCCACCCTCTACAAGTCATCCACTCACTAAATTGCCATAATTTACTGATTATCAATCATCTTTAGGGATAACCCTATTCCTTTTTACTAGAAAATAACTATATTGACAACTGTGTAATTAAGAAATACATAAACTAATTAAACGAAACGTTATCCTTACACAAAACCAAAGAGGGAGAATGGGCTAAAATTTATTATCCTCCCTCTTTTTTTATGCCCTGAAGTTTGCTCAAATACCAAAGGTATAGCTCCTCCTCTTTTAGCCCCTTACAATGCGTAAATATTTATTTATCCTAAAATAGCACGACAAAGGGTAAAATAGATACTTTAAGCCTCTAATCATCAAATTATTGACCTTCTTTTTTTCACTATCTAACCTTTTCCTACTACCTTTGAATAAGAATTTTGTACCGATTTTAAACAGAAAAGAATGAAAAGAATCTCCTTCCTTTTAGGATTACTGATATTATTTGCCTTTGGACTGTCTATTGAACCTATCCTTGCCAATAATAATGAGATAGCAGGAAGTAATCTATTCTCCAGAAAAAGTAAAAGACCCACGTTTGCCGTTATTGGAGATACTCATGTGGGACAAAACGATAATAACGAAAAACTAAAGCATACATTGGACGTCTTAGTGAAAAGGCAACCCAACTTAGACGGAGTTTTTGTACTAGGTGATATGACTCTTACGGGCTCTAAAGAGGAATACGAACAGGTGAAAGAGATTTTTTCTACTCTACCCAAACACATCCAAGTGTATTATGTAATGGGGAATCGGGAAAGGATAAATGATCACCCTGCTCCAGAAGGTCAAACGCAGTTTGAAAAGATACTTGAGCAACCTCTGAATCATTTTGTGGATTTGAAGGGGTATCCTTGCATCATTTTAAATACTCAAACAAATGTTGAACCTTATTACAGTTCTACAGATAAAGAATACTTAGAGAAGGCTCTTGTGGCTGTGCGTAAACAATATCCTAAAAAACCTATCTTTCTATTCTGCCACGTCCCTGCCGAAAATACGGTATATGGATCGGGGATAGATGAAGGTTGGGGTAGCAAGGAACTAGTCAGCATCCTCAAGAATTACCCACAGGTAGTTGTTTTTTCTGCCCATTCACACTACCCTATATCTGATGAACGCAGCATCCATCAACAATACTTTACCAGTGTCAATGTGGGATCAACCGCTTTTATAGAGGTAGAAGGTGGCTATTCTGAAGGTACTCGTCCTCCGTATTTCGACCAAGTGGCAGAGGCTGCAATCGTAGAAATAAGCAAAAATCAAGATCTAGGTATTACTCGTATTGATGCTTTGAGAGGCAACACCATCAAAAACAACTGGATCATCAAAAACCCCATCAATCGTAGAGCTTTCAACCTTGCAAAGAGAGTGGATAATTCAAATCCTGAGTTTGCCATGGATGCCAATATAACCATCACAAAAGTAGATGATCACAAATGTACCGTAAAGTTTCCTCAGGCAATAGACGATGATATGGTGCACCACTATGTACTCGATGTGATTCAGGAATCTGACAACAAGGTGTATCAACGCTATACCATTCTATCTCAGTTTTACTTAAATAAAGCGATGCCCCAAAAGCTACATTGGGAGGCTACTGGATTGAAAGGAGATACCCAATACAAGATACGTATTGTAGCTCTCGACTCTTCAGGAAATGCTTCGCAACCCATTAGTAGTGATTATTTTCACACCCCCGCTTTTACTCCTTCATCGGCCTATACTGCCCCCAAAGCAGATGTACTCGACTTAGTTTTCAATGATTATACAGGGCTAGATTATTCTACTGAACCGAATAATATCATCTATAGTGGCACTGAACCCAATACTCGTTTTGATGAAACTCTAAATTGCTATGTGGCCGATTTCAAAAAGGATGCAAACCTATTTTATCGCATTCCCTACTCCTCCAAAAAATGGGCAGAGAAGATACAAAAAGGTTTTACCATCGAACTGTTTTACAAATCGAATGAGTTGCATAGTGCCATACCCATGGGAAGTATGAACGGCAAAGGCTTTGGCATTGAACAAAGCAAACTTGGAGAGCCTCAGCTATCTGTCTATATGGGCGATGGCTATAAAAGTGTAGGAGATTTTGTAGCTACTTCTAAAACCTACAACCATTATATCTTCACCTATGATGGCAACGAACTACGTGCTTATACCAATGGCATTCCAACTGGGGTAACAGAAACAAGCGGTCTTATCAGTCTTCCTACCGAATATAAAGCTCATTGGCTAGGTATAGGAGGCGATGCCAATATTAGTAATGTAGTCAGCAAACCCCTTTCAGGAAGTATTGCCTACATCCGTATTTATGGGCATTCTATCTGTAGAGATGAAGCCTACCATCTATACGACTTAATGCGTAGCCGCATCAACTTGAGAAATATGCAAGAGTTTAATCAGCTACTCACTTTTGCCATCCCTCGGCGAATAGATGAGTCGCCAAAAGAAGAGCGAAAAGCGAAGTTAAATATCTTAATGAAAAAAGGTTGGCAACTTATGACCAATCACAATACCACTCAAAAAGAAATCAATGACTTCATTCACGAAGTAAAAATATCTTTTTAAATAGACGTAACTATCTATTACACAAAGGCTCCTAATCAAGTATCTGCAGTACTGAATAGGAGCTTTTTCTTTTCGTACCTCTCCTACTCTCGTCATCCTAGTAAGGTATGGATTAAGGGTTATAGCTCTTTCATTATCTTTCAGAGGAGCTCAAAAGAACAAATATCTATCTTTTTTAATAGAAAAATATTGAGGGAATAGCATGATAATCCCTTATTTTATTGTATTTTACAATTGAATCACATCTACAACACAACAGAGATATTCCAATAAGTTGAACTTTAAAAAGGGTTGATTATGAAAAATAAAAATCATATCATTCTATGGCTACAAAACGACACCAAAGACCAAGTAGGAACTATGACTTTTGATGGTAGGCCTCTCCCCAAAGGCTCAACAATTGTGTCTAAATGCTCTAGGCTAATTGCTCTGGGTATTCTGACAGGCAAGCCTCTCTACAGAGAAAAAGACTTGCAACTTTATCAAAACGAGAGTGGATATACCATCTGTGGAACTTATATTGATACCGATATAACCCATCGTAAACTTAGCTTTATGACTTATATCCATGATGTATATGATATCCACAAAGCCATTGATACTCTACGAAATGCTTCAGAAGATTTTGATAGAACTTTCCATGCTATGGATGCAGAGAAACTAAGTAAGTCGGTAGCCAATTACCACATTCGTATTGCCATAAAATACAGCGTGTTTAGTCAAATCATTGCCCTACTTCTTACCCTAGCCTGGACACATCATTCTAACAAAAAACAAGAGAGAAAAAGAATTGTGCAAGAAGAGGCAGATGCAAAAGATGATTTTTACTAAGAACCAACTGCCTTCCCGATAAGCAAACCCATCCACTCTCTATCTAAACAATAGAATTTCAAATTGAAATAAAATCCCCAAAAGTTTTAAACTAAACTCTTGGGGACTATCCATATCCCCCCTAAAAAGGGAATGGAGAAGTTATACAAATTATTTGAAAGCCTTATTTATAGATAGCGATCTAATAACGCCATATCTTGTAGTGGATCAAAGTCCAACTTTACCTCTGTATGGGCTGATGAATCAAAGCTATTGTTTTTTGCCTCATCGGGTTCTTTTTTGGAGAGCCAACAGTCATATCCTGTCATGCTCACACACGCTCCATGACGATTATAATGCAAGAATACCAAATATTGTCCATCTTTCAGCTCCTTAAAGAACAGTGGAGATTCAGAATCATACAGACCAGCCATATCTCCCACTTGTGCAAAATGATTCTTACGGAAGAAACGCAACATCGTTTCATGTATAAAATTAGCTCGATAGATGCTGTCAAACTTGAGTAAGTAGTCATGGCGATCTTTTATTCCATCCTGTTTGGGATGTAAACAATGCTCCATAAGCAAGTCTTTCCGAATGCAATCTGAGTCTTCAAAGTAATCCCAAACATCAATAATAAGAGCCTCATCTAGCAACTCCAATTCTTTGAGTTTGTCGAAGAGGTACTTCGTCATAGAATCTACACTCTCAGCATAAATTACCCCATCAACTTTTCTATACACTTCAAGTCTTCCTTCAATTTCGAGTAATCTAAAACCCGCATGATAGAAAAACTTATAAATACTCACCAAGTGTTGTTCTGTACATTGAACCTCTAAATCTATCCCTTGCAACGTGACATCAAAAAAATCTGTACGCACATGGATAGGATATTCTTTTTGATTTGTGTCTTCCATGAATTAGTCTATAAGTAAATGTCTATTGAGCAAATTGACAAGTACACTTATCAATCTTGCACTATTATCAAATATAGGGGAAAGATTTTACAATCACGTGAATATGAGCATATATTTTACATGCTTTGCAACCTAATAGAATCGATATCTGTACCTACTCACCCATTCTGATATTTATCAATCTTGAGTGTATCCATTTTTTTAACAGTTAATCAGCATATTTTCACTCACTCTTTAGCCCAAGGAGCAAGAATGAATAATTAGAAGAATCTAAAATTTCAATTCCGACCTAGATCACCATACTGCTCTTCAATTTCTTCAGACCACTCATCCCAATACCCTATTTCTTCTCGGTGTTCTAGTATTTCATCACGAGTAAACCACTCATCTAAGTCTTCATCGTAATAGAGGAGCTGCTTCGTATCCTCATCCCAACGGGTATTTTCTTCGCTTAAATCGGTTCGCATAATTCTATTGTTTAAGGGTTCGCTACTCACCGACTTCACCTCGACATGTTCCAATAAATACTTACTAAAACATGCGGTTTATCCCACTTTTCAATATAGTTGAGTTTGATACATATACTGAAGAGGAAGGAAGTCTTCTTTGCAGAGCACATCTTCAGCTGGGGTGCTACGCACGTTATTGATATACTCTTCTGGATGAATTGAGGCAGCCAAGAAATCAGATTCAAGGATCTCACTTTGACCTGCCCCCATTCTGGTTTTTCAACAACCTTTTATTCATCTCATTCCGTGCTGCTTTAAGATAATTGAATCCTTTAAAGTAAGCAATTTATAGTGTATAAAAGTAGATTCTGGTATTGAAATCACACAAGAATACGACAGTTCCAAATGTAGATTGTAAGAAGAGTTATAGACTACATCCCTATAAAATAAAGATAGACGAAAAAGAGGTAGCAGAATTTTCTTCTACTACCCCCTGCTTATAAAGACACAGAATTCAAAGCGATTCTAAATAGTTTTTAAGTATAATAAGCGATTGTAACACCCTACCTCAATTTTAGCATTCTCCTTTATTTAGTACTTAGATACTTAAACAACCCCAAATAAAACGACTTTAAAACCGCACTTCAATCCTAATGTTTAAGAGTATTCACCAAGTTGCTTGCCGAATCTTCCTGATCTTTACGCTCTACATGGCAAAAGTACATCTTGCCATTTTCATCACGCATATATAAACCATTCCCTTCGCAGTATTGATAAAACTCACAACTTTTGCAACACGCATTGTGTGACCACTTATCATCTCGAAACATTTTATACTCATTATTCCACACATCCATAAAATTGTCGGAATAGATATTTCCTTGTGAATATTTTGTTCGTAAAGCAGGGCAAGCCGATATCGTACCATCCACTAATATCGTACCCATATTGATCCCAGCCCTACAGAAAAAGAAGCTGTTTTGAATATCAAACTCGTAGTTGCCCAAAAATCCATCACAACCACAACTGACATTCATCTCTTCTAATTCACTCATCTCTCTCATAAAAGAAAAGAGCTTCTTGAATTCTTGATTATTAATGCCTGATTGATTGGGACCTTTTTGTTCTTTTCGAGGAAAAAGAGAGTGTAACCTCCAGTTTTTTACGCCAAGTTTCAGCAACAAATCTTTCAAGTGACACAAATCCTCATAGCCCTGATTAGACACACAGGTAGATACTTTCAACTTAACATCTTCTTCGTGTGCTAGTAATTCTATGGCTTTTACAGCATGCTCAAATCTATGCTCATTGCCCCTCAGTTTATTATGTGCATCTTCAACTCCATCCAGATTCACGGTTATAAAACTCATACCGGAACGCATAAGCTGTGTAAGCCTCTGTTTTTCTAAGATAAGTGCATTGGTGATAATTCCCCACTTGAATCCTCGCTTAGATAGCTCCCTTCCACACTCTTCCAAATCAGTACGCAATAGAGGTTCGCCACCCGTCAAAACAACCCTTGTTTCCTGGGGATCTATTTGAGGAGCTATTTCATCAAAGGCTTTTAGAAAGTCGTACAAGGGCATATCTGTCAGCATTGTATCTTTTCTACAAGAGCCATTCCCGCAAAAGCTACAAGACAAATTGCATCGCACCGTACACTCCCACATTAAATACTTTAGCTTATGTTCTGTAGTAATTTGTCGTTTCTTAAACTGAAACAACCGTAAGCCGATTCTTTTACGCAGTGACAATTTGCTCTCTTTCATATATCTATAATAGTGTGTCAGACATGGGTCTGAACCACACATTATCTTTTTTATGGCTAAACAGCCATTTATAAAAAATATCTTTCCCTTTCTTTAAGGTAGTACTCCTAAGAGTCTAAAGCAGCAAGGTTCCTCAACTGTATGGATGGTCTATACAAAATCTTTAAATAAACTATTTTGTCTTATCCTTTCTCAGGCAAATACTAAAAACACCTTAAACGTCGCCTTTGGATATTTCAATGCTGTTACAAAAACCTTAAGGTTTATTAAAAATAGATATCTTATTCGAGAAGTTCAAACATTCAGTCCTATATTATTTCTAAACAATACTCTGTTTCTTAGCAAATATCAATTAATCAATTAGATATCAATCTAAAAATATTCTAATAACTGATTTCATAAATTCCAAATCACCCTCAATAGATCTACTTCATTTTAGGAAATTCAGATCAAAACAGGGGTACTCATACTTTTACATTTACTAATAATTCCTATTTTTTATAGATTGTGCGATTGAGACTCTATCTTTTGTCGAAATATCCTCTTACAGAGGTTTTTCCTAATTGTCTTCTTTTTTCGTTGTATCTCGACTATTTATCCTCTCTAGAAAAACGGAATACTCACCACCAGAAAGTAGCTCATCCTAGGCATATCGATTACTTTTTGCAAAAAGAAGGGTAACTACTTTTTAGCAATTACCCTTTCCCTTATATTCTGATTGAATTGTTTCTTTATTTCGCTTTACGAAAAGATTTAGGAGTCTTCGTTTGAACATTTGGTTTGCCTTGATACCTCACGATACCTCCTCCTTTTACCACTCCACCTAAATTATTCTCGGCTGTGCAGAAAATGTTTCCCGAACCTGATATCTTCGTATTTACATTTTTTGCCAGCATCTTTAAACCTTCAATTTTACCCGATCCTATAATAGAGTAGATTACATCTTTCGTTGTTCCTGCTAGTTTTATCGAACCCGAACCTGATACCTGCACTTCTAAAGAGGTGGTTTCAGCTTTTTCAACTTTCACATCTCCTACTCCAATCACATCCAACTTCATTTTATCACTGATGAGGTCGGCAGCTTCGATATTTCCAGAACCCGATACGCTTAGTGAAATAGGCTTCACGCTCTTTATTGTATTCCTAATTTGAATTTCACCAGATCCAAACACACTAAAGTGGTATACAAAGGGTGCTGTTACGTAAATTTTCACATCCGAATCACTATTGAGCAAGGCAATATCACGGTTGTTTACCTTTATGACAAAGGTATCTCCATCTACATAGGTTTCAATACGATCTAGCTCTTCTTCTGGTCCGACAATCTTAATACTTTGCATCTCATCCGATTGCTCAAAATGAAGTTCGGGGGAGCCCATAAGTTTAATTCGAGTAAACTCGGGCAAGCCCACTTCTTTTTCTATCGTTTGAGCTATACCAGGAATTCCTACTAAGATAAGTAAGGTGAATATTAAGACTTTTAGTTTTTTCATATATCTTCTATTTTCGTTTGTTCTCATTGTATTACACAAGGTAATCTTTTTTTATTTATTATTCCCTTTTCCAAATTGAAAAGGCTTTCTAGGAGAGAATCTCAACGATTCGTCAACTCGGTTTCTTTGTTCCTTTTCAGACTAGAGTCAAAGATTAATCGCAAGAAAAAGCCTCACAACTTCTTTTCAAGGGTGAGGCTAGCCTAGTATTGCTATGCTTTATCTCTGTTGCACTTTAATCTAAGCGTGGTAAAGCATACGCATCTCCTATTTTTTATCTATATATAAGATAACATAAGTTCTATCATTTCCCAAGGAATCTGCTTAAGAACCCTTGTTTACGGGTTTTCAAAAGATGATTGCTTGCCAGATACTTACTTAGGAGGATCTAAATGACTCTTTTACCTCGGGTAAACGCCATAACGAAAATCACTTACTTATTTCTTTAGAAGGATAGGAGTCAATCTGCTTGGGTATTCTTATTCAAAGATCCTTATTCATCATACAAGGACCTATCCGATTGCTTTCTAACGGCTTCATCTCTATTCTCATGGTCCAAGGCTGTATTCACAGCGTGTGAATGATCTGTTTTGTCATTTGAATAGTCACTAATCGCTTTAACATTCCCCTCACATTTTAGTACAGGGATATATCCCTTACCTGGTCTATCCAAGATAGGCATTTGATAAGAGGATACTGTCCAAGCCCTCTCTTTGATTGATTTTTGCTTAGTAACTAAGGTAGGGCTCGTCTTCGTATCTTCTTCTGAATGAACTGCCCTTTGTGCTTTTGCGGTTTGGGGGTATAACCCAAATAGCAAGAGTGCAAGTGCACCCTCTAATATAAAACGTTTCATCGTAATCTTCTTTTAAAGTGTTTATGTATATTATATCTAAAGTATAGATCTGTTTTATTTATCTATGTAACAGTCTATTCATTCCTAGTTCGATATGGGTATAGATAAGTTTCTAACTAGGTTGAAATACACACACCTCATTGAAGAGTTTTCCTTTATGACACCAGCTGTGCCACTCTTATTCATTAAATATAGCTTCATTTTTTGTAGATTTATTTTGACAATACAGCAAGTTTTATTGAATTAATTGCATATTATTTGAAAGAATTATTTTTTACACTTTTGGGGATTACTGTTGGTCTTTAGAACAATACTAAGTAAATATAGACTCTATACTGCTTGTATGGGTCTTTATCTCTATATTATTCTCTAAACTTATTCTTTTATACTTCTATAAATATTGACAGATATTAAAAACCAAAAGGCATACTTCTAACCCTATTTTTTTACTCTTCTTACTTTAGTCTAAAAAGTAAAATGGACTGATCATCCCCTCTTACTTTTTCAAAGAAAACCATAGAGGCCTACTATTTTGAAACCTTTTTGTTGACTCTCTTATCTTAAGTTCTACATAATATTAGGAAAGAGACCTGTAACTATCATTCATTCTAATTTTATATTCAGATCAATGATAACTACAGGTCTCAGTGTCAAATTGTCCATGAAGTCAAAGAACTAAGAGAGAACCAAGGGCTCATCGCTCGGAAGGTTCTCACGAATGAATTAGGAATATAAAGTGGCATTTACTTTTCTTATTCCTTTTTAGTTCATTACTACATTACGTAGTGGTGTTTGCTGATTGAGTTATAGAATCAGCATGCTCATCAGGACAAATAGAAATAGTTTTTTCATATTCTAAGGTATTAGGTTGGTTTATTTGTTTCTTATTTTACGGATCAAATATAGGTAATCCTTTTCTCTTTTTCTAGCTTTTTTGCCCGTCGAACGCACTGCTTTTCAAAACAGTTTTATCTTTAATAAGTGGATGAATTTTTTGATGCCCTCTTGATGCGTGGATGATACCTTCGCAACATTTCAAGCCTTTGTTTTTTCTTGATGCGTGGATGCCTTCTTCGCGACATTATGAGCCTTTGTTTTTTAGAGTGTTGGTGATACTTTATTCTTTCGTTAGTTTGAGAATGTACTTCTTTTCTTCTTGATAAGAAAAAAGTACAAAAAAAGAATCAAGACTACGTCGTTACCTGCGGTATGTACTTGCAGAACTTTACAATGCTGATGTTATTCTCCTCATTACTAATCTATTTCTTGATGGGTGGATGCCTTCTTCGCAACATTTCAAGCCTTTGTTCTTTAGAGGGTTGGTGAGATTCTTTTCTTTCGTTAGTTTGAGAATGTACTTCTTTTCTTCTTGATAAGAAAAAAGTACAAAAAAAGAATCAAGACTACGTCGTTTAACTCTGGTCTGTACTTACGGTCTGTTGCGTACATCTTCGGCAGATGAAACTCCCTACTCTGTTACTTCTTTTTATACTATATATAATGTATGCTTGATAAGTGGATGAATTTCTTGATGCCCTCTTGATGTGTGGATGCCTTCTTCGCGACATTATGAGCCTTTGTTTTTTAGAGTGTTGGTGATACTTTATTCTTTCGTTAGTTTGAGAATGTACTTCTTTTCTTCTTGATAAGAAAAAAGTACAAAAAAAGAATCAAGACTACGTCGTTTAACTTTGGTCTGTACTTACGGTCTGTTGCGTACATCTTCGGCAGCTGAAACTCCCTACTCTGTTACTTCTTTTTATACTATATATAATGTATGCTTGATAAGTGGATGAATTTCTTGATGCCCTCTTGATCCGTGGATGCTCTCTTCGCACCATTACAAGTCTTTGTTCTTTCTTGATTTCTTGATGTGTGGATGCCTTCTTCGCGACATTATGAGCCTTTGTTTTTTAGAGTGTTGGTGATACTTTATTCTTTCGTTAGTTTGAGAATGTACTTCTTTTCTTCTTGATAAGAAAAAAGTACAAAAAAAGAATCAAGACTACGTCGTTTAACTTTGGTCTGTACTTACGGTCTGTTGCGTACATCTTCGGCAGCTGAAACCCCCTACTCAGTTACCTACTGGTTAAAGATGCGAAAGCATCTAAATCAAGCGAAGCGATGATCTCCCGAAGGTTCTTTCCAGCATCGTCGGGAAGGGGCGTAGTGTAGCGTTGGGAGGAGGGGGAAAAATTCCTTGTCTGAGCGTAGCGAGTTCGGAATTTTTACGCCTCATAACAATGCTACGGTAGCCTCTGGAGACCTGCTGGTGCACTTTCTTTTTGGTATCTTTTTCTTTCGGGCAAGCGAAAGAAAAAGTACATTCCCCTGATAAGAAAAAAGTACAAAAAAAGAATCAAGACTACGTCGTTTAACTCTGGTCTGTACTTACGGTCTGTTGCGTACATCTTCGGCAGATGAAACTCCAAATAACCTTATTTAATAACAGATGTAATTCTTTTTTGAATATATTCTTTGTATTGAGCTTTCATTGTATCACTAAGAAAAGACCGATCAATAAACTCAAACCATTGTGGAAGTATATTTTCAAATTTTAAAAAGATATTTTCTTGTACTTTCTCATCCATCCCAAACTTTGAAAAAGCAAGTTCAAAATCCGTACGCTTCAATCTATTCTTTTTCCCATTCAAAGTCAGAGCTAATTCTTCAAGATCTTCAGGCATTACCATCTTTGTAGATAACATATCATACGCTGGTGTCAAAGAGTAAACACCTTTTCGAATACTATAAAGCGAAAAGTTTTTTAAGTGCATATCAGAATTTCCTGTCAACCAACAAAAATATACTTGTTCCCAAAAATTAACCATATCTAACATGGGAACACTCGAATACTTAAAAATCAATTTTGCTATTTGCTCGTAAGATCCTTTATATTTATATTCTGTAAGTCGTTCTGCAAGTTGGCACATATCTTCCATAGGATATTTATTTCCTTTCTTATCCCTATCTATTCTTCTTGTGATATAACAGAGCTCTCCATCAGCAAAACGAATAAGTGAATGAGGTACAGTATTTATTTTTGCTATCTCAGCTAAATGCATTGTTAAATCTTCCAATTCGGGCAAACTAACATACATATCTGTTTGGGGTTTTAAGATATATCTTCCCCACAAACCAACAATAGTAAATCGCTTTCTTTCTCCTTTTTGTTTGGAATCAGATATATCTAAAGACAATTTTGGTTGTACACCTGTTATCGTTGTTTGACTGTGTATCACTTTTTCTGCTAAAGAGGATATGTTTTCATGGGTATAAGGCAATTCCGGAACTTTAGTCGTCCCAAATATCTTCTTTGCACAAGTAGTATGAAAATCAAATTGATTAGAATCTAATTCCTCATAACAATACAAACATTTATTTTTCATCTGTTTCAGTATTAAAAGGTATAATACTTACTGCTCCTATACAGTCTTTGCAACAAGCTAAGAGCAATGACATCCTATCTCTCTGAGATATTTTCCAACTTCTTTCGGCAATATCTAATAGCCAACCTTCTGGAATTAAACCATCAAAAAAGGGAAATAACACTTTATCTTTATAGGCTTCTTTCTTTAAAGGCATAGTCAGACTAATGGCTTCTGCCGATGGGTTATTTAAATATTCAGTATCATACTGAAAGGTAAAACCGTTTTCATCTTCAATTAAAAGACCAGCATAGTAGCTATACATATATATCTTTGCCCGTTTCATAATTCATATTTACTTCTATCCATTGGCACAGGAGCCAACTCGGTTCCAAATAAGTTTAATACTTGATTTACTTTATCCATGCGTAACGTTTGTTTCCCTTGTTCTAATTCACGTACAAAGCGTAATCCAACTCCTGCTTTTTCTGAGAGATCTATTTGAGTTAAGTTGTATTGTTTACGCATCTCTTTAACGTAATCTGATAATGATAAATTCTCCATAATTATACCCTTTCGGTGCTAATTTAATGATTTATCCATATTTTACACCCTATAGGGTATAAAATATTCTTCTTATCACTATTTTATACCCTAAAGGGTGTATTTATTAGATTAGTTAATAGAGTTTGTGATGTGTGAGTGCAACTTTTACATCGGCAAAAGTATTTGTTCTAAAAGGCTCTTTTTTTCTTGATTCTAGTTGATACGTGGGTATTTGCTTGATGCGTGGATGGGTTTCTTAATGGGTTTCTTGGTGGGTGATACCTTCTTAGCACTATTTCAAGCCTTTGTTCTTTAGAGTGTTGGTGAGATTTTATTCTTTCGTTAGTTTGAGAATGTACTTCTTTTCTTCTTGATAAGAAAAAAGTACAAAAAAAGAATACAAGACTACGTCGTTGCCTTCGGTAGGTACTTGCAGAACTTTACAATGCTGATGTTATTCTGCTCATTACTAATCTGTTTCTTGATGGGTGGATGCCTTCTTCGCAACATTTCAAGCCTTTGTTCTTTAGAGTGTGGGTGAGATTCTTTTCTTTCGTTAGTTTGAGAATGTACTTCTTTTCTTCTTGATAAGAAAAAAGTACAAAAAAAGAATCAAGACTACGTCGTTTAACTCTGGCCTGTACTTACGGTCTGTTGCGTTCATCTTCGGCAGCTGAAACCCCCTACTCAGTTACCTACTGGTTAAAGATGCGAAAGCATCTAAATCAAGCGAAGCGATGATCTCCCGAAGGTTCTTTCCAGCATCGTCGGGAAGGGGCGTAGTGTAGCGTTGGGAGGAGGGGGAAAAATTCCTTGTCTGAGCGCAGCGAGTTCGGAATTTTTGCACCTCATAACAATGCTACGGTAGCCTCTGGAGACCTGCTGGTGATTTTTCTTTTTGGTACATTTTTCTTTTGTTCACACAAAAGAAAAAGTACATTCCCCTGATAAGAAAAAAGTACAAAAAAAGAATCAAGACTACGTCGTTTAACTCTGGTCTGTACTTACGGTCTGTTGCGTCCATCTTCGGCAGCTGAAACCCCCTACTCAGTTACCTACTGGTTAAAGATGCGAAAGCATCTAAATCAAGCGAAGCGATGATCTCCCGAAGGTTCTTTCCAGCATCGTCGGGAAGGGGCGTAGTGTAGCGTTGGGAGGAGGGGGAAAAATTCCTTGTCTGAGCGTAGCGAGTTCGGAATTTTTACGCCTCATAACAATGCTACGGTAGCCTCTGGAGACCTGCTGGTGCACTTTCTTTTTGGTATCTTTTTCTTTCGGGCAAGCGAAAGAAAAAGTACATTCCCCTGATAAGAAAAAAGTACAAAAAAAGAATCAAGACTACGTCGTTGCCTTCGGTAGGTACTTGCAAAACTTTACAATGCTGGTGTTATTCTATGTACATCTTTATATATAAGCATCCTTTAAAGATGCAAAAAGCATCAACTTATCGAGCGAAGCGATGATCTCCCGAAGGCTCTTTCCAGCATCGTCGGGAAGGGGCGTAGTGTAGCGTTGGGAGGAGGGGGAAAAATTCCTTGTCTGAGCGCAGCGAGTTCAGAATTTTTGCACCTCATAACAATGCTACGGTAGCCTCTGGAGACCTGCTGGTGATTTTTGGCTTCGCCCAAACTGCTCACGTTCGGCATCTGAAAAGCAAGCTTTTCGCTGCTCTCTCTTAATCGCAGTTTTCTTTTGGTATCTTTTCTTTTGTGCACAAAAGAAACAGTACTATATACCAGAAAAAGAATATCAACAGAACTTTAAGAGTTCTTCTACTAGTTTGTAAACAGTTGTCATTGACTCTTGCTTCGCAAAACTATCATAATACGAATCTTTCAATTGATGTAGCTTCTTAGCTCTTCTTATCGCCAGTTCTTGCAAAGTCTTCCCCGTTTTTAAATCTTTCGATAAAAGATGTTTAAATAAATCAGCAGAAACAAGCTTAGAACCTTTACCATCATATTTCACATTTTGGGGTAAGAGATTATTAATCTCTTTATTATAATTATCTCTATGCAATGCCCCACCCTGATGATCCTTTAGGTGTAACAACAGCCAGTATTCAAAAGACTGATTTGAATAAGCTACTTTCACATCATTCTGTGTAGCTTTAAATATAGCACTATTATATTGGTCATCAGAATAATCATCCTTATCAAAGACACACCACACTTGATTGTATTCGTGCGAAGTACCTACTTTTTTATCCCTAAGTTCTATAGCCTTATTTACTAAACTCATTGTGTTATAACCTATACCCAGAGGTATAACTTCTGCTGTAGTCAGCCTAAATTGTCTAAAATAACTAGGTTCAGTATTTTCTCCTTCTGAAACAATAAGGATACTTGGATATTCTTCCCTTGAAGGTTCTCTCCTCTTTAAATCGAAAAGTTTTCTACTTTTTCTTTTCATCGTCTCCCCATAATAATGAAGCAATAGTAGTCTCAAAGTTTATCGTATAAGGCACTCCACCAAACTTTCCCAATAGATACTTAAATTCAAAATCATCTTCTTTCCTTACAGTATCTGTTTTAAAATCAGCAAGTGAATACAATTTAGCTTCTCCAAATAGGTCTTTTTGAACAAACCAGATTTGATCTCTTCGAAATAAATTTCGTTCTGATGAGATTAAGCTAGTATCATGTGTGTTAAAAATAAGTTGGGCATTATTTCTATTGGTAACCTCTGAATTAAATAGGGAAATGATATTACACATTAAGATAGGATGCAAATTTGAATCAAGTTCATCTATTACAAGTGTATTCCCATTTTTTAAAGCTTCAAGAATAGGACCTATCAAGGCAAAGTACTTTTGTGTTCCAGCCGACTCATCCGACTCCATAGAAAGGTTGGTTATACTTACTTCTTTTTTATTTTTATCATATACTTTTCTAACAGTAGACACATCCGAGAATATTTTGAATTTAGCCTCTCTGTCTTTATTCATCTGCGTTGTAATTTCATTTTTGACAGATTCAGGCAATTCTTCAAGACCCATTTCTACAAGCTTCAAATCTTCTATACCCAAATCAGCAGCTTCCAAAGCCTTTAAAACTGTTTTTTTGGCATCACCATTAATCATAGACATGGTCTCTCCTTGATATTTCCTAGATTCTAAACCTTCTAATACTTTCAAGTTTCTAAACCATTCTATTACTTGTATCGATATTTTATCATTAAATTGTGCGGCTGCAGAAATTAATAATGCATTATTGCGAACCATCTTCTTATCAATGAGTATCTTCCCTTGTTTAAAGTAATTTTTATGAGTGGTAAAGGTTTGTCTATCTCTAAAAAATAATTCTACCTCTCTTACATTGGGCTTATAATATAACCATTCTGATACCACTTCACTTCTAGACACTTCATAGCCATAGCGATACAACACTTCTTTATAAGAGAATATAATTTCAAATCGCGAAGGTTCATGAATGGATTCAGTATTCAATTGAAAAGGTTCTATGGGTATTGAATCTCCTTTCTGAGTATAAATAGCACTATTCAATACAAAGTATTTCATGAAAGCTAGTGCTTCTACAAATTTCGTTTTCCCACTTGCATTGGCTCCATAAATCACAGCGCTCTTTAATACTTCTACATCAAATTTTGTGGAAAATTTATTATGAGAAAGCTCTTTATCATAAGATGCTACTAAACTTATAGTGTTTTGTTCTTTAAATGTTTTGTAATTTTGTACTGAAAACTGTATTAACATAACCGCAATAATTGATTTTACTCTCCAATATAGCGTCTTTTATATGATATATATGCATGATAGCTTCAAATTCAATCCTTATTAACTCTAATTAACTATATAAAAAGAATGCCTTCTTCGCACCATTTCAAGTCTCTGTTCTTTCTTGATGGGTGGATGCTACCTTCGCAACATGACAAGCTTTTGTTCTTTCTTGATGGGTGGATGCCTTCTTCGCACCATTTCAAGTCTCTGTTCTTTCTTGATGGGTGGATGCCTTCTTCGCAACATTACAAGCCTTTGTTCTTTCTTCTTTTCTTGATGCGTGAATGCTCTCTTCGCAACATTACAAGCCTTTGTTCTTTCTTCTTTTCTTGATGCGTGAATGCTCTCTTCGCAACATTTCAAGCCTCTGTTCTTTAGAGTGTTGGTAAGATTTTTTTCTTTCGTTAGTTTGAGAATGTACTTCTTTTCTTCTTGATAAGAAAAAAGTACGAAAAAAGAATCAAGACTACGTCGTTACCTGCGGTATGTACTTGCAGACCTTTACAATACTGATGTTATTCTCCTCATTACTAATCTATTTCTTGATGTGTGGATGCCTTCTTTGCAACATTTCAAGCCTTTGTTCTTTAGAGCGTGGGTGAGATTCTTTTCTTTCGTTAGTTTGAGAATGTACTTCTTTTCTTCTTGATAAGAAAAAAGTACAAAAAAAGAATCAAGACTACGTCGTTGCCTGCGGTATGTACTTGCAGACCTTTACAATGCTGGTGTTATTCTGCTCATTACTAATCTGTTTCTTGATGAGTGGATGCCTTCTTCGCAACATTTCAAGCCTCTGTTCTTTAGAGTGTTGGTAAGATTTTTTTCTTTCGTTAGTTTGAGAATGTACTTCTTTTCTTCTTGATAAGAAAAAAGTACAAAAAAAGAATCAAGACTACGTCGTTAACCTTCGGTATGTACTTGCAGAACTTTACAATGCTGGTGTTATTCTATGTACATCTTTATATAATAAATCTCCTTAAAGATACGAAGCATCTAAATCGAGCGAAGCGATGATCTCCCGAAGGTTCTTTCCAGCATCGTCGGGAAGGGGCGTAGTGTAGCGTTGGGAGGAGGGGGAAAAATTCCTTGTCTGAGCGCAGCGAGTTCGGAATTTTTGCACCTCATAACAATGCTACAGTAGCCTCTGGAGACCTGCTGGTGCCTTTTTGGCTTCGCCCAAACTGCTCACGTTCGGCATCTGAAAAGCAAGCTTTTCGCTGCTCTCTCTTAATCGCAGTTTTCTTTTGGTATCTTTTCTTTTGTGCACACAAAAGAAAAAGTACATTCCCCTGATAAGAAAAAAGTACAAAAAAAGAATCAAGACTACGTCGTTGCCTTCGGTAGGTACTTGCAGAACTTTACAATGCTGGTGTTATTCTATGTACATCTTTATATATAAGCATCCTTTAAAGATGCAAAAAGCATCAACTTATCGAGCGAAGCGATGATCTCCCGAAGGTTCTTTCCAGCATCGTCGGGAAGGGGCGTAGTGTAGCGTTGGGAGGAGGTGGAAAAATTCCTTGTCTGAGCGCAGCGAGTTCGGAATTTTTGCACCTCATAACAATGCTACGGTAGCCTCTGGAGACCTGCTGGTGCCTTTTCTTTTGGTATCTTTTCTTTTGTGCACACAAAAGAAAAAGTACATTCCCTGATAAGAAAAAAGTACAAAAAAAGAATCAAGACTACGTCGTTTAACTTTGGTCTGTACTTACGGTCTGTTACGCTCATGTTCGGAAGCTGAAACCCTCTACTCTGTTACTTACTTAGTTAAAGATGCGAAAGCATCTAAATCAAGCGAAGCGATGATCTCCCGAAGGCTCTTTCCAGCATCGTCGGGAAGGGGCGTAGTGTAGTGTTGGGAGGAGGTGGAAAAATTCCTTGTCTGAGCGCAGCGAGTTCGGAATTTTTGCACCTCATAACAATGCTACGGTAGCCTCTGGAGACCTGCTGGTGCCTTTTCTTTTGGTATCTTTTCTTTTGTGCACACAAAAGAAACAGTACTATATACCAGAAAAAGAATATCAATAACACTAAAAGAAAATCAAGGCACTAGCTAGAGAATAAAGCATAGCACTAAAAACAGAGTATAGTATCTAAACACAATTATTACATCAACTCAAACCTTCATCAATAAGAGGACTTACTTCTTTTGTTCCCACAAAAGAAAAAGGGAGTATCACTCTTTTCTCTGTGAAACTCCCTTCCTTATAGATCAAACCAAAAATATTATTTCTTTAGTTTTCCATCAACCAATGCCACGCTATTCTCGAAAAGAGGTTTTAGGCGATCTAGAGTTGACTTGGATACCACGAAGTTTTCCACTCCGCGTTTCAACCATTTTGGGCGATGCGTATCAGTACCCACAAAATCGTAGTAGCCCATACGCAATAGCTTTTCAGCCTTTTCCTTTGCCCCACTGCCATACGCTCCCATCAGCGATAGCAGATTCAATTGAAACTTCACACCCTCCTTCTTCAACTTATCGTATTGTGCTTGACGCATATACACATAGCGTTCGGGATGAGCTAAAATGGGTTCGTACCCTGCTAAACGTAACTCGTAGAGTTGTGTACCCATAATTGGCGATGGAGCCAAATACGAAGTCTCTACCAATACATGCTTTCCATCATAACTCAATAAAGTCTCCTCCTTGAGATGATCCAAAAAATGAGCATCCAACATATATTCTGCTGCCAAACGCAACTCGATACTCTTGGGGGTTTTAGATTTGAAAGCCTTAAACTGCTCTGTTAGAAAAGCAGTATTATTTTTATTCCATTCAGCCATAATATGGGGTGTACATACTACACACTTATACCCCATTTCTTGATAATACTTTAGAACCTCTAATCCATGCTCCAAAGTTTGAACTCCATCATCTACACCTGGTAAAATGTGGCAATGAATATCGGTTGCCCCATTTAGCAGATTAGCTTCTAGTAGTTTCTTCTTAAAAAGTGCCGTTAAAAATGTCATGGTTGTTTTAAAGTTAAAAAAGGAGGTGCAGCTACGTTAAAACCGCACCCCGGCTCAAGTTTAGTTAGTCTTCATTTTCGTAACCATAACCATATCCGTACCCATAACCATAACCATAGCTCCGTTTTGTTGGTTTCACACCATTCAAAACAATACAAAGGTTTTTGAACTTTCCACTACGATAGATCTTATCTACCAAAGATAAAGAACGCTTATCGAGTATTCCTGCACGCATTACATAGACTGTTCTATCTACCACTCTATTGGTAATTGCAGCATCGGCCACTGCCATAGCGGGCACACTATCAATTAATATATAGTCAAACTCTTTGCGAAGTTCTTCTACCATAGCATCCAGATTCTTACTTAGCAAAAGTTCTGCTGGGTTTGGAGGGGTTGGTCCCGAAGGTATATAAAATAGATTTGGATGATAAATAGATTGATACACCACATCCTTTACTTTCTCTACTCCACCCGATAAATAGTTGGTTGCTCCTTGCATGTGATCACTGCCCAAACGCTGACTCAACTGTCCCTTACGGATGTCTAAATCGAGCAATACGACTTTCTTACCTGCCATAGCCAAACTCATTGCTAAGTTTACCGCTACGAAAGACTTTCCTGAGTCGGGAGTAAGAGAAGTGAAACTCAATACTTTTTGCTCCTTATTCTGCTCCATAAAGGAGAGATTAGTACGGATAATACGGAAGGCTTCCGACACTGCATTACGGCTGTGTTCTTCTACCACCAAATCCTCTTCTCCCTTATCGTTTAAGAGAGGAATCTCTCCTAAGAAAGGAATATCTAGTTTGTCTTCTATATCTTGACGAGTACGTACCTTATTGTCTAAGAAGGTCAGTACTAAGATCACTCCTGTAGGGAGTAACAGACCTAAGAAGAGTGCACCTGCCATAATCATCATGCTACGAGGAGCTACGGGTTGGTCACTACCGCGTGCCGAATCGATCACACGGGCATTACTCTGCGTAATGGCTTGTGCCAAAGCATTCTCTTCTCGCTTATTCAATAAGAAGAGGTACAGAGATTCTTTAATTTTTTGTTGACGACCCACACTCAATACGTATTTCTCTTGACTAGGTACAGCCTCAATACGTTGGTTGGTCTGCTTATCTCGGGCACGAATATTCTTCAACTTCAAGTTCAGTCCCGAAATCACGTTATCTACAGAGCGGTTGATGGTTTGCTCCATCGCAAAGAGAGATTTATTTAAATCACTCACCACGGGGTTCTTATCACTACTGTTGGATAGCAATCGATCTCGTTGCAACAGCATGGTGTTGTACTCCTTGATCTGTCCCTCTGTGGTATTGTCTGAAATCCCCGTGTTGGCAGGAATCAGTTTACCGCGATTGGCAGGATCAATCAAATAATCTTTGATGTATTGGCCTAAGCTGAGTTGATTCAATACCTCTAGTTCTTCTTTCTTCAACCCTGTGGTTTCGGTAATAAACATTTCCGCATCAGAGGTTATATTAGTCAGTTTCTCCGTTTTTTTAAACGTTTCAATCTGTGTATCTACCCCACCTAGCTCTTTCTCAATAATGATTAAGCGTTCATTGATAAACTCCGAAGTGTTCATCGCCATTTGGTTCTTATCGTTGATGGCTTCTTCGTTATATACATCAATTAAGGTATTGAGTATGTCTTCTGCACGCTGAGGTACTTCATCACGCAGACTCAAATTGATAATGGTTGCCTTTTTGTCCGCCAAGGCAATTTGAATCGCGTTTCCATAACCCAAGGTTACATTCTTCAGACCTCTGTGATGGATTTGAATTGTCTCCCCTTCGTAAGCTTTACCCAGCCCTGTTGTTTTAACCAGCAATAAGCCCAGTGGAGAATCCACCGTGTCATTTAACTGTACAGAGAAGTGGGGTAACTCTACCTCTTCGCCTCCTGTCCAAGTTTTCACATCGGTAAACTGTACTTGGTTCTCCTTCAATTTCCCTTTCAGTTGGATGGGTTGCTCGGTAGAAGCCTCAAGAAAGACAACCTCGAAAGGATTGTTTCCATAAAGGTCTTTCTTACGCAAACCTTGACGTACGGAGTAAGTGGTATTCAAGCTTAATCGAGTAGAAACCTCTCTCAATAAGGAGTTGGATTGAAAAATCAAGATTTCATTATCGACACTGCTCTTTAAACCAAAATCGGCTAAATCAGTCAGAGCCGCTACCCCTTGCATATTAGCACCACCACTCGCTTTATCGTCTTTAATCAAGACGGAAGCATGGCGTTCGTACGTTTTGGGTGTGCTTTTGATATAGAGAAAGCCAAGTACCAAGGCTAAAGCAACAGCCACAATATACCATAGCCAGTGACGCATTAACATCGTTCCTATTTCTACTAAATCAATCTCTTGCTCTGTATGCTCTTGTTGTATTTTATTGTCTAAGTTTTGTTGTTCCATGTGTTTATTTCCAGATTAATACAGCCATTGAAGTTAATAGTGAAGCGATGGATACCCAGGTACCCACACTGTTGTTTTGATTGATTTCACTCTGTTGTGATTTACGCTTATTGGGCTCTACATACACAATGTCGTTTTGTTGTAGATAGTAAAAAGGCGATTCAAAGGTTCTGGCACTTCGCAAATCATGATACATTATTTTTCTCTCGCCATTTTCTTCTCGAATCACAGCCACACGGTCACGTTTCCCATAAATGGTTAAGTCGCCTGCCATACTCAAGGCTTCGAGCAAGGTAATGCGATCTCCCGTAACACTAAAGCTACCTGGGCGAGCCACCTCTCCCATGACAGATACTTTAAAGTTTAAGAATTTCACGCTGACAATAGGGTCTTTGATATAATCTTCTGATTGCATGCGTTCTTTGATGTAGTCGGTCAATTGGTTCCGAGTCATTCCCTCTACATAAATCTTTCCCAATACAGGAAAGTCGATCTCTCCTTTTTTATCGACTAAATACCCCAATACAGTCGCTTGTCCGTAAGGATTTCCTCCAATCTGGTACGAGACTACGGGGGAGTTGAACGGCACAGCCAACTCGGGGTTGGTGCTATTTACCACAATCGACAAAAGGTCGTCTTTATGTACTTTTACCTCGTATTGCTGCAATACCTGTTGCACCGTATCTTTCTCTATATCTTGAAAGTAAACGGTTTTCTTCACCGAGCCACAACTCGCAAACAGAAAAAGCAGGGCTAATGCCATTCCTGTATAAACGCTCGACTTCATGTTTTTTCTGAAGCTATTCTCCAAGCTTTTCATAAATTCTATCTATCTACGTTAAATTAAAAAACTCTTTTATCGTGTCAGCCTTCTCTCTCGGCCTACTTGTACTAAAACAAATCTTCCTTGTTTATGTTTATTTTTTTCAATGGATCGGCCTAACTTCTTCAGCTATTCAAATACCAAGCATATAAACGCTCAATGCCCGCATCCAGCTCTACGGTATGTTTCCAACCGAGGCTATGCAGTTTCGAGACATTAGTTAGCTTACGCATGGTGCCATCGGGCAAGTTGGGATTAAATCGAATTTCCCCTTTATACCCCACCTTTTCAGCAATCAGCTGAGCCAGTTGGGCAATGGTTGTTTCTACCCCACTCCCTATGTTGATGTGGCAATTGCGTATCTCCGTTTCTCCTTCCTGATACGTATCCTTGAAATCAATGTTTTCTAAGACAAAGACAGAAGCATCTGCCATATCTTCACTCCATAAAAACTCTCTGATGGGCTTCCCCGTACCCCATAGCTCTAGGGCATCGGGTAGAATCCCCTGTTTTTTAAACAGATAAAGAATCTCGTTCTCTCCTGCTGTACCCGTTACCCCGTGTATCGCTCTGCGATCGAGATCTTCCCGAATGACAGCCCAATTATTCTCCATCAAGGCCTTCGCCAAATGCATTTTGCGTAGCATAGCTGGCAATACATGACTGGTTTCTAGGTCGAAATTATCACCAGGGCCGTAGAGGTTGGTTGGCATCACGGCCATATAGTTGGTGCCATACTGCAAGTTGAAGCTTTCACAGAGCTTTAACCCCGCAATCTTAGCAATGGCATACGGCTCATTGGTATATTCTAGCGGACCTTGTAGTAATTCAGTTTCGGCAATGGGTTGGTGCGCATCTCGGGGATAGATGCAGGTACTACCCAAAAAGAGGAGTTTCTTCACCCCATGGCGAAAACTCTCCCCAATTACATTTTGCTGAATACCTAGGTTGCGAAATATAAAATCGGCTCTGTAGGTATTATTGGCTTTGATTCCTCCCACATAGGCCGCCGCCACCACCACAATCTCAGGCCATTCGGCATCAAAGAAGGCCTTAACCTTTCCTCCATCCATCAAGTCGAGCTCCTCATGAGTTCGCCCAATGAGGTTCGTATAGCCTTTGCTTTCTAGGTTTTTCCATATGGCAGAGCCCACCAAACCTCGGTGTCCTGCTATGTATATCTTTGTATCTTTATCCATCGTAACGTTTTCCTTTCTCGTAATGTCTTTTTACCCCTTCCATATCGCTTTGAACCATCAGGCGTACCAGCTCTTCAAAGGAAGTTTGTCGAGGATTCCAGCCCAATACCTTTTTAGCCTTACTCGGATCTCCCAAGAGTTGTTCTACCTCGGCAGGACGGAAGTATTTGGGATCTACCTCTACCAGCACTTTCCCCGTCTGGGTACAAATGCCCTTTTCCTGTAGCCCCTCACCTTCCCAACGTAGGGGTATTCCCACAGCATCAAAGGCAAGTGTAGCAAACTCTCTCACGGAGTGTGCCTCACCCGTTGCAATCACAAAGTCTTCGGGCGTATCGTGTTGCAACATCAGCCACATACATTCCACATAGTCGCGGGCATAGCCCCAATCTCGTAAGGCACTGAGGTTGCCTAGGTAGAGTTTTTCTTGATGTCCTTGAGCAATGCGTGCGGCAGCCAGCGTTATTTTTCGAGTCACAAAGGTTTCTCCTCGTCGCTCACTCTCATGGTTGAAGAGGATACCATTTACAGCAAACATCTCGTAGCTTTCTCGGTAGTTTTTGGTAATCCAGTAGCCATATTGCTTCGCCACCCCATAGGGAGAACGAGGGTAAAAGGGAGTAGTTTCGGTTTGAGGAATTTCTTGCACCTTCCCAAATAGCTCCGACGTAGAAGCTTGGTAAATGCGGGTTTTCTTTTCTAAGCCCAAGATGCGTACGGCTTCGAGTAGTCGCAAAGTACCCAAGGCATCGGTATCGGCAGTATATTCGGGTACATCAAAGGAGACTTTCACATGGCTTTGTGCAGCCAAATTGTATATCTCATCGGGTTGTATCTGCTGAATAATACGAACCAAAGAGCTGCTATCGGTCATATCACCATAGTGCAGATTAACCAAGCGTTCTTGTTTCATATCGCGCACCCACTCATCGAGGTAGAGATGCTCTATGCGATTGGTATTGAAGGAGGACGAGCGGCGAAGAATGCCATGTACCTCGTATCCTTTTTCAATTAAAAATTCAGCCAAGAAAGATCCATCCTGACCTGTTATCCCCGTTATTAGTGCTTTTTTAGTCATATATGTACTTACAGACTCTTTAAATTCGTTGACCACAGTAAACCTCACAGCTTCCTGTTTTTAAAATATTACACCCCTAAATTAATCTTATCTCTAGGCTTCTACAAGTGAAACGTTCTATTTGTGCATTTTTGAGGCTACTTTTATAAAACAAACACCCTAATAAGCCCAAAAGGGTAGAAAAAAAGTTACCAAATTATGCCGTAAATCGTCCAAAGCCTACCCCGCTGTTTCTATTCTAAAATATCTCCTTCAGCTAAGGGAGTATAGGGACCCTCTTTAATTTCAAACAATACCGAGCCGGATTCTAATACTTCCAATGTGTGCCATTGCCCGATGGGAATGTGTACTCCATAGTTTCCCTGTAAAGGATCGAGAGTAACTCGTTCCGTTTCCTCTTTTTGATCGTTGTAATACACTACATCCATCTTTCCTCTTAATAAGATGTAAGTTTCTGCACTATGGTGGTGGCGATGAATCGGCAATAAAGTACCTGGCTCTAAGGCATTCAACAAACGTTGAGCGGGAGCTTCTAAGTCCTCGTGGTAATTGTAATTCATACGCAAACGTTCAGAGGCCTGGGCTGCTGCCGTTACAGCATCTAAACGTTCTTTATTGATTAAGTTCATGCTCTATTTTTCTAATATAACTTGAACTACTCTTTGAATATCCTCATTAGTCAGAAGAGAGCCCGAAGGTAAACAAAGACCATTATTAAATAAAGCCTCACTCACTCCATTAACATACATGGGTGTATCTTTGAATACCGGTTGTAAGTGCATAGGTTTCCATAAAGGACGAGTTTCAATATTGTCTTGAGCTAAACGATCAGCTATCTCTTCTCGTGTTTGACCAGCCTTTTTGGGATCTACCAAAATACAGGTTAACCAAAAATTGGAATCAAAATCATCACTAGGCTTTTTCATAACAGTAATTCCTTTAGCCTCTTTTAGTAATTCAGTATATAACTTATGTATAGCTTGTCTTCTATGCATATGTTCATCTAAAACCATCATTTGCCCTCTACCAATACCGGCACAAATATTACTCAATCGATAATTATATCCGATTTTTTCATGTTGATAGTGAGGGGCATTCTCTCTGGCTTGTGTCGCATAAAACATAGTTTCTTTTGCCTCTTTTTCAGAATTACAAATTAAAGCCCCTCCTCCTGATGTAGTAATGATTTTATTACCATTAAAAGATAACACTCCAAAATGTCCAAAAGTACCGCATTTACGTCCTTTATAATTAGAGCCTAATGCCTCTGCTGCATCTTCTAATACAGGGATATCATATTTGTTGGCGATAGCCATTATTTCATCCATTTTGGCTGGCATACCATACAGATGCACGGGGATAATTGCTTTGGGGTATTTACCCGTTTTTTCTTTACGATCTAGAATCGCCTTTTCAAGTAACACGGGGTCCATATTCCAAGTATCTCGTTCTGAATCCACAAATACGGGAGTCGCTCCTTGATACTTGATTGGGTTTGCCGATGCCGCAAAAGTAAAGCTCTGGCAAATCACTTCGTCACTAGACTGAACACCAAGTAATACCAAACCCAGATGAATGGCTGCTGTACCAGCACTTAATGCAACTACTTGCTTGCCTTCACCGATATATTTTTCTAGGTCTTCTTCAAACCCATTTACATTAGGTCCCAAGGGTACCACCCAGTTGGTGTCAAATGCTTCTTGTATAAAGTCTTGCTCTTTTCCACCCATATGAGCAAGCGAAAGTAGAATTCGTTTTTTCATTTTAACGTTTTAAGAATTTTACACCTATTACCTACAGCTAATGAATAGTCGGGAATATCTTTTGAAACCACAGATCCCGCACCTATCGTACACCACTTACCTATTTTTACACCTGGCAAAATAGTAGTACCTGCACCTATCCACGAGCCTTCTCCTACCTGCACATTTCCACAAAGTGTACTATTTGGAGATATATGTACAAAATTAGCTATTTTACATTCATGATCTATACTACAAGCTGTATTTATAATAGAATGATTTCCTACTTCAACCTCTACTTGTAATACGGCACCCTGCATAATGACCGTACCCTCACCTATCATAGCATGTGGTGATACAATAGCACTAGGATGTATCAAGCTTAAATATTTTGCTTGATACTTTTGAGCTAATCGACTTCTAATCTCATTATTACCAATACTTATAATCATCTCCATATTTTTTTGGATAGACGACGATGGGTAAACCGAGTAATTTAACAGTTGTGAGATTGCTTCATTATCATCAAATAATCCTTGAATAGGTATATTTAATGCTTCTGCTATGTCTATAACCACTTTTGCATGTCCACTTGCTCCATATAAATACATAACTTCTTCTTTTTTAATTCCCTTTGAAAGGTTCCATCGTTACACTCGTATCTGATGATATACCTTCTCTTTTAAACACCTTTTGTATGGTCATACACACAATCTTTAGATCTAAACAAAAAGAAAGATTTTTCACATACCATACATCTAATTCAAATTTTTTTTGCCACGATATTGCATTTCTACCATTAACCTGTGCCCATCCTGTTATACCAGGACGTACATCATGACGATGAGCTTGACGTTCGTTATACAAAGGCAAATACTCTACAAGCAAAGGGCGTGGACCAATTAAAGACATATCGCCCTTTAATACATTTATTAATTGAGGAATTTCATCTAAAGAGGTACTTCTTACAAACTTTCCTACCCGTGTTAATCTTTGTACATCTGGTAATAAGTTACCTTTTTCATCCCTCTCATCCGTCATTGTTTTAAACTTAATTACTTTAAATATCTTACCCTTCTTACCTGGACGAGATTGAGTAAAAAAAGCTCCTGCTCCTTTATTCGCAAAGTGCAACCAAATGGTTACCACTATCAATATTGGGCTTATGTATATTAATGCAATAAGTGCAATACAGAAATCAAAGAATCTCTTTAAAAAATATATGTACATAGCTATTCTGTTATATCTTTAGTTTTCAAATGTCTTTTGGTTTTGTTCAGCCTCTTGTCCCTTACTATTATAAACTTGTATATATAAGTATTTCCACTATTAGATAAAACTCCTTTCTTTACATTACCCTCTCTATTATATGGATAAAACTCGAGGAGTAAAATAAATCACACAAAGAATCTCTATATAGTTACTCAATTTGTCTATCTGTATAGTAGTATATGCCTTTTCCCTAACAGATAGTTTATTACCTCCACCCCTTCTCTCTGCATCTGTATCCTTTCTAAGTTCCAATATGAATTTGTCTTAGCATCTAATATACTCAATATTCTATAATTTTATATTCACCATATATTTTTCCATCGATGCATTCTTAATCAAAGAAAAGATTAGCTACTTCGTTTTTTATCTATCGTGTCAATGCCAACAAATTCCATATATTCTTATCAAGTATCCATTTATCTTAATATTTTCTTATACAAATCATCTACTAACGGCCACATCACTTTAAAGTCATACCATTCAAGTACACATTTGCGACCATTCTTACCAAGTATATTGCGTAAGTTTACATCAAGCATTTTTCCCATACCTTCACAAATACTTTCTGCAGAAAGATCTATGTATTCACCTGTCTTATGTTCAACAATTGCATCCACACATCCATGTGCACGGCTATTTAGTATAGGTTTCTCCATTGCTGAAGCTTCAAGTACGCACATACCAAAACCCTCTCGATGAGAGGGAAATACAAAAACATCGAGCATTGAATAATAATATGGTATTTCAACCTTGTCTATATATCCAGAAATCACAATATCTTGATTGGCTTCTATTTGCTGTTTTTTATCCTCCGAAACATCATCACGAGTATCAAATGCACCTATAAAAAGCAATTTAGATTTAACATTTGAATGAGACTTCTGAAACATTTCAAAAGCATCCACAAGCTCAGGAATTCCCTTATCATTGCATATACGTCCGCAAAATCCGAAAATAACATTAACATTTACTAAACCCAACTTTTCTTTCAAAAAAGTAAGTTTATCTTTATCAATCAACGAAGGATTAAAAATATTGTGTGCATCAACACCTCCACATGTACCATGTCCTATAACATATTGTTTCTCGGCTTCGTTTAATCCGTCAGCTACAGCAAGTTTTGATAAAGAATGACTTACATTAATCACACTTGTAGCAAGCGATGCAACAAACTTTTCTTCTGCCTTAAATATCGTGTGTTTTAATCCTTTCATTGTGGTATAGATCAATCCATGACGATAATACACACGATTCTTAACGCCACACAATCTTGCTGCAATCATGGCACACAAAGCTCCGACTGGTGTATGCCCAAACACAGCATCCGCCTTTTCCTTACGTATAAGTGAACAAATACTTTTTACAGCTTTAACTATCGCCATTGGCGATACGCTACGAGGGATATTTAATGGTACGAATCGCACACCGTTACGCTTGCAGAACGCATCCGTGTTAGGTGCATCACTCGACACTACAACTATTTCATATCCTTGATCTGTAAGATACTTGAACTGCCCATCAAAAAAACTTTCAGCAGTGCCAAATATCGAAAACACATGAATGAGTTTCATAATATACTATTTCTTATAGCTTCTACAATGTAGACCTTTTTGAATTAAAACAGAGTCTATTTTTTTCATAATGTATACTGATTGGGATGTCAGCCAATTATTTATAGGTTTGCAAATAAAAATACGCCCCTTATCAAGCATTATACAGCAAACATAAAACAACATAACGTAAGATATCATACCTATACAAGCATAACCCTCAGACCACTCTGCAGACATATATTTTAATGGCACAAAAAAGTAATGACTACCAAAAGGTCCCATATGAATAATATAAACAGCAAGTACAGATGCAGAAATCCAATTAATTGATTTAGATTGAATTTTCCAAGTCATTGTCCATTTAAAGTAAAGCACACTGGCTATCATTACTGCTGGACTATTATAACGCATTGAAAATATTATAGCAAAAGGCGGAAACAATATCTTTATGGCATGCATCACGACCATTATTACACTAAACGATAACCATTTTACCCCCCCCATTTTAATATTCGGAACTGTAGACAAATACATTCCAAGATAGTAGATAACGAAGAAATGCAAAGCACTATAGCCATCGATTGTTACCTCAGGTGCTTGATGCATATAACCTATATAAACATCTATTAGTATGAGTCCAATCAAAGACAATATGCGCTGTCGCGAATTCTGATGCTCAAAGGCAATATTAAGTATTGGAGCAAATAAGAATAAAGCAAAATAGGCTATCATAAACCAATAACCAGACCCTGTCAATGAGAAAATAGTCTTTTTTCCAATATCCATCATTGTTCCATCAAGAAACAAATATGAAAGAGTAGTGAGTACAAGCATCCAAAAGGCACACTGTGTGTAAAGATTGAAAAAACTCTTCCATGATTGACGAATGCGGAAATACCCACTTATCATAACAAAACAATTAACAGCTGTAATGCTCATACACATCAGTAATACCCGCAAATCATTTGCTATACTAAAGTCTGATGTATGTAACTGCGGATAACAAGTTTGCAACACATGATTTGTCACGACCCCCAACATACAAAGAATGCGGAGTAATTCAAAATTTGATTGTCTAACTTTTGCTGTCATTATTCTTATTTATTATTCTTGGTTTTTGCAACACTACAGTAGCATAGTCTGGAATGTCCTCTACCACTACACAATTAGCACCAACATGCACATGATTGCCTATTTTTACATTTGGCAGTACTTTAGCACCTGCTCCCAATTCAACATAGTCGCCGATTACTACTCCACCTCCAGCTATTGTAACCTGATGATAGATAATACAACCTCGCCCGATTCTTACATCACTGCCTACAATTATTCCATTTGGACCATGTGGCAAATAGGGGGGGGTAATTGCTTCCATTCCTCTGTTGAATGATGTACCAAACGAACAGTTATGTTTGTTGTCTACACGTTTTATCCAAAACAGATAGTATGCTTTAAGTAGAGGATTTACTTTCACTTGTGAATTAGTAACAATAAATTGTCTGCGCCAATATTTATCAGCATCAAATCCCGACAAGCATACCATCAGACGACGTGTAATCCAAGGTAAATGCTTGCCTCCATTTGAGGTATCAGTCAACCAATACAACAACTTTCTTATCATATTTTTTAATGTATGGCAATATTTAAAAGCCGTAATCTTACATTTTATATCACATATTCTCAATTATGATATTTAAGAATATACATGCTATCTTAAAACAAATATATAAAGTTTATCATTAGATATACTTTTAGCTTAAATCAATACACTTTTTAGACATATCTCTCCTTGACTACAAATAATCTTTATAGTCTAAATTAGCCTTTACTATGCTTAACAGCATACAATATTGTTTTAATCTCCACAAGTTTTAAAGGAATACATTCCATTTGTCATTTTTTTTATTAACAATATCTATTTCATTATTATTCTATATATCCATGCAATTATTGAAGGATAATACAGATAGCCACTGATTAACAACCTATGCGATAATTTTACTTTTGAGCATTTTATTGCATCACAAGCATTCTCTTCAAAAAGTTTTCTACAAAAAGCTTTTTCTTCCTTTGTAAGACTTCCTTGTATACATGCATTTAACAAAGGTAAGCAAAATCTCCATTGTGATATTTTAGTAAGCAATACTTCATTTTTCTCGTAAAAAAATGCTATACGCTCTTTATAGGCGTCTACAAAATCCAACTTTAGTTTCTTCTTTTGACTTGCAGTTATACTATTCTCATTATCATAATAATAGTAAAATTTAGACTTAGTAACCACTATTTTATCTGCTTTATAATAAAGTTTCCAAGTAGTAAAATCATCCTCATTAACCCTTCCTACAGGCATCCTTACATTCTGCCACAACTTAGAGGAGTATAGTTTTCCACATACAATAATATTTTGCTTGTTAGAATAAAATATTGAATTTCCTAAATAGATTTCCACATTTCTTTTTATTTTAATGTTAGGAAAAACATCTTTTTTTCCTCGAAAATAAGAGCATTGTACTAGTTCTGCATTGTATTGATTAGCTATATCTAACATAGTTGTTAAAGTCTCACAATGAAGATAATCATCACTATCCAAAAAAAAGACATAATCTCCATTCATTACATCAAGAGCAGCATTACGAGCACTTGACAGTCCTCCATTCGATTTATGAATAACTTTAATGCGACTATCTTGTTCAGCATATTTATCACAAATATAGGGACAATTATCAGGTGAACCGTCGTTTACAAGGATAATTTCAAGGTTATGATAAGTCTGTTTCAGCAAACTATTTACACATCTACAGAGATACTTTTCAACATTGTAAACTGGTACTATAATAGAAATCAATGAAGATTTTTTCATATCTTTAATAGTTATTTATTATATTTTTAAATATTTCGGATAACTGCTTATGCACAGCTTTGCGACTATGATTTTTCTTAGCACAATCCATAGCTTTTTGAGTATATTCTAATATTATTTGAGGATTAGCTAGCAATTCTCTTAGTTTGGGCTCAATTCTATCATAAGATGGAATACAAATCCCTGCATCTTGTTCGGAGAGATATTCATAACCTGTTTGTTTCTCCCAACATATAGCCATGACAGCACATCCAGAGGATAATAAATCTATAATTTTTGTCGAGAACGAGTACTTAGTAGCTAGCATATTTACTCGATCAAACGATTCTACATGCAATGCTATATCTGCATGATTATATATTTTCACAAGTTGATCTGGAGTTACTCCTCCCTTCACATATACAGAGTTTTCTTCACTGAGAACTTTTCGCTGCTTTTTAGTTAATTTGTCCATAGTATAGATATATAATCTTATTTTTTCACCTTCTTGATTAATCTTTTTTATCGCTTTTCCAATAGCCGCTAATGTTTTCCACCTATTACAATATAACCTACCAGCATAAACTACCTTAATAGGCATATCAATTGAAGACTTATTATGATTACTTATATAAGAAGAACACTTAAATAAGACTGATGTAGAAAGTTTATATTTTTGACTATAGAGCAATGTCTGTCTTTTAGAATGAGCAAAATAATGAGAATATATAGCTACGTTCTTCTCAAACATCTTAGTGATGAAATAACGGCGAATCCAAAAGAAAGGAGATAAAGAAAAACAATCATAACCAATTTCATTATCGCCTGTAAAGGGTACAATAGGTTTTCCACATAAACGATAAATAATCTTCTCTAAGCGTAAAAATTTTGGACTAACTTTGCGAGGAGAAAAAACAATATCGGGCTTAAAATCATCAATAAATGACTTCAAAGCCTCCTCATTATATCTACCCATACACCAAATAGCGTCACGTAACATCATCATTGGTGTATGTATTATAATTGATATTTTTTTTAAATAATGATATATCCCTTGGTGTTGTGCCACCATTTCCGAACAAGAACTATCATTATTTGTAATGCGGCCTGCTCGTTTACCAACAAGTGAGATAAACATATCTTTATCTGTCACTTGAAAATAACGATTACATATCTTATTATTAGGTAGACCAGGACTTAAATACACAGTAGCATACTCAGCATTAAATCCTGTAAACCAATTAGTTAAAACCCCATTACCAAAAACATAATCATTCCAAACCTCATCTACTAATATTAATATCCTCACTTTTATAAACTTTTATATAACATTTTAAATAACCTTCTACCATACGATCTACAGAGTAAAGATAGTGAGACTTCTCAATATTTATAGTGTTAATCTTTTTGTATTTTATCATCTCAATGATAGCATCATGTAACAGTTTTACATTTGCATAATCTACAAATCGGCTATATTCTTTTATTGAAATAGTTTCAGGAGCACCTGCTTTAAATCCCACTACAGGTGTGCCACAGCAAAGAGATTCTGCACACACCATCGAAAAGGTCTCTCTTTCACTCGTAAGCAATGTCAAATTAGCCATGGTGTAGTAATCAGCAAGCTCACGTTGATCTTTAGTAAATGCTACAGGAATAACATTCTCAGGTAGATTACTCGTATCACCTCTATACCCAACAATTATAATCTTGGCTTCAGGTAAAGATTCTTTGATTTCTTTTGCAATCTCTAGCACATATTTACCTCCTTTTATTGGAGAAAAAAAGTTTGGTGTAACATGCAAAAGAATGGGCTGACTTTCAGTAAGCTGATGTTTTTCAAGTAAATAGTCATAGTTTCGAGGTGAAAACACATCAGTATTGAGTCCATTACCCACAACGAAACTTTGATTACTTTTGAAAAAAGGTGAATCACTAATACGATCAACAAGCCATGGTGAAACACCTGTAATTATAAGTTTACCAAAACCAGAGTAAGCCTTCTGTAAATGCATCCAATATCTATGTGTTTTTTGTGGAACAAACGAATACGGTAACATTGAATAACTCTTGCCTATTTGTTCACAATCATTACACCCTATTTTCCATTTTTCACAAGAGAGCGCATGTCCACATCCACCTGTATAGAGAAACTCAGCATGGTTAGATATTACTGTTGCTATATTGTTTTCTTTCAGGAAAGATATTGTTTCAGCTACATTAATACTATTAGCATTCACGCAATGTAAATTTACTACATCAGGCTTCCATTCCTTTATTACAGAAAATAGGTGATGTGTACTAATGGGTGCACATTCATAACCCCGACCAGTAAATTTACTGCATAACGATTGTATTTTTTGCACAAAAGGCGAAGCTAAAAGTGTAGCATAATCAGAATTATGCTGTTTCCCACGACCAAAACATAACTTCACTTCATGCCCATGCTCGATCAAACCTCTACACAAATCAAGCATTATCTTTCCCGTACTACCAAATCCAAACACACAGTTTACCAATAATATTTTCATAATAATAGAGTTAGTTATATAAGATTTAATTTTCTTGCATCAGGATTGTGTTCCCAATAATCTTCCCAGTAAAAAACATATGGATGAGTACGTACACCTGCTTGTTTAGAAAGATATGTAAAGTTTAGCAGCCCAAAACAAATTAAAGAAAACACAAACACCTGAGCATTAATGCTTTTGACTTTAAAAAGATTCGGAATGAGAAGAATTGAAAAGAAGGTAAAATAAATTATTATTCTAAAAAAAGCAGGATTTAACTTTGCAATAGGAGTTAGCACAATTGAAAATAAAATAAATAATAACCAAGTTTTATTTGATGAATCCATCTTATTATAGTAATAAATACTAAAAATAGCTATTAAGAAATTAAGAATTGTTCTAAAGACACCTCCTGTGTCTTGTGCTTCATATTTTTTATCAAAGAATATTTCAACATAAGGAAACATTAATGGAGATATAGCAACTAGTCCAATCATACTTACTGTTAAAACAACGTATAGCTTTTTATTTAAATCAAGCTTAATAAGCCAATAAACAGGTAAAATAACAATAGCTGAACTATGAAATAAAATAGCTAAACCAATTAAAATAAAATAAGGAATTATTTTTCTTTGAATAGCAAAATATACAGCGAAAACAAAAAATGATAATGCAAAACAATGCCGCATAGTCGTATTAAATATAAAAAAGCCATTTACAAAAAATAAAAAATAACTTAGAAATGCATTCTCAGAGTATTTATATATAATAAAAGACGTAGCTAAAACATAGAATACAGCACTAATAAGTAGCAACACTCGAAAATCTATTTCGAACGTTTTCATCCAATATATCATTGTATAAAAACCTATCTCATTTGAGATTTTAAAATCTTCCAAACCATGATAATAACCTTCATTTGTGATGTTATCATATATAAAACGATAATTTTGAGTATCAGTACCTACATAGTCGTTTCGTAGAACTAATAATAAAATTATTAGTATTGAACAAAAAATACAGAATTTTTTTTTGTTATATAAACCTTTATTCTTATATATCTCATTCAGTATAAAAATAACTATAAAAACAATAACATAAGTCATAATTTTATTATTAAAAAAGATTATATATTCTCATTTCTGAGATTTAAATATATATTTCAAAAAGACACGTCGCCATATAACTATTCTTATCTGATCAATTAGCACTGCTATTATTGCTATAAAAGAAATAAACACCAACAATATTGTTAAGCACAAAAATCCATCAAATTGATTGTAGATTATTTTCACATATCGTACAAAGTAGTTCTGCAATATATTAGGATTTGAATGCAATAAAAAAACAGCGAAGCTAGATGCTGCAAACCAATTAATTACTCTGCTTTTTACACATAAGCTATTGAAAAATAATAATAAACTGAGCACGGATAAAATAACTATAGGATTAATATATGAATACATTCTTGCTGATATAACTATAAAATCAAAGTATATTCCTCCAAAACTAATAAAAGATAATATAAAAGAAAAAAACAAGTATATTAATATATAAAAAAAGGAAGGCATATTTGTCATTTGTGATTCATGTATTCGTACATAACGAGCCAACAAATATAACCCAATAAACGATATCGTAGAGTAACCCATTTCAAAAAACACTGCAGCGTTTGAAATCCAACCATAAATTGTTTGAAAGATAAAAAATGCGACTAAAACATTTCTAAAAGTTAATTTATCAGCTTTCTCTACAAATGAATTAAGAACAGGAGATAATAAATAAAGTCCTATATAAGCTTTAATAAACCAATTGCTTTTAGTCAAAACCAAACACTCGGCTAATCCTTTAATGCTTAAATCTCTTATCCCAATTATTACTACTACAACATATATTCCTATAAGAAAAAAGAGGCATTGAAATACAAAATTACTAAAACCTCGCATGCTCGATTTTATTCCAAACCATCCAGAAATAAGTATAAACACATCAACACAAACAATAGACATTGATTCGAAGATAATACGTGCAGCAGCATTATCAAAATGTTCTGAACAATTAATAGTAGATGGTGTGCCTATTGCGAAAAAATTAGCATGAACTGCTAAGACCATCATCATGGCAATGAATCTAAGTAGTTCGATATTCGACTCACGTTTATTTTTGCGTATTTGCATTATAATATTTTATTTTAACTTCATCAGAAAATTTCATATAATCAGATTGAGAATAATATTCTACTTGATATATTTTTTAATACTATTATTTGTATTTTAAAACAGTAAATATTTACTTAATATCTGTTTATAGAGTTACTTTATTTACATTATTAATTATAATATAACTTATATACTTTTTCCTATTTACAGTTTTTGTATCAACTACATTTTTATGATTTATCATGTATTTAAATCATTGTCATTTTCTTCGTTAATAGTCATATTAAAAAACTCCGACAATCTTCGGCAACTATTTTTTACAAAACTCATAAATGACACACCAAATTCTTCAATTAGACACATTTAAAAGAGTACAGTTAGTAGCATTAATAGTAGTTTTATTAAAACTATAATAATCAGCTATGACAACTATTAGAATTATTTATATCCCACATTTAATATGATTCTTTATTTTAAAATCAGATAGTTAGGTTTGAAAATTAGTTACCTTCTCCAAATCATCTTATTAACAATTCCTGTATAACTCTGAATAAGCTTCACCACCTTAGTAGATACATTTGCATCATCATATGCTGGTACTGTAAGTCCAACATCACCATTTCTATGCATTTCTACAGCAAGATCTACCGCTTGTAGCACTTGCTCTGTAGAAATACAGCCTATCGTAAATACACCTTTATCCATAGCTTCAGGCCGTTCAGTACTTGTACGAATTGAAACAGCTGGAAACTTAAAGTAACTACCTTCTTCTGGAACAGTTCCACTGTCAGAAACTACACAAAAAGCATGCTGTTGTAGCTGATTGTAATCGTGAAAGCCCAAAGGTTGATGCTGAATCACTCGCGAATCAAATTTAAAGCCTCTCTTATCTATAAATTTCTTACTTCGCGGATGACAAGAGTATAAAATAGGCATATTATATCTTTCTGCCATAGCATTGACTGCATTCATAAGACTCAAAAAGTTTTCTTCTATATCTATGTTCTCCTCACGGTGAGCACTAAGTAATATATACTTTTTCTTTTTTAATCCTAACTCTTCAAGCACCTTACTAGCATTAATTTGCTCAATATTTCCATCGAGAACCTCACGCATTGGGGAACCTACCACGTAGGTATATTCTGGTTTTACACCTGTGTCAATAATATAACGCCGTGCATGCTCACTGTAACATAAATTCACATCGCTAGTAACATCCACAATACGTCTAATAACCTCCTCTGGAAGATTTTCATCTTTGCAACGATTACCTGCCTCCATATGAAAAATTGGAATTTTCAACCGCTTAGCCGAAATAATTGAAAGACAAGAGTTAGTATCTCCTAATACAATAACTGCATCAGGCTTTATCTTTACCATCAGTTCATAACTTTTGGTTATTACATTACCCATTGTTTGACCAATGTTTTCACCAACTACTCCTAAATAATGATTCGGTTCTCGTAATCCTAAATCCTTAAAGAACACCTCATTGAGTGTATAATCATAGTTTTGACCTGTATGTACTAATATATGATCAAAGTATTTATCAGCCTTTTTAATAATAGCGGACATTTTTATTATCTCTGGACGTGTTCCTAGAATTGTCATCAATTTAAGTTTACCCATAACTGCTTATTTATTAAAATAATGAGGATAAATCTCTTTGTGAGAGTTTACCCAATATGCCATTTCTTTTATTTGCTCTTCGTATGATGGAACAACAAACGAAAAGTCTGTTCGTTTATGATATAGAGTCTTATCCAATTGTAACTTGTTGCTAGGAGTTATTTCAACTTTACCATCTCGAAAATACTTATTAAATAGACTACATAAATCATATTTATTTATACTCTCATTATTTACAAGATTATAAAGTCCAGTAAGATTCTCTTTTAGAGCTTGTTCCATAGCTTTAGCAAGAGTATAAGTAGTAACTCCAGTCCAAATAGCACCAACAAATCCATTTATAGGTCCTTCTTGTTTCATAAACCAATTGAAAAGACCTATTCCCGAAGACTTAATATCAGGTCCTACAATAGAGTTACGGAAGGTAAGGTCTTTGGTTGTATCAATTTCACCGATTGCCTTAGAACGGTCATAAAACGTAACTCCGTTCGGTAGTGTTTCCTCATAATAAGGTCCATCATTGCCTGCAAATACACAATCCGTAGACATATGTATAATACGTGTACTCATATTATGAGTTATCTCCGTAAGATAATGAGGGAGGTATCCATTAAGTAAAACAGCCATTGCCTTATTTTGATCAGCATATTGATTAAGAAGTCCAATGCAGTTAATAACTACATCATAGTTTCCTTTATCTATTATATTCTTAATGAGCAACATATCAGAAGCATCTCCTATAATAGTGCGATCTAATAAATGTGATTTTTGACGTGCAAAACCCGTAACATTATATCCCTGCTCCTTAAAATATAGCGAAATAATATGCCCAGCCATTCCATTACAACCTAAAACTAATATTTTCATATGCTTTTATTCTGAACGATAATCACGTACTTTTGCTTTTCCTTGTAACCCTAGATCTTCACGAATAAAGTTGAGCTTTAGAAGCATTTTTTTCATTCCGTTGATATCGAGACGTTTAGTATTGTGCGAATGATACTCATCAACAAATTCTACCTTATGGTCACCTTCTGTGAAAAACTTATCATAATTCAAGTCACGGTTATCACAAGGAATACGGTAATAGTCACCCATATCAATAGCATTTGCCATCTCTTCACGGGTCACAAGGGTTTCATAAAGTTTCTCACCATGACGAGTCCCAATAACCTTAACTTCAGTTTGACCATATTTTAAATCAATCTTCGCATACGTTTGTTTGATTGCTTCAGCAAGGACATTAAGTGTAGCAGCAGGAGCTTTTTGAACAAAAAGATCTCCATTCTCACCATGAGTAAAAGCATAAATCACCAAATCTACAGCATCATCTAGCGTCATCATGAAACGTGTCATCTCTGGATCAGTTATAGTAATAGGTTTGCCTTCCATCATCTGTGCTACCCAAAGAGGGATAACCGAACCACGACTTGCCATTACATTACCATAGCGAGTACAACAAATTGTAGTTTTTGCATTAACTCCAAGTGCACGACCTTGAGCTATTGCTACTTTTTCCATCATTGCTTTACTAATGCCCATTGCATTGATTGGATAAGCTGCTTTATCAGTAGAAAGCACGACCACATTTTTCACTTCATGTGCAATAGCAGAGAGCAGAACATTATTAGTCCCTTCTACGTTTGTACGAACAGCCTCCATAGGGAAAAACTCACAACTAGGTACTTGTTTCAAAGCCGCTGCAGAAAACACATAGTCAACTCCAACCATTGCAAAATCAACGGCCTCGCGCAGACGTACATTACCAATGTAAAACTTGACTTTATAAGCTACATTCGCATAGTTAGCCTGTAGAAAATGACGCATATCGTCCTGTTTTTTTTCATCTCGTGAGAGAATACGAATTTCTTTTATATCACTATCAAGAAAGCGGCGTAACACAGCATTCCCAAAACTACCTGTTCCACCAGTAATGAGCAGAACTTTATTTTTAAATATTGACATGTATTTTATTTATAATTTATATTTTCTTGAAGAAAAGTAATACCTATATTTCTATAGTTCCTTATATTTACATCAACTTTTATCCAATCAATGGTTTTATTCATAAGATTGACATCAAACTCAGCCTCTGTAGTTATTCTTTCTTCTAATCCCAATCTAGTCAACATTGTAAAGAAGCGATCATTCATACCTTCATTCTTCTTTGTTGATAACACTGCGAGAAATGGGGTGTGTGACAATATACAGAATACAACTCCATGAAATGAATTTGTAACTACAGCTTTTGAAGAATAAATCATCCTAATCCAACTCTCTATAGTTTCAGATTTACTGATACATATATTCTTAGGAAGATTTTGCTTTATATGCTTCAATTTGCCGTGAAGCATATATACAAAGTAGTTATCATTAGACTTCTTTGTCTTAGTAATATTAAATCTTTTGAGATATAGATCAATAGGTAATAATAATGTAGGATCAGGAACAACGATAGTGTCCTGCCGTCCCATATCTATAAACAGATCCTGCCCTGTCTCCTCTCTCACGGAAATTGCATCAATACTAGCCACTATGGGTCTTACCATTTCTAACAAATTATTAGGATATTTAGTTACTCCAAAACTCACCGCATAACACACACGCTTAGTGTTGTTGCTACCAAAATCCAAATAATAAGCAGTACTTTTTCCGTTTTCACCGTATTGAAGAAATGAAGGGTTGAGTACTTGGTCACTACCCGAAATCAATACATCAAAATCCTCACATTTTTGTCTAAGTTCTCTCTGAGTATAATATCGAGGAGTTGTATCTAGATGCTTAGCACGAAATATCTTCATTTTATGCTCCTTATTAAGGAGATGAATAAATGCTCTAAGATTCAAGAACTTTCGATATCGCAAGAAAGTCCACACGTTGTTATCAAACTGCCGTGGTTTGTAGTTAATTATATGCACTTCACACCCCATCTGCTGCAGCACAGTCTGCAAGGCAAACACCTGCAAAATAGCCCCATAGTTGGTAGCCCAATGAAATGTTAATATTCCTATCTTCTTATTATTCTTCATAATGATAGCCTCCTCTTTACAGCACGTATATAATGATTAAGTTTAGTTTTATTTTTTAGATTTATAAGCGCTTTTGGCATTTCTCTTTGATATAACTGTTCACCTCCAACCGACCAAGTATCTAAACTTTTCTTACGAGTAATTAAACGCTGCTTCTGTACTAATTTAAAGTCAAAGCTTATATTTTCTTTATCATGTCTTTTTGGAGGAACTATTACTCCTTTTTTCTTAGCTAATTTAACTCTATAAGCAAGCGCTTTATGTCGATGATTAAAACTTCCTTGTTGAGACTTCAAAAACTGATCAAAATTTAACTCTAGAACTTCTAAAACACTAGAATTAACACCTGTATCTATTATATTTTTAGCTAGGTTAGAGCGAACTACTACTACGTTAGTCCCTCTTCCATCCTTAAAGTAAGGACTTAACCAAGCATCTCCTAAAGAGATATCTGCAAGTTCTGTTGTTACATCATCACAAAAATCGCAAGCATTGTTTTTAAACAATCCTGTACCCCACATATTTCCTAAACCTCTCATTTTTTATAATTCTTCTTTATCAGTTCAAACAACCCCAATTTCTGGAGAATAGTCTTGACTAAACCTCTACATTTATATTTAAGAAACACAACTGTAGACATCTTCGTATATTTATCTAATATCTTTAACGTATTATTTGAACCAACACTTTTATAAAAATCAGCACGTTTAACAGGTTTATCTACAGATCTAATTAACGCTGGATTATATTTATCAATTTGAGACAACTCCATTTGTTTATAATATAGATTCAACTTATCTATAATAATTTTACCTTTATTTGTATTTACTAAAATACAGCTTATTCCTTTATCATCATCTATTTCGGGTACTTCGTTTTGGATTCCCCAAAAATCACCGACAGTTATATCACTTCCACTAGTATAGTTTTTCGAACTACAATCATAACAAGATGGACGCAAATATAAATCTTGTAAAAAACCTTTCATATAAAGATTTCTATTTAGAGGTTCTAAAATACTTTTCGCTTGATTTAAATTTTGAATATGCAAACTGAATTTTTTCCATCCAAATGTTTTATCTCTGAATGAAATATATTTTATTCGATCTAATTTCGGAGAAGTTTCTTTAAGATAAGATTTCCATATACTAGGAGAAGGCACTCCATGACAAATAAAGTCCATTGTTAACAAATTCTTATATTCTTTTCTTAGAAAGAGTTTCAAGCCAGAAACTTGACAAGGTGTCCCAGTAAACAAAACTATTTTATCTCTTTTTAAAAGGGATTGGACTTTAGAAAAAGAATCTTTAATATCACTTTGAACATATTTAGATCCTCGGAAAACATCTAGACCCGATAAAGACTCCGTATAATCATGGATTACATTCCATTCCTTATCGAATCTAGCTCCAAAAACAACTCCTTGTTGAGAGATAACATATTCAGCCAAAGCTGTAAAAACTCCTCCAGAGGAACTTTTTAAGCGAATAGTTTCATCTAGATTATAACAAGCATACGAAGATATTGGAGTAATCGATTCTCTTTCAACTAATTCTGGGCATACTTTTTCACACAATGAACACTCAATACATGTTTCATGATTGACAACAGGATACCAAAATCCCTCATTATCTACATTCATTGTAATAGATTGTTTAGGGCATATTTGCTCACAAGCTTTACAGCCACAGCACTCTTTTTTATCTTGTATATCAATCATTTTGCAAAATGTCTTATTTTATTTAATATAAAAGCTCTTTCCCCTTTTGTCATCCCTACAATAAAAATAGAACAAAGCACAGAAAATGAAGTTGCTAATGAAATCAACATTAATCTAAAAAAACTAATATTAAAAAGACTCTTAATATAATAAGGCATAACAACTGATAATACTGTAACTAAAATGACAGGCAACAAAACTTGTTCTAAAAATTTATAGATAGATAGTTTAATCAAATTCTTCAATATTAATAATCTACAAAACAAAGCTATAATAAGAACAATGATATTAATATAGAAAGGAACAATAGGATCTCCATATAATTTTAATCCAAAAAACGAAAAAGGAACAATAAGCAATAATAGACCCCCTACTACACTTTGATAAACTTTAATCCTACCTGATGCTTGTGCTCCAGCCATAAGAGACCCTGAAAGACAATCAATTAAAACAGCAACTAAAACTAACTTTGTAAATAAAGCTGCACTATTAGGAACTTCTCCTAACCATAAATTTAGAATATATTCCGTTTCAAAAAAAACAGGTAAACTTAAAAACAACAATAAATAATAAGAATATTTAGAGCTCTTATAAATAAGCGTGTACATATAATCGTAATCCTTAGAAGCATACGATTTTACAATTTGAGGGTTAACTGCTACTTGAAAGTTAGCAACAAACAGATGAATGGCTGCCCCTACTTGATAAGCAATTCCTCTAGCTGCATTCACTACGGGGCCAAAGAATACATTCAATAAAATATTTACTCCCTGATCCATACCTACACCAGCTAAGTTTCCCCATAAATTCCAGCCTGCATAACTAGATAGAATTTTAAATAAGGCTTTATCTTTCACCCACACATATTGACAACCTTCTAATTTAGCCTTACAGTAAATTCCGTAAATAACACGAATCACTACCGAAACTATAAGCAAGAGCACAGCATAAAGCTTTAATTTATCAAACGTTAGCCATTGTAAGATGAATACGATTAGCAATTTCAAAGAAACTTCTAGAATACTTATGTACGCAAAAACACCCATCCGTTCGTGGGCTATGATAGAAGCATTATAAGGTACACTCATTACAGTTACCATAAAAGAGAGGATAGCACATTGGTAAACCCAGTTTGCTGCTACCATTCTTTCGGTAGGTATCACTAAATGAGTATTGACAAACCACAACCCGATTGTTTCTGCTAAGACAAAAATGATCAAGGCTATTAAAGCATGAATATTGATACTCATACTAAAAACACGGGCAAACTGAGCAAGATTCTTTTTACCCAATTCAAAAGATAAAAATCTCTGAGTAGCAGATGACATTGCTAAGTTCAAAAATGAGAATATTACAACAATTCCCCCTACCACATTAAAAATTCCGAAATCTTCAACACCTAATGTATTCAACACTACACGTGAAGTGTAAAGTGTTACTAACATAGTAAGAATCATTCGGAAGTAAAGTAGCATCGTATTTTTTGCTATACGCTTATTATTGCTTGAAGTATCTGTCACCCTATCGTTTCTAAAATTACAACTTAATACCTTTTTGGTCAGTATTCTCAACTGAACAAATAAACACTCCACCCCTCACAATGTTTAACAAAATTACTCTTTCAGAGAAAATAAAATGGGTCATGAGTTTATGAGTCGTGCGGACTTGTTTATTCTTTTTTATAATTGGTCTTATCACCTAGCGATGCCTTTCTTACGAAAAGAACAAAACTAGGCTTTTTGAACTGCACAAAATTAACGAAACTAAGGCAATATTGCAAAAAAATGTAAATCTATTTACTGTTAAATTTTTAAGATTATCTTATCCATTTGTCATTTAAGGGTTTGGATCTGAAATTTAGAGGTGAGGATCTATGCCGAACTGAACCCATCAAAAAATCTTGATACGCATCTTCCAAAACGTCAAAAAACGAGAAATCTTATTTGTCTAAAAAATAGAATGCCGATATTCTGCCTAAAAGAGAAAATGAGGAGGAAGTCAAGAAACAGGGTAAAAACTAATAATTGTCTGAATATCAGCCTGTAAACAAGAAACAAAGCATCATCCGAGCCTTTATGATAAAAAAACTTAAAATGGGGGTTCACAGCCTTCATTTGGCCAGCAAAGAGAGACAATTCTTTTTTGGAGAAGAGAAAAATCGTTGCTTACTATTGCCACATATCGGCTTAAAAAACGATAAAAGACGCTCTGTTTTTACGAATAAGTCCGTATTTCCTAGAATAGGGCGTGTCCAAACGCATCCGCTTACCTTGCTCGCCCCCTCTTCTTCCCCCAAAGGCCAGGCAGTGGCTGAGCCTTTAACTCCTTTGGGGCGTGTAAATGGTGTACGCCACTCCTCCCTCTCTCAGCGAGGAAAGAACACAGTTTTGAGCCCTTTCCCTGCGTGGAACAGACTCACCAACTCCGAGGCTACCCAGAACAGCCGTACAGAGCTTCTTCGACTCAGAAAGTGCTATTTATGCTTCCACCCAGAGTTTCAGCTCCACACGTTCGAAATCGGACTAGAATCGCCCCTTTTTCACGGGCTGGACACGCTTCTGAGGTGATAGCAAGTTCAGAATCTACTTGTGTTAGGGATAAGATGTCTTCATCCTTTAAATCGCTTTAAAAGGGTTTGGGGAGGAAAGAGGAAGTCGGAATTATACCCCTTACGGACTTGTATCCCGTTTGAAAGGGTGTTGACTAAGCGATATAGACAGATAAGCAGAAGCAGGGTTTTACGAGCGTTTAGGCCTACATCTGCTAGACTCTATCGAGTAGGAGGAAACAGCCAGGAACACGGCTCTAAGGCAGCCAAAAGGGCAACGCAAACGAGGAGAAAGGACAGAGGAAGAAATACCAGGAGACGAACATAGAAAGCCAGGCTAAGAGGGCTAAAAGAGGAGAAAGGAGAAAACACAAAAGTCTTTACCCCATCTACCGACAGAGTAAAGACTTTATAGGTTGCCAAAGCAACGTACTTTTAAGAATAAAACGGGGTTAACGGTTCCTTTTTGATTCTTATAAATTAAAATGATTCATGGAGTGCTTACACTTTATACTAAGTCGTAAGCGCAACAACCACCGAACCATAGCCTCATGAAACTCTTGTTCATGCTGCTGAAGTGGAGAACCTTCTGTGAGGTTTCGAAACACGCGTAGGGCTGGATTAGCCATCTGCCGCAACTCTTCCTCCGAACGGGCTGCCAATACATAACCGAGGTAAATGCCCATAATCTCTTCTAATTTGAGACTCAGGGCAGCTTCCATTCTATAGATTTGGCGCTCGGGTATTTCATTATACTCAGCTGCCCGCTTATAATTGATGCGCAGGTCCATCCGCATCCTATTCAAATCTTTGCCCACTCGGCGTGAGCTCCTGCCAATAAAAGTCTGGACTGTATCCATGTTTTCTTTTTAATAATTTCATCTATTTACCTTGATAAATAGTTTTTTGTAATCAATACCCGTGTGGCAAAGGCTGAGAAGCTAGCTAGTTCTTCGGAGACACTTTGCCCTAGGGCTGGTTTGTTTTTTAAAGGTTTAAGTCCAAAAGAGATTCTTTGAGATGCACCTCAAAGAAGAGAAGGTGTGTACCTTCTCTTTTCATCTCCTAAGGATTAAACGGCTCGATCAGTCTTGCATTTGAGTTGGACCGACAAGGAACCTGAAACCCGTCCAGTTTCCCCCTCTCTGACAGAGGAATCGAGCTACGAAAGGCCTTCCCAACAGATGCCTAAATACTTCATTCTTTTTTAACTTTCCGTTTTGTGTACGACTGCTGGCTCGGTGCCTATCAACTCTCTACGAAGCACATACAGTTTGTAAATCATCACTTTCTGAAACTGTGCTTGTAGCCGTGCAAGAGGCGTACCGTGGGTTATATCTTCAAACAGACACACCCAGGGACGAGCCATTTTCTCCATATCTTCGAGTCGATGAGCCAGCATCAAATAGTGGAGGTAGAAGGAAACAAAGTCTTTCCATACACCCTGTTTACCCCTTTCCATACGGGATACTTTACTCTTATCACGAAGAACCCGAATCTTTGGATCGGTTATGATATAGCCTAAATCTTTGCGCAACTGCCTAAAGCTTTTGCCTAGCTGCTGCATCGCCTTTCTAGTTAATTCATGAACCCTTACATTCATACGAATTTCGGTTTTTAAGGTTTACACTGCGGAATAGAAGGAACCCATAGGCTCAACCCCTCTATTCCAGTTTGTTTAGGATACACGATACCACTCTGTATCAGTGCTTTGCTCCTTGCGTCCAGAGCATTCCCCATCACAACTCGCTACTCCGATGTTGAAAGATGTCCAAAAACCCTCCATCATCGTTTCACTCGCCCTATGAGGCTTTCCTACCCCTCTCTCCTGCTTCTTGGCACAACAAAGAGAGACGAAAGTAGAAGTTGGGAATATCCACCACTCTTGCAGCAACACTTCGTCAAGCGTCATCTGCACAAGGGTGAATATCAGTTCATTCATATATCTCTGAGGAACAATGAGAGTTTCCCCTTCATTTGTTTTCCAGATTCCAACCGACCGACTTACTTGTGCTTTCTCTCCTCTTCAATTTCTTGGAGGACTTTCTCCATCTTCAGGATGATAGATGCTTCAATCTCTTTGCGATACAGTTCCATCCCAGGAACTTCGCACACATCAATCACCATATCCGTTAGCATGCTAGCCCAAATCTTATAATCGATGTCGAAAGATTTGTATGCTGCTACCTCCATCAACACCCGCATGGATGAGTTTATGGTGCAACACAAACCACATTCCGTTCTAAGAAGGGTATTTTTACTAATGCTGGTTGATTCTACCACAATCTCGCGAGTGAGTTTTTTCTCTTCACGAATGGTACGTATTTTATAACCTAGATAGCGCGATGTATGAGAAATTAGTTTTTCTCTTAGTTTTAGATTGATGTGGTTCATCTTATGAAAAATATTTAGTACGCTTTGAAGCATAATTGATATAACTTTTATTAAAAAAGCAGTCCGTTAACCCCATTTTTTTTAAAAAAGTCTGCAAAGCTACATTTTAGGCCATCATATCTCCAAATATTTAGCACGTTATTTTTTCACCAATTTTGGGGTGCTAATCTAGATAGACTCCTCTGTACTTTTGCACCCTAAAGGGTGATTTCTCTGATAATTGACAAAATAAAAAGAAACAAGTCTTAACTATTCTGTTAATCTATCCGAATAAATAGTTCATCCTATTCTCACACAAGATGAAGGCCAAGGAGCCATTCATCTCTAAAACAAAACACTCGTTCTAGTCTGTCAAGAGGGAAAGCAGTTGGATTGATGAGAAAGATTGCAGAAACAAAGCATCACGATGTCGGTGTCAAAGCAATGCGATGTCGGTGTCAAAGTGATACGATGTCGGTGTCAAAGCATTGCGATGTCGGTGTCAAAGCATTGCGATGTCGGTGTCAAAGCAATGCGATGTCGGTGTCAAAGCATTGCGATGTCGGTGTCAAAGCATTGCGATGTCGGTGTCAAAGTGATACGATGTCGGTGTCAAAGTGATACGATGTCGGTGTCAAAGTGATACGATGTCGGTGTCAAAAAAAAGACCTCATTCCCGATATGGGCTAGAACAAAAAATGATGTTTCACTAAAAAATGAAAGAAAATGACGAATTCAATGTGTAGTTATTATGAAGAGCAAGAGAAGCTAGAGGCGTGGAAGGCACGCCTGGTGCAAGAGTTTGAGTTTACAGAAGAAGAGGGTGCTGACCACGTCAGTCGACTGATACAAATGTTGCAACACATGCGTAAGGAGGCCGTGATTTTGGCGTACCGACTAAAGACAGGTAAGTTTACCATGGTATCGGCCACACTGATGAATTATGAGAGTTGGTTTAAATGCCCCTTTATCTATACCAAATTGCGAAATACCATCCCCTTTTGGAATTTTGAAAAGAAACACTGGAGCACCTTCGAGATGGAAAACTTTATGGATTGGAAAGCAGAATTTACACTTTAATACAGAAATGCTATGAACGACGATTTTATTTTTTTTGAAGATTATTTCCCACATTCTCAATCGGCTAGTAATGATGATAAATTGGTACGACTCCTAGAAAAGGAAGGCAGCAGAGGGTATGGCATCTATTGGTTGATATTGGAATACCTCCGTTCGCAAAATACCTACGTGGGTACAACGCTGATGATAGACCGCATAGCTCGTACGGGCAGAACAACGGCGGCAGTGGTACGGAGGGTACTGTACAACTTCGCCCTATTCAACGTGGAGGATCAGGCGGTAACCTCGACAGGTATGCGTAAGCGTATGGGGCACCTCGACAGACGCAGGGCCGAGATTCACGAGCAACGCAGCCGAGCGGCACATGCTAGATGGCACAAACCCAACGAGATACCTCATGCGGATGCAATGCAAGATAAGGTAAGTAAAGATAAACCAAGTATTATACCCCCTAGTAATCCCCCTAGCAGGGGGACGGAACTTCTCTCTTTTTGGGAGGAATATAAGCCTAATCCAGAGGTGCTGAATGTGCAAACACACAATTATGAGGGGATAAAACGCATTATGAATGAGCTACGCATCACAAATGGTGGACAGCTCTACGTGATCTTAAAGTTGGCCGATTATGGAAGAAAGAACAATCCGTTCTGGCAAATCATAGCGCGGAAGGATATTCCTACATGGCGACAGATGCGTAATCCAGGGCAATCGCTGATTTATGCTCTACAAAAGGCAGTGAACCATACGGACTGGGGCACGCCCAAAGACTGAAAAAGGATCAGGATGTGTAAAAAAGTGTTTTACAACAGCTATGTAATGCTTGGAAATGTGGTGCAAGTTAACTTATCTTTACAGTGTTATTGAAAAACACATTTTTTATAAATTAAAGTGATTAGAATTTGATCTAGAGATAGATCTTGTTAGGATTGTAAAGTCCGAATGGCTTCCAACTGCTTATCGGACTTTGCTCTGCTACCCAATCACAAGCCGATCTAAAACACACACAAGTGGGGTAACCTAAGGGAAGCCTTACTACAAACATTTATTCCTGCTTAAACAGGGATATACACGATGAACGAGATTATAAACATAACCAAAAATCTAATAAAACCATCTGCCTATGAATAAATAAACGAGATCATAATCATTTCATAATAAATTATATCAAGGGGTAATGGATAGTACGCCCTATGAGAAAAAAGTACTATCCACTTTACGACATTTGTATCTATAAAGTTTAATTGACAAGAATTGAAGGGTTACGAGAGTGAGTTGAAGAATTACTTTGGGTATTTTCTATGTTTGACCAGCTCTGGTAATGGGTTATTCTATTTCCCCCAGTTCCCCTGAAATAAGTCGTAAGGTGACCTAATACAAGGAAATCAAACTCTGTTCTTAAGAGTAGTAAGATGCATTGTGAAACGCTTCTCGCTAACAATCCAATATTTACATGTATAGGGATAGAGTTTAAGTTTCCTTTTTTATTTATTAGTTATATGATTGCTTCATGCGTGAGGCGTTTAAGGGAGGAACAAGACTTTTTTTTTAAGATTCTTATTCATTTTCAACGTTAGTAGAATTCTTCAAAAAATTGATTTGATAATGTAATTGGTCTTGTTCTTCCCTTTTTTCTGTTTGTCAGAAATAAGGGTTCAAAAAAGATCTATTTCTTCTTTTCTTCTTCTTTTCTTGATGCGTGGATGCCTTCTTCGCAACATTGCAAGCCTTTGTTTTTTAGAGGGTTAGTGAGAATTTATTCTTTCGTTAGTTTGAGAATGTACTTCTTTTCTTCTTGATAAGAAAAAAGTACAAAAAAAGAATCAAGACTACGTCGTTGCCTTCGGTCTATTCTTGCAGATCTTTACAATGCTGATGTTATTCTCCTCATTACTAATCTATTTCTTGATGCGTGGGTGCTACCTTCTTAGCACCATTGTAAGCCTTTGTTTTTTAGAGTGTTGGCGAGTTTCTTTTCTTTCGTCATCTTATTCTATACTTCTTTTTCTCTTGATAGAAAAAAAGTATCAAAAAAAGATCAAGGCTAAAGATTTTGAGCTATTCCAGTCGGGCGTTCGGCTAAAGTACAGAAACTCGCTTCGCTCAAACAACAGTACTTCTTAACGCCTCTCTTCCTCCCTACATTTTACGCTAAAAATCTGATGCCATTACGATCCCGATGTTATTCTAATACACCTTATATAATAAATATCTTTAAAGATGCGAAAGCATCTAAATCGAGCGAAGCGATGATCCTCCGAAGGGTCCTTCCAGCATCGTCGGGAAGGGGCGTAGTGTAGCGTTGGGAGGAGGGGGAAAAATTCCTTGTCTGAGCGTAGCGAGTTCGGAATTTTTGCGCCTCATAACAATGCTACAGTAGCTCCTGGAGACCTGCTGGTGCACTTTGGCTTCGCCCAAACTGCTCACGTTCGGCATCTGAAAAGCAAGCTTTTCGCTGCTCTCTCTTAATCGCAGTTTTCATTTTGGTATCTTTTTCTTTCGGGCAAGCGAAAGAAAAAGTACATTCAACCAGAAAAGGAATATCAATAACACTAAAGAGAATCAAGGCACTAGCTTGAGAGTACATTTAATAAATGAAGACAACCTTCAGCAGTTAAAAAGAATAAGCATATCGCTGTGCTCTCTTAATCGCAGTTTTCTTTTTGGTATCTTTTGCTTTGTGCATACAAAAGAAACAGTACTATATACCAGAAAAAGAATATCAATAAACCTAAAGACAATCAAGGTATTAGCTTGAAATACAGTTACTCTCTTTGATATTAATCTTCAGCAACTAAAAAGAATAAACACCCCTCTACGCTTCTTTAATCGCAGTTTTCATGTGGTATCTTTCTCTTTATGCACACAAAGAAACAGTACTTTCCCTTGAAATCCTATTCTGAAGTGAATGAATAAATCTTTACATGACTAAATTAGTTTGTAAAGATATAGAAATAATAGTGGAGAGAAATTTCTGTATAATTCATTATGTGACCAATTCTTCACTTGAAGATTTAAAATTAAAATAAAGACTAGATTTTCTAAGGGAAAAGAATGGTTTTAGAGGAGAATAATGGTGAATTATCTACTTCACAAAACGTCCACTACACAATATCGCTATTTGTATATAAAAGCTAAAAAATTAATCCTAATGAAGGCTAAACACGCCCTAAAAGGCTCATGGTTCTCTATAATTACCCCCACTTTTCAAGAAGATAGCCTTACTCTGACGCACAAGTTGTCTCACAAACTGACGCACAAGCTGTCCCACAACTTGTCCCACAAAAAGAGCTTATTCTAGCGACAAATCAATAAGAATAGAGTGTTTTATCTTAAATATCTACACAAAGGTATTGCCCTTCTAATTAATACTTCTATATTTGTTTATCCAAGGGATTGGAACTTACTGTGAGAGACAATACTACCAATTTCCTTTTTTTAATAGGGTCTGTAGAACCTATTCTCTCGTTCACATTAGTTTCATCAATTCATATTTAATTTATTCGTTCTAGTAATAGAAAATATAGTTATATTCAAACACACAAACAAGGATACCCCCGTTACTTCACACATAGAAGTATTTGAGGATCTATCAATTAACACACGACGAGAAAAGGAGCTGATTCAGCTCCTTTTTTTATATCCTCATTTTGTGATTTTCTTCTTTTCTTGGTGGGTGGATGCTTTCTTTGCACTATTGTAAGCCTTTGTTTTTTAGAGTGTTAGTGAGATTCTTTACTTTCGTTAGTTTGAGAATGTACTTCTTTTCTTCTTGATAAGAAAAAAGTACAAAAAAAGAATCAAGACTACGTCGTTGCCTTCGGTCTGTACTTGCAGAACTCTACAATGCTGATGTTATTCTCCTCATTACTAATCTATTTCTTGATGCGTGGGTGCTACCTTCTTAGCACCATTGTAAGCCTTTGTTTTTTAGAGTGTTAGTGAGATTCTTTACTTTCGTTAGTTTGAGAATGTACTTCTTTTCTTCTTGATAAGAAAAAAGTACAAAAAAAGAATCAAGACTACGTCGTTGCCTTCGGACTGTACTTGCAGAACTCTACAATGCTGATGTTATTCTCCTCATTACTAATCTGTTTCTTGATATGTGGGTGCTTGCTTCGCAACGTTACAAGCCTTTGTTTTTCTTCTTTTCTTGATGTGAGGGTGCTACCTTACTGAGTGCATATTCTCTTGATGGGTGAATGCCTTCTTAGCACCATTGTAAGCCTTTGTTTTTTAGAGTGTTGGCGAGATTCTTTGCTTTCGTTAGTTTGAGAATGTACTTCTTTTCTTCTTGATAAGAAAAAAGTACAAAAAAAGAATCAAGACTACGTCGTTTAACTTTGGTCTGTACTTACGGTCTGTTACGTCCATCTTCGGCAGATGAAACACCCTACTCTGTTACTTACTGGTTAAAGATGCGAAAGCACTTATATCGAGCGAAGCAATGATCACCCGAAGGGTCTTTCCAGCATCGTCGGGAAGGGGCGTAGTGTAGCGTTGGGAGGAGGTGGAAAAATTCCTTGTCTGAGCGCAGCGAGTTCGGAATTTTTGCGCCTCATAACAAAGCTACGGTAGCTCCTGGAGACCTGCTGGTGATTTTTGGCTTCGCCCAAACTGCTCACGTTCGGCATCTGAAAAGCAAGCTTTTCGCTGCTCTCTCTGAATCGCAGTTTTCTTTTTGGTACATTTTTCTTTTGTTCACACAAAAGAAAAAGTACATTCCCCTGATAAGAAAAAAGTACAAAAAAAGAATCAAGACTACGTCGTTTAACTTTGGTCTGTACTTACGGTCTGTTGCGTACATGTTCGGCAGATGAAACTCCCTACTCTGTTACTTCTTTTATACTATATATAATGTATGCTTGATAAGTGGATGAATTTCTTGATGTCCTGTTAATATGTAGATGCTCTCTTCACACTATTACAAGCCTTTGTTCTGATGTGAGACATCAACTTATCGAGCGAAGCGATGATCTCCCGAAGGTTCTTTCCAGCATCGTCGGGAAGGGGCGTAGTGTAGCGTTGGGAGGAGGTGGAAAAATTCCTTGTCTGAGCGCAGCGAGTTCGGAATTTTTGCGCCTCATAACAATGCTACAATAGCTCCTGGAGACCTGCTGGTGCACTTTGGCTTCGCCCAAACTGCTCACGTTCGGCATCTGAAAAGCAAGCTTTTCGCTGCTCTCTCTGAATCGCAGTTTTCATTTTAGTATCTTTTTCTTTCGGGCAAGCGAAAGAAAAAGTACATTCAACCAGAAAAAGAATATCAATAACACTAAAGAAAATCAAGACACCAACTTGAGAGAGTACACTTAATAAATGAAGATAACCTTCAGCAGCTAAAAAGAATAAGCATATCACAGTGCTTCTTTAATCACAGTTTTCTTTTTGGTATCTTTCTCTTTGTGCACACAAAAGAAATAGTACATCCAAAATACACTCACTTTCTTTAAAATTAATCTTTGGCAGCTGAAAACCCCTACTTTGTAAAATATTTTCCATACTTTCTATGTTAATATGTAATTTTATGTATGATTAATGTGTGGATAGATTTTATAACGCGTGAATGTTATCTTCGCTCGAATTACTGCCTTTATTTTCTCAAAAGGCTAAAAAGTTTATTATTTCGTTAGTTTATTTTATACTTCTTCATTTCTTGATGGGTGGATGCAATCTTCGCAATATTTCATGCCTTTGTTCTTTAGAGGGTTGGTGAGATTCTTTGCTTTCGTCATCTTATTCTATACTTCTTTTTCTCTTGATAGAAAAAAAGTATCAAAAAAAGATCAAGGCTAAAGATTTTAAGCTATTAGTGATTGTGTTTCTTGATGTGTGGATATTACCTTACTGAGTACATATTCTCTTAATATGTGGATGCCTTCTTCGCAACATGACAAGCCTTTGTTTTTTAGAAGGTTAGTGAGGTTTTATTCTTTCGTTAGTTTGAGAATGTACTTCTTTTCTTCTTGATAAGAAAAAAGTACAAAAAAAGAATCAAGACTACGTCGTTTAACTTTGGTCTGTACTTACGGTCTGTTACGTCCATCTTCGGCAGATGAAACACCCTACTCTGTTACTTACTGGTTAAAGATGCGAAAGCACTTATATCGAGCGAAGCAATGATCACCCGAAGGGTCTTTCCAGCATCGTCGGGAAGGGGCGTAGTGTAGCGTTGGGAGGAGGGGGAAAAATTCCTTGTCTGAGCGCAGCGAGTTCGGAATTTTTGCGCCTCATAACAATGCTACAGTAGCTCCTGGAGACCTGCTGGTGCACTTTGGCTTCGCCCAAACTGCTCACGTTCGGCATCTGAAAAGCAAGCTTTTCGCTGCTCTCTCTTAATCGCAGTTTTCATTTTGGTATCTTTTTCTTTCGGGCAAGCGAAAGAAAAAGTACATTCAACCAGAAAAGGAATATCAATAACACTAAAGAAAATTAAGTCACTAGCTTAAGAGTAAACTTAAGCAATAAAGACAACTATCAGCAGCTAAAAAGAACAAGGATATCACAGTGCTTCTTTAATCGCAGTTTTCTTTTTGGTATCTTTTGCTTTGTGCACACAAAAGAAAAAGTACCTCCAAAATACACTCACTTTCTTTAAAATTAATCTTTTGGCAGCTGAAAACCCCTACTTTGTAAAATATTTTCCATACTTTCTATGTTAATATGTAATTTTATGTATGATTAATGTGTGGATAGATTTTATAACGCGTGAATGTTATCTTCGCTCGAATTACTGCCTTTATTTTCTCAAAAGGCTAAAAAGTTTATTATTTCGTTAGTTTATTTTATACTTCTTCATTTCTTGATGGGTGGATGCAATCTTCGCAATATTTCATGCCTTTGTTCTTTCTTGATGCGTGGATGCAATCTTCGCGACATTTCATGCCTTTGTTCTTTAGAGTGTTGGTGAGTTTTTATTCTTTCGTTAGTTTGAGAATGTACTTCTTTTCTTCTTGATAAGAAAAAAGTACGAAAAAAGAATCAAGACTACGTCGTTGCCTTCGGTCTGTACTTGCAGAACTCTACAATGCTGATGTTATTCAGTTTCACCATATATACAAACATCCTTAAAGATGCGAAAGCATCTAAATCGAGCGAAGCGATGATCTCCCGAAGGGTCCTTCCAGCATCGTCGGGAAGGGGCGTAGTGTAGCGTTGGGAGGAGGTGTAAAAATTCCTTGTCTGAGCGTAGCGAGTTCGGAATTTTTGCGCCTCATAACAAAGCTACGGTAGCTCCTGGAGACCTGCTGGTGCCTTTTCTTTTGGTATCTTTTCTTTTGTGCACACAAAAGAAACAGTACTTTCCCTGATAAGAAAAAGTACAAAAAAAGAATCAAGACTACGTCGTTTAACTTTGGTCTGTACTTACGGTCTGTTGCGTACATCTTCGGCAGCTGAAACTCCCTACTCTGTTACTTCTTTTTATACTATATATAATGTATGCTTGATAAGTGGATGAATTTCTTGATGCCCTCTTGATGAGTGAATGCCTTCGCCACACCATTACAACCCTTCATTCTGATGTGAAACATCACAAAATCAAGCGAAGCGATGATCCTCCGAAGGGTCCTTCCAGCATCGTCGGGAAGGGGCGTAGTGTAGCGTTGGAAGGAGGTGGAAAAATTCCTTGTCTGAGCGCAGCGAGTTCGGAATTTTTGCGCCTCATAACAATGCTACGGTAGCCTCTGGAGACCTGCTGGTGATTTTTCCTTTTGGTACATTTTTCTTTTGTTCACACAAAAGAAAAAGTACATTCCCTGATAAGAAAAAGTACAAAAAAAGAATCAAGACTACGTCGTTTAACTTTGGTCTGTACTTACGGTCTGTTGCGTACATCTTCGGCAGCTGAAACTCCCTACTCTGTTACTTCTTTTTATACTATATATAATGTATGCTTGATAAGTGGATGAATTTTTTGATGCCCTCTTGATGAGTGAATGCCTTCGCCACACCATTACAACCCTTCATTTTGATGTGAAACATCACAAAATCGAGCGAAGCGATGATCCTCCGAAGGGTCCTTCCTGCATCGTCGGGAAGGGGCGTAGTGTAGCGTTGGGAGGAGGGGGAAAAATTCCTTGTCTGAGCGTAGCGAGTTCGGAATTTTTGCGCCTCATAACAATGCTACAGTAGCTCCTGGAGACCTGCTGGTGCCTTTTGGCTTCGCCCAAACTGCTCACGTTCGGCATCTGAAAAGCAAGCTTTTCGCTGCTCTCTCTTAATCGCAGTTTTCATTTTGGTATCTTTTTCTTTCGGGCAAGCGAAAGAAAAAGTACATTCAACCAGAAAAGGAATATCAATAACACTAAAGAAAATTAAGTCACTAGCTTAAGAGTAAACTTAAGCAATAAAGACAACTATCAGCAGCTAAAAAGAATAAGCATATCACAGTGCTTCTTTAATCACAGTTTTCTTTTTGGTATCTTTCTCTTTGTGCACACAAAAGAAATAGTACCTCCAAAATACACTCACTTTCTTTAAAATTAATCTTTGGCAGCTGAAAACCCCTACTTTGTAAAATATTTTCCATACTTTCTATGTTAATATGTAATTTTATGTATGATTAATGTGTGGATAGATTTTATAACGCGTGAATGTTATCTTCGCTCGAATTACTGCCTTTATTTTCTCAAAAGGCTAAAAAGTTTATTATTTCGTTAGTTTATTTTATACTTCTTCATTTCTTGATGGGTGGATGCAATCTTCGCAATATTTCATGCCTTTGTTCTTTCTTGATGGGTGGATGCCTTCTTCGCAACATTTCATGCCTTTGTTTTTTCTTGATGGGTGGATGCAATCTTCGCAACATTTCATGCCTTTGTTTTTTAGAAGGTTAGTGAGTTTTTATTCTTTCGTTAGTTTGAGAATGTACTTCTTTTCTTCTTGATAAGAAAAAAGTACGAAAAAAGAATCAAGACTACGTCGTTTAACTTTGGTCTGTACTTGCAGAACTCTACAATGCTGATGTTATTCTGCTCATTACTAATCTATTTCTTGATGTGTGGATGCCTTCTTCACAACATTTCAAGCCTTTGTTCTTTAGAGTGTTGGCGAGTTTTTATTCTTTCGTTAGTTTGAGAATGTACTTCTTTTCTTCTTGATAAGAAAAAAGTACAAAAAAAGAATCAAGACTACGTCGTTTAACTTTGGTCTGTACTTACGGTCTGTTGCGTACATCTTCGGCAGCTGAAACTCCCTACTCTGTTACTTACTGGTTAAAGATGCGAAAGCACTTATATCGAGCGAAGGTCTTTCCAGCATCGTCGGGAAGGGGCGTAGTGTAGCGTTGGGAGGAGGTGGAAAAATTCCTTGTCTGAGCGCAGCGAGTTCGGAATTTTTGCGCCTCATAACAATGCTACGGTAGCTCCTGGAGACCTGCTGGTGATTTTTGGCTTCGCCCAAACTGCTCACGTTCGGCATCTGAAAAGCAAGCTTTTCGCTGCTCTCTCTGAATCGCAGTTTTCTTTTTGGTACATTTTTCTTTTGTTCACACAAAAGAAAAAGTACATTCCCTTGATAAGAAAAAGTACAAAAAAAGAATCAAGACTACGTCGTTTAACTTTGGTCTGTACTTACGGTCTGTTGCGTACATCTTCGGCAGCTGAAACTCCCTACTCTGTTACTTGTTTTATACTATATAATGTATGCTTGATAAGTGGATGAATTTCTTGATGTCCTGTTAATATGTGGATGCTTGCTTCGCAACGTTACAAGCCTTTGTTTTGATGTGAAACATCACAAAATCGAGCGAAGCGATGATCCTCCGAAGGTCTTTCCAGCATCGTCGGGAAGGGGCGTAGTGTAGCGTTGGGAGGAGGTGGAAAAATTCCTTGTCTGAGCGTAGCGAGTTCGGAATTTTTGCGCCTCATAACAATGCTACAATAGCTCCTGGAGACCTGCTGGTGATTTTTGGCTTCGCCCAAACTGCTCACGTTCGGCATCTGAAAAGCAAGCTTTTCGCTGCTCTCTCTTAATCGCAGTTTTCTTTTTGGTACATTTTTCTTTTGTTCACACAAAAGAAAAAGTACATTCACCAGAAAAAGAATATCAATAATACTAAAAGAGAATCAAGGCACTAAAACGAAATATAGCATCAAAACTGAAGGAATAAAGACAAGTATCAGCAATAAAAAGATGAAATCTATAATCAATCTAGTATTTTTACGAAAAAAAAGAGATACACTTGAATAAGAATACCTATTTTTAGATGAAAATATAAATAGCATGAAACAATATAAGTTTGAACAGACCTTTCTGGAGAAAATAGAACAAGTCAATCAAGAATTGATGAAGACTCCACCATCACTCATCTATAAAAAACAGATGCATGAACTAGCTTCTGATTTAATAGAAACAGCTAGAACCATACAAGAAGAGGCAGGAGACCTACTCCACCCCTATCTCCTAACTAATTTCCTATCGGACCTCGCCGAAGGAATCAGTGATGATAATGAAATTTCATCAGACTCCATGGACATCCAAACAGAAAGTCATGATTGCATTGGAGGGGATATAGAAGATGCGGCTATGGAGCATGTCTTCCAGATTCATCAAGCTATGACTGCCGATACAGGTGTTCCCGATACGCCTCACGATTGCCTAGAGTTCTACGGACAGTTGGAGCCCCATGTTACCTATATTAAAGTGAGCAAACTAGCTTCACCAGACATCTCCGAGGAAGATCTTGAGGGCATGGACTTTGAGGATGATTTCAACCTAGACTTTGAGGAAGATTTTGATGTTCCTGGACTGAATGTCATCAATCAGAATGCTATGATCGTTCTTCAAGAAGGAATTCAAAAGGTAATGGCTTTGGCGAAAGATAAGAAACAACAGAAAAAGCTACTTACCCTATGCCAAGAGATGTATTCACTAGGAGATTGGATCTTATATCTTTCTGATGAAGACGAATACACCGAGGATATAATGAAGATTAGACACATCGTTCAACTGATTTGCAATGAATTTTTTGATGAACCCATCACGGGAGTAGAGTGGGCCAAACCCAAACACAATGAAGAGTTTGATGTTTTCATGGAAGCAAGCATAGAAAGCAAACCCGAACTTTATATAGAAGCTTATCCCCAAGGGTTGTTTACTAAACTTATGCTTTTTGACTATTACAACACCAAATATGCACTAGAAATAGGGCAATGGCTAGCAAACTTAGATGAACAGAATTTTGATGACTATTTAGATGCTTACCCCAAAGGACTATTTAGCAAGGTATCTAAATACCTACAAAACAACTCATAAGAATATGCAACCGAAGTAAAATAGTTCTACTTCGGTTGTTTTTTTGCCTTTATCCAAAAGATTTAAGCCAAATAGTTTCAACCTCTTACTATTATAGCTATTTTTAAGATGTGATTTAAACTTCTTGTAAAACCTAAGCTAATATGATATGACTAACACCCAAAAATTGGCTAAAAATGCCTTTCGCAAATTGAGACACCTCATACTGAGTGATGACTACAGCGATAAAAACCTAAAAGAGTATAATGGTATCCTCAGCAATCTGTATGAGGAGAATCCTCCTAAAATATCCGATTTCAATTCTCTGGGAGAGCTAGATATGATAAGCATTTTCGGCTTCCAGCTCTGCAAACAAAAAGTGATGGATATCTATCACGGCAGTAAAGTGAAATCGAGCGAGTTCAATAAATTAATTATAGGAGTTACTACCATAGAGCAATCCATGTCTTCCGTAATGGACTTCGACAAATTTACTATGCTACTCGACCACCGCATCGGGAATTTGAGTGGGGAGAAGTAAGAAGATAAAAGTAAAAAGGATTTGACTCAGTCAAATCCTTTTTACTTTTCTATGAGTAGTACTCATCTTAATTATTCGCTTTTCACATTATGAATTCTAAATTCAAAAACCACATCATCAAGAGCGACTTCATTGGCAGCAGCTAATTTCACCTTTACCCAAAGATTACGATCTATAAACTGATAAGAGATCAACTCGAATATGGGGCGTTCTAGGTAGATCCATTTCTCCATTTCGGGAAGATTGGCATCTTCCACCAAAGCCATTACACTGCCTCCAGGAACTTGTACTTCCACCCAATCCAAGAGATGACCATTGTCCACTCTTCCTATCTGAGCTTTCTGAATCCACTTGCCTATCGAGCTCTTCAAGAGATAAGCCATTCGATCTTCTTTGGGATTTCGCTGTATCAGGTTCTTGATATGTTCTTGCAAATCGGCAGAAGAAGCGATTAACAAATCCTTTTTCAACTCGCCCAAGGGTTTGAATCCTGTAATGGTTTTCTCGACTTCAACCAACTCTTTTTGAGTTTCACGGAGGGATATGCGCACTGTAAAACTTAAACTATTATCCTGACTGTTGAGCGATTTGCTATCACCCACTAACTCAACAACGTATTTGTCGAAATCAAAAGTAAGTAGGTGGGAATAGAATACATCTAGATTTTGATAGACCCTATGCATATAATAAGTAGCTACAAAGGCTTTGTTAATCCCTAATTTGGAGGCATAATACCTCTTTTTATCCATCGGCAAACGAGTAGCAGACAGACTCTTCACTCCTTTGTAACGAGTAGTAAACTGAAGGTATCCAGCTTCATAACTCAGGTCGGAAACCTCAATATCGTTCAACTCCTCTTCCGAAAAAGGGTAAATTGTTCCTGATGAATCAAAAGAGTAAAAAGAGATAAAATCTTTGAGATAAGTCAGAGTATATCGAGATAAGTCCTCTTTTTTACCCGTAAGAAGTCCTTCTAAATCGAATTCTTTTAAGTACACATCTTCATCTACTTTCCATTGAGCATAACTACGACTACCTAAATAATAGGTGTCGGGTTTCTTTGCAAAGCCAACAAAAGCGAAATCTTCATCAAAAGAGGTACCATTTACCAAACCCTGAACAGCTAGTTCAAAGGTTCCTTCTTGCTCATCCTGACGAATCACTTGGACTTTATTTACTTGAATTTTCTTTTTATGAATCAGCTTTAGCTCTTTGGTTTTTTGAGCTTGATCTAAAGCCACAGCAATGCTTTTCGAAGTATCAAACAGAAAATAAGCACTCATATCTTCCGAAGTAACTTCGACCGTTTCTTGGTTGGGAGCATGGGGATTTTCCTCTTCTTGAGAGGGAGACTGAGGGATAGGCGTATGGATAGGATCGTGATCTTTACTACAAGAGATAAACACACAGATTAGCATTAAAATAGATAATCTTCTTTTCATATCGTTTTCTGATATATAAATAAATAGGGTTATAACTCTCCTTCTTTCAAAGGGTTGGCAAAAATAAATACTTTCAATAAAAAACCACTAATTATGCAAAGTTTTTTTAGCAAAAAAATAATAAAAGTGAGAAGGATGCTAGTTAGGATAGCCATCTAAACAGCTCATTCGATCGAGTAGCTAAGAGTTTAAGAGATCTATAAATATTAAATTATTGAAATACCTAGTATTGGGTATTTGTTCATTCTAAAATAAATAGTAGCTTTGTTTGAAGTTGATTCTAACTAGGTTTACGCGATTGATTTAGGAATGAGCACAAGGAAAAAATCAGACTATTTACGAAGAAGTAAAGCTTATATTCTTCTATTTGCCTTACTCCCTCTTTTTATGATGAAAACATTTCATCATCATGCTGATTTTGCCGTTGTTCAGAATTACAATACCATCATCAATGGCCAAACAACTCTAGTTTCGGCAGAAGAAGATTGTGCTATCTGTGATATGCTTCTTACTTTTTTCACTCTCGAAAAAGAACTTTTTTTAAGCATCAGCACACTCATTCTCTCCTTAGAATTTACGATATCACTAGATGAGATCCACAGTGATACCCCTACTTCTTTCTTTTTAAGAGCACCTCCTCTACTTCTCTCTTCTATTCAATAAATCAGCCTTAATCAGCTGTTCATAGATTTTATCTACCGTTTTTATCGGTAGACGGAATTCTTCAATCCATAAAACAACTCTAATATTTTAATAAAGCCACTCGGTTAATAGTGGTTTAGAATTCTTATGCTTAAATGAAAATATATTTTATCAGCATGCTCCTGTTGATATCAGGAAGCCTATGCTCTCATTCTTTATATGCCAATCGTTCATCAGAAAAAATAAAGATCAAAATAGTAGAGAAGGATTCCTCATATCCTATCGTGCAAGCTCTTATTCAAATCCATAATAAGGTGTATGTATCCGATGCAAAAGGAGAATGTACTATTGAACTTTCCCCTACAGATAACGTGATGCATATCCACTCTTTGGGATATAAACCGAGAGAGATCTCTTCTTTTCAAGGTAAAAAAGAGCTTCTTGTTTTCCTTGAATTAGAGCAAAATCTTCTTGAGGAAGTTGTGGTAAGCAGTAGTAAGCAAACCGCTGCAAGAAGTTCTGTAACACAAGGATTAACGGGTATCGAACTCAGTAAAAATCTAGGAAAATCTCTAGCAGAATCTTTAGAAAAGATGAAAGGAGTTAGCTTCATTCAGAATGGGGCAACTGTGGCCAAACCCGTAATACAAGGGATGTATGGCAACCGAATTCTGATTATCAATAATGGGGTTAGGCAAGAGGGACAAGCTTGGGGAGATGATCATGCACCCGAAATAGATATGAATAATGCCTCTTCTGTAACTATTATAAAAGGTGTTGATGCTATTCGTTATGGTTCTCAAGCTTTAGGGGGAATTATACGCTTAGAACCCAAAGAGCTACCTTATAATAGAACGAAGATTGGAGGAAATCTATCAACTAGTTATGGAAGCAATGGGAAACGATATGCCCTTACAGGATACCTAGATGGTTCTCTGCCCTTTGCTAAATCCATTGCTTGGAGGGTGCAAGGAACCTTACTGAATGGTGGCGACCGTAAAACAGCGAAGTATTTATTAAATAATACGGGAGTGCGGGAGTATGACTTTTCTACCGCTCTAGGATATAAAAAAGGGGATGTTTCCTTCGATTTATTCTATAGCCGATACGACTCTAAAACAGGAGTTTTATATACTTCGCAACGGGGAGATATTGATTTACTCAAGGAGAGAATAGAGATTGGCCGTCCTTTAGAAATTGAGCCTTTTTCCAGAAAGATTGATTATCCTTATCAGCAGGTAATCCACCAAATATTTAGAGTAAAGTCTGATTGGGACATCAATACAAAGAACCAATTGCTCTTTCAATACTCTTATCAAACCGATCATAGAGATGAGTTTCATGCTAGACGAAATAATCTATCGCATATCCCCTCTTTGAGTTTGGATCTATCTTCCAGTCAGTTGGACTTGAGTTGGCTTTTTTCTCCTTCTCGATATCTAAAAACAGAGGTAGGAATATATACAGGCTTTGCAGATAATGCTAACAAAGCAGGTACAGGCGTTGTTCCTATCATACCCAATTACACACAACAGAATTGGGGTACGTTTTTGATTCAAAGGTTTTTGAGGGAGAAGTGGAGTGCCGAAGCAGGTATTCGGTTTGACAGACAAAGTAGTAAAGCTGATGGCTTTGATTCGTATGGAGAACGATACGGAGGTAAACGAACATTTGCGAATGCCACCTATCATCTAGGAGGTGCTTATCAGATAAGTCGTCCTCTTCGATTCGTATCCAATCTGGGGCTAGCTTGGAGGTCTCCCCATGTACACGAATTGTATAGTAATGGGCTAGATCATGCCTCGGGAATTTATGTTGTCGGGAATAGCCAACTCCAGCCCGAACGAAGTACCAAATGGATTAGCTCTTTCATCTATGAAACCCAGCCTCTCACGCTCTCTATAGATGGTTATTTGCAGTGGGTTCATAATTACATTTACGATGAGCCCTCACAAGATTATATGACTATCGTTTCGGGTACTTATCCTGTTTTTAAGTACAAGCAAGTAGATGGTTTCTTTAGGGGAATAGATGCAGAATTATCATTTACTCCTTTTTCATCCTTAACCTATACCCATAAAGCGAGTATGATTTGGGCCAATGAGAAGAGTACAGGACGATATTTACCCTATATCCCATCCTTTCATTGGCTACAAACTTTGGGGTATGAATTATCGGGTATCCCTCTTTTCCATAAAGTAAGTTTTACATTGAAACATAAGTATGTAGCTAAGCAAAAACGTTTTGATCCAGCTACCGACCTGATCCCATTTACTCCCCCTTCTTATCATTTATTGGGGTTGCAAATAGAAGGTAATATAGACTTCAAACAAAAGCATAAAATGACCTTTCTAGTTGAAATAAACAATCTCTTAAACAAAGAATACAAAGAATATACAAATCGATTTAGATACTATGCACATGATACTGGACGCGATATCCGTATGGTGTGTATATGGAGTTTTTAATTTTAAAAAGATCATAAAATGAAACAGAAATTTATGAAAGTGATGACTGCCTTTTTGATGGTAGCAAGTATGGGAATGTTTTCATGCAGCAAAGATCCAGATATTCCTAGTAATGAAATTTTAAACAAAGATCATGAAGACCCAGTAAAAGCGGAACTAATTTTAGTGGAAGGGCATTTGCATGGAACTTATAAGTTTCATCAAAACCCCGAGATAGAAGGCGTTGTACATCTGAATAAAGTTCAGAAAGTAACAATTGAACAGACCGAGAAAGGATGGCACCCCAGTGCAGAAAATGCTAAGCAATTCAATGTCAGAAGTACCCCTCATGATGCCAAAGGACAAAATGTGTATGCCCTATGGATAAAGTATTATAATGCTAAGGGAGAAGAGATCACAGGAGAGTTTGTAGAAAATGGTCAAGATCAAATTCATCAGCATTTCTTTATTCCAAGAGATATTAAAAACACTTTTGATGGAGTAAGCGAAAAAGACGATACCAACCCTGCAACCTTGTTTGAATACTTCTATTGCGATACCGACCCTTGGGATAAAAACAGGCACAACGAAGGAGCTAAATTAATTGGGGATAAAAATCCTATCGGATTGAAAGGATACTTTAAGTTTTTAAAACCCCGAAAACAGTTTGTATTAAATATAGAGTTAATGCATGCGGCAAAATCTAAATGGGATGCTAAAGGACAAGCTTCTCCTTTCTATGCTCCTAGTCTAGCCCAAAGACAAAGAGATCATTGGGATTTAAAAATCAAAATTCCGGTAGTCGTTTATGCAGATCAAATGGAGTACCTAGAAACTGAAGCGATAGAAGATTTATCCGAGTCCGACAAAAAGTTACTCGAATCAATAGCTAAAGCCTATTCTATTACTCAAAAAGAAGCTCTTGAAGATTTGAAGACTCTTTTTTATGGGGACATAGACCCCGAAGCTGGTTCTATTTGGCTTTAAAATGCATCGTAAAAAACAAATACCTTTTTATAAAGAGAGTGGCTAGCCACTCTCTTTTATTGTCAATGCTCATTTGGCTCCTAAATCAGTAAGGGTATTGCAAGGTGTTAAGACTATTTTTAGAGTCTGTTATCCCTCTGTACAAATCTAAAAGGACAGAAACCTATTACCTACAATCCTGTTTATCAAGCCTATTGATTACTAATAATTAATGATCTACAATCCTCAAAGTATTAAAATCTATAACCCATTTATTTTCTAAAAGAAACTCAATGCCTAGTAGGCCATGAATTTCGTTAACTCAAAAAGATTAATAAAATCAAGCTTATCCCCAATGAAGGCTTTTATCTTAGAGAAGTAATGCTCATTCAGAACCCATATCTGATCATACTTTATAGGTACAATCATATTTCCTAATGTATCGATAATACCAAACTTTCCTGCCTTATGGATAGCCTGATACTCTATCACTCGGGCATACCCACAAACAAATTGAGGATCACACCAAGTATATTTTCCAAGAGGGATAACAAGCTCATTCCACCTATTAATATACGCATATTGATATTTAAAGTTACGGACCAGTGACACGCCACAACTAAAAGGTTGCATCTCCATATATTCAGGCGCAATTATAATCTTTCCTTTTTCGTCCTTTACTCCATATCGACTCTTTTCCGAAAAGATTTGCAAAGCATTATCCATATTTGATATTTATAGAATCTGAAAAACAGAACCTCCTCTCAAGATGAACCGGCCACATAGATTAAGAAAACCATATTGCTGGTAATCAACATAAAGTTTGCTATTCTATTTTAAAAAGACCGTTTGCTAAGCTCTTATCTATAAATAATTACTATTCCACCCCTACCACTACACAAACAACTACTGCCTAGTCTTGAATAGGTTATAGATAACTAGCATAAAAAAACGAGGCTCCCCCTACGGGCAGCCTCGTTAATATGATTAGAGAAGTAATTTACTTCAAAATACTTTATTTACTTGTCTTCGATAGCAGCTTGAGCAGCAGCTAGACGTGCGATAGGCACACGGAATGGAGAACAAGAAACATAGTTTAATCCTACACGGTGGAAGAATTTAACTGATTCTGGATCACCACCATGTTCACCACAGATACCGCATTTCAAGTCTGGTTTTTCCATACGGCCGTTTTGAACACCTAGGCGTACCAACTGACCTACACCATTTTGGTCGATTGTCATGAATGGGTCTACCTTCAAGATTTTCTTACGTAAATAAGTAGGCAAGAAAGAACCTATATCATCACGAGAATAACCAAATGTTAGCTGAGTCAAGTCGTTTGTACCGAATGAGAAGAATTCTGCTGTCTTAGCAATTTTATGAGCAGTAAGTGTAGCTCTAGGAATTTCAATCATAGTACCTACCTTGTAATCTACTCTCATGCCTTCTTCGTGGAATACTTTCTCTGCAGTATCACGAATAATTTTTTCTTGCATTTCAAACTCGTGAGAAATACCTACTAGAGGAACCATGATTTCTGGGAATACCTCTACTCCTTCTTTCTTCAACTCTACAGCTGCACTCAAGATAGCTCTTGTTTGCATCTCTGTAATTTCTTGGTATGTATTACCTAAACGGCAACCTCTATGACCAAGCATTGGGTTAAATTCTTGAAGAGCATCTACACGTTGTTTGATCTTTTCTACAGAAACACCTAACTGATCAGCCATTTCTTTCTGACCTTTTTCATCGTGTGGAACGAATTCGTGTAAAGGTGGATCGAGTAAACGAACAGTCACTGGCAATCCTGCCATTGCAGTAAAGATACCTTTGAAGTCTTCTTTTTGGTAAGGAAGAATTTTAGCAAGTGCTTTTTTACGATCTTCTGAGTTTTCAGCTAAGATCATTTCACGCATTGCTTTAATCTTGTTTCCTTCAAAGAACATGTGTTCTGTACGACAAAGACCAATACCTTTTGCACCAAATTTACGAGCAATAGCTGCATCACGTGGAGTATCTGCATTGGTACGAACGTAAAGGCGAGTATATTTTTCAGCAAGATCCATCAATAGCGTAAAGTCGTTGTCCATTTCGGCAACCTTAGTCTCTACTTTACCATCATAAACCTCACCGTTTGTACCATTTAGAGAGATGAAATCACCTTCTTTGTATGTTTTTCCATCTACTTCAAATGATCTATTCTTATAGTTTACTTTGATTTCTCCAACACCAGAAACACAGCATTTTCCCATACCTCTAGCAACCACAGCAGCGTGAGATGTCATACCACCACGTACGGTAAGGATACCTTCGGCAACAGCCATACCTGCTAAGTCTTCAGGAGAAGTTTCTTGACGAACAAGAACGATCTTCTTGCCATCATTATGCCATTTTTCAGCATCGTCTGGGAAGAATACTACCTGACCAGTAGCTGCACCTGGAGAAGCTGGCAAACCTTTAGCGATAACTTTTGCTGTTTTCAAGCTATTGTTATCAAATACAGGGTGAAGTAGTTCATCTAGTTTAATAGGATCAACTCTCTTCAATGCTGCTTTTTCGTCAATCTTACCTTCTTCTAGTAGGTCCATTGCGATTTTAACCATAGCAGCACCTGTGCGTTTACCATTACGAGTTTGCAGAATCCACAATTTACCATTTTGGATAGTAAATTCCATATCTTGCATATCTCTGTAGTGATCTTCTAGTTTGAATTGAATATCATCTAGTTCTTTGTACACGATAGGCATCACTTCTTCTAGAGAAGGGAATTTAGCAGCACGATCTTTTTCAGATACGCCAGCCAATTTAGCCCAACGGCGAGAACCTTCTAATGTAATTTCTTGAGGAGTACGGATACCTGCTACCACGTCTTCACCTTGAGCATCTACTAGGTATTCACCATTAAATAGGTTTTCACCTGTAGCAGCATTACGTGAGAAACATACACCAGTAGCAGAGTTTGAACCCATATTACCAAACACCATTGCTTGGATATTTACAGCAGTTCCCCAGCTATCTGGAATTTTCTCCATTTGACGATATAGAATAGCACGTTCGTTCATCCATGAACCAAACACAGCAAAGATACCACCCCAAAGTTGGTCGTAACCATCCGTTGGGAAATCTTTACCTGTACGTTCGCGAACTATTTTTTTGAAACGACCTACGATGTCTTTTAAATCTTCAACTGTAAATTCGCTATCTAGTTTGATACCTTTTTCTTCTTTTACTTGGTCAAGGATTTCTTCGAAAGGATCGTGATCTTCCTTATTAATAGGCTTCATTTCCATTACCACGTCACCATACATCTGTATGAAACGACGGTAAGAGTCCCAAGCAAACTTAGGATTATTTGTCTTTTTAGAAAGACCTTCTACTATTTCATCATTCAAACCTAGGTTTAGGATAGTATCCATCATACCAGGCATAGATGCTCTAGCACCAGAACGAACAGATAATAGTAGTGGATTTTCAGCATCATTAAATTTAGTACCGGTTAGCTTTTCGATGTTGTGAATAGCGGCATTCACATCTTTGGTAAGCATTTCTTTCACTTTTTCTTGTCCGTACGTGTAGTAATCTGTACAAACTTCAGTAGTAATAGTGAATCCTGGAGGAACGGGAACTCCGATCAAGTTCATTTCTGCAAGGTTGGCACCTTTCCCCCCTAATAAGTTCTTCATCTCCGAATTTCCTTCGGCTTTTCCATTACCAAAGGTGTAGACTTTCTTATTTTCCATTAGCATTCGATTTTTAAAGTTATAATATCAAAAGAGTGTCAGTGTTCAGCTCTTTTTGGGTTATAAGTCCTACAAATATACTTTTTTATGTTACTTAAAAGTATTCTTTTCAAATAAATTTCTTCATAAGTGTGATATTTTTTAACAAGCATAAGCTTTTGAGCCACTTATAGATAGGTTTAAATGTTAAAATAGATTTCGAACTAGGCTTTCATCTATCATTCTAATACGCTTTCATAAACTTTCTATTTCGAAATATATACATCTACATAAATAGTTATATGATTGATTATAAGGTTATTAATCATTATATCTATTCCATGCATGGTTTAATATACCATTTTGATACATTTACGATAACTAGAATATTAGATTTACAAATCTTTTCGCACAAAAATTGTCAATAAAAATAATATTTAGCCAATAAATCCCTGTTTTTAAGGTTAAAAATAGGGAAATAAGACTGAAGTTATCCCAAATAAAGAATAACCGACCTCCACAGAGTTTACAAAAGTTTCGTTTTCGAGCCTTTTAAATAGAACTCAGATAAGCTTTATTTCTCTCCACTTATCTTCTTTATTAAAGAAGCATTGCTGGAATCAATTATTTAAAATAGGCATTAAGAGCATCATCCTATGACAAAAAACTATAGGCAGATCCAGTTTTGAAATAACAAGATACTACAACCTACTTTTATACCTTATATATAGAGATATTCTTGCACAAGATTAGGGGGTAAACGAATTGGAGTAGAACTACCATGTTATATAGGGTTTAGTGCAACAGAAATGCATAAAATTTCCATAGAATTGCTAAATAATAGAATTTAAACAAAATAATAATAAATAATTCACCCTAAATGATGTTTTACTCAAAGATTTATGTTTATATTTACATCGTTTTATGATGAGTGATGATTATAACATATTTCACACAGTTCTTCAATCAGTGCATTTAAGGTCTAGTTTGTTTTTGATATACCATACTCATTAAACATTTTATTTAATTTTTAATTTTTTTACAAATGAATATTTTTATTGGTGGTCTAAGCTATGGTATTACTGATGCTGACCTAATGGACCTTTTTCAAGAGTATGGTGAAATCAAATCTGCAAAAGTTATCATGGATCGCGAAACAAACAAATCTAAAGGTTTTGGTTTCGTAGAAATGGAAGATGACAGCGCAGCGAAAAATGCAATTTCTGAACTTAACGGTGCTGAATATGATGGCAGAACTATTTCTGTATCAGAAGCAAGACCACGTGAAGAAAGACCTCGTCGTTCATTCAATGGCGGTGGCAACAGAAGAAGCGGTGGCGGATTCAACCGTGGTGGTGGTGACAGAAGATATTAATCTTTTATAAACCATAGATTTCTGATCCTGCCTAATTAACATAGATAAGGATTAAGATTTAAAATAGAATAGCAGTAAGGGAAACTTTACTGCTATTTTCTTTTATACCCCCCTGCTCCTCTATTTTGGTACTACTCTCTACCTAGTCCATCGTATAGAGCCTCAACTCTAAAAAAGCGAATATTACTACTGTCGCAAAAAAGAAGGTTATCCATCCTAAAGTAGATAGACAACCTTCTCTTACAATTAATCAACTATTAAAAACCTGTCCTTAACGGATAAAGAAGACAAGCAACGAACTCAATCCTAAACCGATCATACCAATAATAATTCCTACCGTTTGCAAATCCTTCTTTTGCACAAAGCCTGTGGAATAAACCAAAGCATTGGGAGGGGTACTGATAGGCAATATCATAGCGAGGGAGGCAAATACAGCAATACCTATTAATAAGGTTCTGGCTCCGCCAAAGATAGCCAACTCCTGTGACAGCGACATCGCTAAGACCACAAAGATAGGCGTAACCAATGTTACAGCGGCTGTATGAGAGATTACATTAGCCAAACCCCAACACACCATCCAGCAAGAGAATATAATTACCCAAGGTTGAATAGATGAAAAATCAATTCCACTAATCAGGGTATGTGCCAATCCACTTTCTTGGAAAGCTAGTCCCAAAGCAAATCCGCCCGAGATTAACCAAAGTACGCTCCAGTCGATTTCAGCCAATTCCTTCTTTCCTACTACCCCTAGCAGAGCAAACAGACAGATGGGCACAAAGGCTACTACATTGGGATTCACCCCAAAGAAGCTATCAAAACACCACAACGCAATGGTTGTACCAAAAATACAATAAACAGCATATTTCATTAATAGATCGCATTTTCCTTTTTCTTCTACTTGCATCGTATCTACCTTTTCCATCTCGGGGTTGGAAAACGGATAGAGCTTAGATATGATCAGCCAAGAAATGCCGATGAGAATAATAGAGAAAGGAACGAACACAAGCATCCAATAGCCAAAGCCAATACCCAGATTCATCCCTGCCGGATCATTCAAATACTTTAGTACAATGGCATTGGGAGGCGTACCGATGGGAGTACCAATACCACCCACGTTGGCAGCCACAAAGACACCAAGCACTAGTGCCGTACGACCTTTGTCGGTATCAGACATTTGTTTGAGCATAGGGGTTATCATTGTCAGCATCATAATAGCTGTGGCTGTGTTGCTTATAAACATAGAGCAAAGCCCTGTAACCGACATTATACCGAGTAAATAATACCGGGATTGCGTCCCTATCAGCCCAATCACCCCATTGGCTATCTTACGGTCTATCTGGAATTTCGAGGCGACGGCAGCCAATATAAACCCACCTATAAAAAAAATATAATGGGATCGGCAAAAGTAGCAATTAGCGCTTTGGATGAAAGGAGTTCTTCACCCTCAAGTGAAGCCTTAAAAATATTTAAGGCACTATCTGATACCGTGAGTAGTGAGAGGGTCGTAACAGAAACAGACGTTATCCACGCTGGAATATACTCCGTAACCCACATGATTACGGCAAATATAAAAATAAGTAATACGCGTTGTTGAATAATAGTAAGCCCTAGGGCATGAGATGATGCAGTAGGTAGAATCCAAATAGCAAGAACTAAAGCCAGTAAGATAATGGGCTTAAAAACTTGCGTCTTCGAATTGGTAATCGTTTTCGTTAGCATAGCTGTTTAGGTTTAAGGTTTTAAGTTTAAGTAGTGCTGCAACCTCCCTTTTGTGAAAAGAAGTTTACCTAGCTACCGATGTTTTCAAATACAAGCACACTCATTGTAACAATATGATACAGTTGGGTATTTATATCTACCTTATTTATATCAAAAAGTGTATTCAAGTATTCTTTTGTGTTTTTCAATATTAATTAAACAAGATAGATATAAGTTTGTTTATTCTTTTCCCTAAAATTTTCAGACGATTCTATTTTAGACTCCTCATTTATATTGATTTAGACTCTATTTATGCTGTAAATATTTATAATTTAAAAAGATATAGCTTTCGTAAATTAAAATTATCTACTAATACCGAAAGCTCAAAGGAAAGGATATCAGATTCTTGTCAGTCTATTTATACAAAAAGTTCACACACCATACCTAAGCGATATAGAGATATTCATTACGCACTCAGAAACCCTTCTCATTCTATTTATGTGAACAGATAGATACTACTTGTTATTCTTCAAGTAAAGGGATATAGCCTATGAAGTAGAACTATTGAAAGGAGATTCAGAAGCAAACTCATTTTCAATAAAGAGACTTATATAATACCCAGTAACAGAAAATAAAGAGCTGAATACGGTAAAAAAGGACACACTTAAAGTCGCTCCTATTCACTAAAAAAACGACTAAACCTGCACTCTACACAAAAATATCAAAACGAAAGCTTTTTACCTTATTAGTAGATAAAAGACAAGTTTCTTCAAAACTTACATACAGAAGACTACTTTATACTCTTTTTTGTAGTATATGTTTAACAACATACAAGGCAGTTATTTAAAAAACATTTTGATAAAATGAAAACCCCCATCTAAACTCAAATTAGACGGGGGTTGATATTTATGTACAAATACTGTTTTTAAGCAACTAACGGATAAGGCTCATTACCAGAACCATACTTACACAAGCTACAATACCGATGCCACCCACAATCAGACCAACTTTAGCCAAGTCTTTCTTACTCAATCCTCCTTTGGAGAATGCCAAAGCGTTGGGAGGCGTACTTACGGGTAAGACCATAGCCATAGAAGCAAAGACAGCAACACCGATAATGAGTGTTTTGGCCCCACCAATGTGATCAAATTCTCCAGATAGAGAAGAAGCCAAAGCCACGAAAATAGGAATCAATAGATTCACCGTTGCTGTATTGGATATAAAGTTGGACAAAGCATAACAGATCAACCAACTAGACAACATGATAATCCATGGAGAAATAGTAGTAAAATCTATCGAAGTAATCAGTTTATAGGCCAATCCACTCTCTTGGAAAGCAAAGCCTAGGGCAAATCCCCCAGCCACTAACCTCAACACACTCCAGTCGATATTTGCCAAATCGTCTTTTCCAAATACGCCAAGCAAACAAAAGAGGGCTATCGGGATAAAGGCTACCACATTGGGGTTTACACCAAAGAATCTATCAAAACACCACAACGCAATGGTAGCACTTATTATGATATAGACAATATATTCAATGTAAGGATTTTCCGATTCTACCTTGGGAGGATTAGACAAATCCATCTTTTTTAAATTCTTATTATTGAATGGAAAAAGCTTTGTTAAGATATACCACATAATAAGAACCAAGGCTATTGCTAGAGGAGCAAACACCATTGTCCACTCTCCAAAACTAATATTCAGATTAAGTCCGGCAGGGTCATTTAAATACTTCATAGCAATCGCATTGGGTGGCGTACCGATAGGAGTACCCATACCGCCAAGATTGGCAGCAACTGTAATACCTAGTACCAAAGCAATTTTACCCTTATCTCCTTTCTCAAAATCTTTCAAGATGGGACCTACCAATGTCAGCATCATTATAGCAGTAGCTGTATTGCTCACAAACATAGAACACAAGGCCGTAACTAGCATTATACCAAGTAAGTAGTATGTGGAGCGAGTACCAATTACTTTTATTACTCCATTGGCTATCTTCCTATCAATGTAAAATTTAGAGGCAACTGCTGCCAGTATAAAACCACCTAAGAAGAGGAAGATGACGGGATCGGCAAATGATGCGATCAAGATTCTATTGGACAAAAGCTCTTCTTGAGGAACTCCCAACCGACAGAAATTCAATGCACTATCAGACACCGTAAACAACAGTAAAGTGGTGAGAGAAACAGACGTAATCCACGATGGGATATACTCCGTAATCCACATAACAACAGCAAAAATAAAAATTAATAAAACACGCTGCTGGATAATAGTTAATTCAAGAAAAGAAAACTTTTCTGAGGGCAATAACCATACTAAAAGCAAAAACACCCAATACCAAAAACGGTATAAAAATCTGCTTGGTAAAGAGCTTGGATAGGAACGATTCTTTATCGGACATAGTTTTAGATTTACGTTAATTACAATTCATACTAATCTCCTTTTTCAGGATTTTTTGTATCGCATAAAACGGGTAGATGGGATGTATATAAATTTCAAATTTCTACAAATTTCAAACGATACTTTCGCAATCATTATTCTTTATCTCTCCGAATTTAAAAAAAAGAAATCACACTCTGCTTATTTATTGAATAAAAAGAGTACAAAATGAAAAAATAATTATCTATCTTCTTACTTTATTCTTGACAATATCCTTTTTCTCACTCTTTCGTGATAGGACATAGTACACTATCAAACAATCTGTTACAGTCCAACTCATAGTTAAAAAGTTCTCTAATCTTCCTCCTTTCTCATTCTAAAGAATTCAATATCAATTTTGGAGCGTATGACTCTACTCAATCAACCCACACCTTTTTAGAAACGAAATATATTAACTCCATAGAAAGATAAAAAAGGATATTACAGCTGGAATAGGATTGTATCATACACCCTACTTAAATCCTAACAAACTAGTTTATATATACTTACAATACTTATCACTGATTCATATGATAGCTGTAAATATTTTTATAGTATAACACATCTTCTATTAGGAGATGTATAAAGCCAGTTACAGAGTTTTATGAAGAGGAAATAGACTATTTAATAAATCATCTAAGCATCTTCTGTCTTATATTTGAAATATCAATAGAGTATTTAAGTAAATGGTGAGGCTTTCGTTTTCCTACCTACGCTTCTTTCAAAATCAGACTAGATCAACTAGATAGAGAAGGCATCCTACTTCAACACACACTCAAGGATGCTATTTCTACCCAAACTAATTCTTTTTAGAGGATAGTCTATCTCAAACTTAATCAAGCAAATAGCCTTCATTATTCACAAAGTTTCCTATCTTTAAGAGAAGACAAACAACAGCAGAGTATTGCCCCAAAATAGGCTAACTCATCAATAGGTGGTATTATATAAAGTAAAATAAGGATATGAAATATTATGTGAATCGGAACCCCAATACATCGGGGCAAAGGGAAGTACATACCGAGTTCTGTGGCTTTCTTCCCTCCCCCACATATAACAGAGTATATTTGGGTGATTTTTCGGAGTGCACAGATGCCCTCGATTCTGCTAAAAAACTATATGGGAAAGTAACCTATTGCTCGTTTTGCTGTAAAAACAAAGAGAAATAGCTTTCTCTTCTTAAACTTTTGAGATAATGGATACAATATTATTGGCTAGGTTTCAAAGCGATTATCGTGCAAATCTTCTTTGCAGCGTACTCAAAAACGAAGGTATAGAGTCTTTCAAAAGAAACGAAAACTCGGCTACTGTGCTAGCTGGTCTTCCTGGTTTCGAAATAGAAGTCTATGTTTTTGATAAAGATTACGAGCGAGCAAAAGAGATTTATGCAGAAGGATTTCCAGATGCTGCTCAGTAACAGAGATCCTATTGAATAGCCCTAACTCCCCCCTATTCCTCTACTATTTTGCATAACACCACAAAGTAGTACGCTTTTTTATGTGGTTATATATCCTCGTCTATCCCCCCTCTTATCTAAAAGAGCTATATTTGTGATTCACAAAACAATTTATACTCATAATTAAAAGATCTAGTCCAATGAAAAAATTAGCTCTATTATTTTTCTTTATCGCCGTAACTTTAGGCGGATTAGCCCAAGATTTACGTGTCGGTTCGTACAATATTAGATATGCCAATGAGGGCGATGCCCAAAATGGAAACGGCTGGGCACAACGTTGCCCTGTACAAATTCAACTAATCCGATACAATGCTTTTGATGTGCTAGGTACTCAAGAAGTATTGCACCCTCAGTTGCTCGATTTGCTTGCAGGACTTCCTGAATACGACTACATCGGTGTAGGTAGAGATGATGGAAAAACAGAAGGCGAATATGCGCCCATCTTCTATAGAAAAGACAAGATAGAATGCCTAAAATCGGGGCATTTCTGGCTTTCGGAAGAAACTACTTACCCCAATAAAGGGTGGGATGCTGCTTTACCTCGCATCTGTACATGGGGAGAGTTTAGAGATTTGAAAACAGGAAAATCATTTTGGTACTTCAATCTGCACATGGATCATGTAGGCGTAGAAGCACGTAAGCACAGTGCTAGTCTGGTACTTAGCAAGATAACAGAAATGTGTGGCGAAGAACCAGTAATTCTTACTGGCGATTTTAATGTAGACCAAACTCACAACAGCTATAAGATACTTCACGATTCTGATATTTTACAAGATTCTTATGAGGTAGCAGAAATTTGCTATGCACTCAACGGCACATTCAATGCCTTCAACATTAATCTAAGAACAGATAGCAGAATAGATCATGTGTTTGTATCACCCACCTTTCAAGTAAAGAAATATGGAGTACTTACAGATACCTATAGAAGTACCAACAAAGAAATCAAAACGGTACACGAGGGCGATTTCCCCAAAGAAGTATCTTTTGAGGTCAATGAGGCTCGCCTACCCTCCGATCATTTTCCCTTGGTAGTAGAACTTAACTTTTAATAGATTCAATAATCTTTTATAAAACAGAAAAAGCCTGTCTAGAGTAATTTAGACAGGTTTTTTTAGGAGGAGTAAAGAGACACTATGACTAAGTCATGCAATCATCATGACACCGACATCGTAATGCTTTGACACCGACATCGTGATAACCTATCGGTGTCAAAGTAATTTTTCCCTTTCTAAAAAACTTAGTATCTTAGATACCAGCAACAACTATTTATATGTTGTTTTACGAATAGACATTTAATATATAAATCCTTTAAATTGCGTTAATATGAAAACAAATTTAATTAAATCATTTAAAAAAAGTATCTTTTTACTTTCTAGTAGTACCATTTTGTATTGTATTATATTCCTGTTCTAATGAGAATATGAATGAAACAGAAGTTAAAGACAATGCTGTAATCGAAGATGTTTTAATAAAAACAAGTCCATCTATTGATGAGTCTGTTAGAGTTCAATTTAATGAGTTTATATCAAAAAATAAGCTTACTCGCTCTATTAAAGACGAACAATGGGATTTTGAAAATATGGTAGAATTTAGTTCCCCTAGTAATTCTATATATTGTTATATGGTTTTTGATAAAAACGATCCTAATAAAATACTAGGAGGTTGTAGTACAGCTAAAGATGTAATAATTACATTTTTTACATTTGTAAAAAATGGAGATTTATATACTTTAATACCCGTTGGCGGAATTAAATTAGTGCATATTTAATTTGTCCAATGGGTTTGTTATTAATCTTGTTTATATATTGAAGGATTGTAAGTGCACTAATTTTCCCCGTAATTCTGGTAAACAATCCTTCTGTTTGTTTTGCGTAATTTCTGATTATCATAAATTGATCGCATAATTGTGCAAAAAGCGTTTCAACCCTTTTCCTTGCTTTAGCAAATGGACTAAATACAGGTTTCCAATCTTTTTGATTCGACCGATATGGAACTTCCAACTTGATATTAGCTTTTTCAAATAAATCAAGTTGTATGGCTGCTCCAATATATCCACGATCACCGATGATGGTGCAATTCTGAAAGTTACACTTTACGTCTTTCAAATAATGAATGTCGTGAACACTCGCCTTTGTCAGGTCAAAAGAGTGTATGACACCGCTCAACCCACAGAGAGAATGTAATTTATATCCGTAATAATGTTTACCCTGTGAAGCACAATAGCCATAATTGGGAGCTTTATCATAATTATTCTTTCCCATTTTACAACGTTTTGACCTTATGGGACGACAGACTTCAATTGGCATAGAATCAATACAGAAAATAGCTTCTCCACCATCAACTTTTGATGCAATTCTTTCACGCACCTGATTACATAAGCCGATAGTGAGCTTCCTGCGATCATTATATTGACGACGGGATATGAGAGAAGAAAAATCATCTTTGTATTCATTTAATTTAGAAAACAAAAAGCTTTCACTATCTATACCTATTGATTCGGCAGCAAGGCTTAAACTGATCACTTCTAAGTCAGAGAACTTCGGGACGACTCCTCTGCGAGGTATATTCCCTTTTTCGTTTACTAAATCAGCAGAAAACATCTTGCATTCTTGCATATATCAAGAAATTTAGCGAATATTGCATATAAGTTGTGCATAATTGAGCTGTATATTAATAGTTTGATCACCATTAAAATACTAATAATCAATGATATGCACAACTTATTTCCTGACATTTTTTAGTGAATTAATTCCGCCAACGGGTACTTTAATAGATAGTTCTAATGAACCTGTAGCGGATGTTAGGCTAGATTTAAAGAAAGAGCAAATACATTTAGTTAAATTGTACAACTCTCAAACAAGAGCTTCTGGATCAGAATGGTGTGGTATAGGAATGGGAGTAGCTGGAGGAGTTGGAGCTGCATTTGCTCCTATGACACTTGGTGCTAGTATTGGATTTGCTGTATGTTGGGGGGTTGTATCAGCTTTAATGTGTAGATGATATGTTAATACAAATGATTATATGTGGAATTGTTTTTACTGTTTTGTATGTAAATAATATGTTCCAACTAATGCCAAGCAATTGGGTGGAATTATTTTTTCATGTTGAATTTCTACTATTTGTTTGTTTTATTATAATGGAATTAAGGAAACAAAATAAAAACAAGTAAATACAAGTCTGATTTTAATTTTAATAACGGGAGATAGATTAATTAATCTATCTCCCGTTATTAAAATTAATCTATACATCAAGAATATCTTGTCGAAAAACGAGTGATTTAAACTTCAAAAAAGCCGATTTTTAGAAAAGTGTTTTTTAATAAACATTGAGCAAGAAGTATACTCCACAACGTGTATTATAAAATACACAAGTGTATGATAGTTAGTTACAAAAATGGATGTATTCACTTATGTATTTACTTTTGGGCTAAATTATTTATTATCAGAAAATTGCGATGAATACATTCGTGAATACATTTGCCTAAATTCGACATTTTTTGTAATGCCTAAAAGTAGAGAATTTGGGGCAGTATAATTCCTAATGATTTTCACTTAAAACTCTCGGCAAAGGTAAATGCGTTAAACCTGTTCCCCCTGAGGGGGTGGAGGGGGGTTAGATACTTCTACCTCTTTTTTTGCTTTGTGACTGCTCTTCTTTTTGCTCCTGTTCCTGATTCAGTTTTTTACCTGTATTGAATATTTTGGCTATATCTGTGTTATTGAATGGATTGATATCTAAGCCTTCTTTAAACATTTTCATTAGGTCTTTGTAAACTACAATAGCTTGTGCTTTGGTTTCTCCTAAAGAGCTGTCTAGCTTACCTTTTAGGCTTTTTACTCTGTTTAGGTAAGTGTAATTTTCTTCTATAAGTTTATATGTTTCTTGTTTGGTTTCTTTCAATTCTTTGCTGAGATTGCCTATGATTTTTGTTGTCCCCTGAAGCTCTTTATTTAGCTTTAAGTTATCTTTTTCAAGCTCGATAATTCTTTTTTCTCCCTTAGTAGCTCCAAGCAGCTCATAAACTTTGCTTACTGCTCGAGCAATAGTCTTGCCTGCATTAGCCCTTAGTTTTACGTTTTTAAGCTCTTCTTGAGCTTTGCGTACGTTTTCCTCTTTCTCTAGCAAAAGTTCGGCTAATCGCCTTAATTCGGCTTCATTTTTGAATTGTTGAGCCTCTACATGAACCTTATCGGATGAAATACCTCTATCCATCTCAAGGGTGTTGGCTAAAAGTGTTTGCATTTGAGCCAGGTCCTGGCGATTAAGTTTTATGCTTTTACCTGTTTTGTGATTAGTCCAATCAAAAACTATGTGAGCATGAAGGTTTGGTTTCCATTCTTTTTTCTCTTGGTCTTTGAAGTGTCCCTCATCTTTGTGTGTGTAAATTTGTATTGCTTTTATTCCGAATTTCTCTTCTGCTTTTTGCGCAAATTTATGCAAGTCCTTCAGGGTTGTTTCTTCTGAAATTACAATTACTCCTTCACGAATTGGAGTAGCTTTACTCTGCAGGGATCTTCCTGTTTTCTCTTTGGTGTTCTCTTTTATAAAATTCAACCTATTGTTGTGAATTGCTTTCAAAACTTAGTATCTTAGATACCAGCAACAACAAAATATCAATTCTGAAGATTCGATCATTAGTTGTGAATTGCTTTCAAAACTTAGTATCTTAGATACCAGCAACAACTTCTTTATATCTTTCATAATTCTGCTTATTGTTGTGAATTGCTTTCAAAACTTAGTATCTTAGATACCAGCAACAACTATCCAAAGAAATATATAAAGCCAATACGGGTTGTGAATTGCTTTCAAAACTTAGTATCTTAGATACCAGCAACAACGAGGTTTGTATGTGGACGACACCCCCTCTCGTTGTGAATTGCTTTCAAAACTTAGTATCTTAGATACCAGCAACAACAAGGACTCGCAACTCTCATTTGGTGTATAGGTTGTGAATTGCTTTCAAAACTTAGTATCTTAGATACCAGCAACAACGTAACTATGCCTACTAATAATCCTAAACCTGTTGTGAATTGCTTTCAAAACTTAGTATCTTAGATACCAGCAACAACATCACAACCTAAAGGAATTCCAGCAAGGGTGTTGTGAATTGCTTTCAAAACTTAGTATCTTAGATACCAGCAACAACGAGGTTTGTATGTGGACGACACCCCCTCTCGTTGTGAATTGCTTTCAAAACTTAGTATCTTAGATACCAGCAACAACTCGCAAGAAGTCTTCTCCCATTGCTTTGTAGTTGTGAATTGCTTTCAAAACTTAGTATCTTAGATACCAGCAACAACAAGATAGTAACCAAGTGTTTGTGGTCGATGTTGTGAATTGCTTTCAAAACTTAGTATCTTAGATACCAGCAACAACAATGGATAACTTTGTAAATGCTTTCACAGCGTTGTGAATTGCTTTCAAAACTTAGTATCTTAGATACCAGCAACAACTTAATGGTAAGTATGTTGGCGATTTAGCAGTTGTGAATTGCTTTCAAAACTTAGTATCTTAGATACCAGCAACAACAATTATAGGGGTGGAAACAATAATGCAGAAGTTGTGAATTGCTTTCAAAACTTAGTATCTTAGATACCAGCAACAACAAACAAAGAAAAACGCATACATCCTACTCAGTTGTGAATTGCTTTCAAAACTTAGTATCTTAGATACCAGCAACAACCACAAGTATTATAGCAGTACTTAATCCCTTGTTGTGAATTGCTTTCAAAACTTAGTATCTTAGATACCAGCAACAACTTCATTTTACAAATATGGTAAAGAAGATTAGTTGTGAATTGCTTTCAAAACTTAGTATCTTAGATACCAGCAACAACTACTGGTTAGACCAATATCCAGTTTTTTGCGTTGTGAATTGCTTTCAAAACTTAGTATCTTAGATACCAGCAACAACATTAGAGTGATTAATACACTCGAAGCTAAGTTGTGAATTGCTTTCAAAACTTAGTATCTTAGATACCAGCAACAACCAAAAGGTAGATTATCATACATTCGTATAGGTTGTGAATTGCTTTCAAAACTTAGTATCTTAGATACCAGCAACAACAGATAAAAAGATATTAAACTTTGTCGAACAGTTGTGAATTGCTTTCAAAACTTAGTATCTTAGATACCAGCAACAACTTCATTATTAAGGCTTCCAATATCTCCATAGTTGTGAATTGCTTTCAAAACTTAGTATCTTAGATACCAGCAACAACTTCATTATTAAGGCTTCCAATATCTCCATAGTTGTGAATTGCTTTCAAAACTTAGTATCTTAGATACCAGCAACAACTACATGGAAAAATCGACAGGAGTCGAGCCTGTTGTGAATTGCTTTCAAAACTTAGTATCTTAGATACCAGCAACAACAGACCCTCAGTAATCAATTGAGGGTCTGTTTGTTATAGAGGTTTTATGTTTAAATAAAACCACATAAAAAAAGGAGAATCAATGACTTAAAGCATTGATTCTCCTTTTCTATTTTATCAAAATAGTTCTAATTGCTGCCCTTCTGATTGTGTAGGAGTTTCTTTTTGACCGATAAACAACTCCATATTTCCAAATTGCTTATCGGTAATGCAGAGAATTCCGATATAACCTTGCTTAGGGAGAAAAGATTTTACTCTTTTTATGTGTACTATTGCATTTTCTCTACTGGCACAATGCCTTAAGTAAATAGAGAACTGAAACATAGTAAACCCATCAGCCATTAATCTTTTACGGAATAAGGTATAAGCTTTCCTCTCTTTTTTTGTTTCGGTAGGCATATCAAAAAATACAAGTATCCACATAGCACGATATTCACTTAAGCGTTTCATACTAATTCATGAGTGGATAGTCTATCCTCCTACTTTCTCCTACAATACATTTATACAAAGAAGCTGCACTCTGGTTGGCAGCAATCATTAAGGGACTTCTTCTGTTTCCTATCTTTACATCGAGTGTGGGGATAAGAAGCAATTCCGATTTTAACTCTTTACTCAATTCTTCTTGAATTCCATATTTTCTTATCATTCTCAGTACCTGTTTATCTACATAAGGTCGGTAAGGTTCCATTAAGTCATCTGCTAAACAATAGGCATTGTACTTATTATGATGATTGATACCCAAAGTTGGGATTAAGCCACTCATCACAATAGATCTTGCTACTACTGCTCTAAGAATAGCATAACCATAATTTAGTAAATTATTGGGTGCTACACCGTCCCTATCTCGTATAAATCCTGGCACTTGCGGAAAAATGTTTTTCCAATAATAAGCTGCTGCTCTGGCTTCCAAGTTGGTATTATCACCGCTACGTACCTCTGAAGCCCACACATACATATTTTCAGCTTCTTCATTGGTGAATTTTTGAAGAATAAAGGCTTGATTCCGTATTTTATACTGAATAGTTTGCTGCCACAATTGCTTTCTTAGTGGTTTTGAAGCTTTGAGTTGATGCCGAAAACGCTCATTTTGTGTAGTATTGCCATATAAAGGAAGACAAAGCCCAAAGGGCATACGTCTATCATCACAAGTTACAATAGCACAAGTATTCTCCAATAGTTTTTGAATAGCCCTATGAGTAATTGTAATTTGTGGATGATCCAACAAAATCAAACCTAAATCCTCAATAGGGCGTGTTATTACTCCCTTACTTTGCAACGAAGGATGAACACCAGCTTTTGAAATCTCGGGCAACTCTATAACCAATTGTTCATTGGTACAACTCAAGTATGTGGGGTTGCCAAAATAGAGCGTTTTCTTAATCATAATATTATCTTTTTACATCGGTTATTTCTCCTAATCGGTTCACTTTTAGTTTCCAACAAATATGCTTTAAACTACGTTTATCATCATCATTTTCTATTTTATTTTTTGTACCAAACTCTACATAATCATGAATTACTTTAGATACTCTATGATTAACAAAGAAAGCTCTGTTACCCGTAAACGAAACAGCCTTATAAACTCTTCCTTTTTGTTCGTCCGACAGATGATCTACATCTACCAACTCAGGTTGCTTCTGCTCCTCATCTGTTGGGACATAGACCAAATCATTGGGAGACAAATGAAATTTCAATTTCGATTCATTATACGTCTCTGGTACTGGAGATTTTTTCTCTTTCAATCTATCAATAACAATATTTAAAGGGATGCTATCAAACATACGTTTTCCTTCTTGGTCTTCGTATATTCCAAAAAACAGATTAGTTCCTTTTGCTGCAATAGCATATTTATCAGGATTGTTATGACTTACTCCTAATGGAAACTTAGAGCCTAAGTCCTCAAATAATCGAACCTTATAAATAGGCTGATGATTTTTACCTCCATTTAATTCTTTGATATTCTTATTCATTTCCATCAAACCTTCTGGAGAAAATGCTTCTTTAAGATTATCATCATAGTTTGATAAATGATTCATTAGAATTTTTCTAATGCTTTCATCCGTTATTCTTTCAATCTGTTTTATAGTTAGATCATCTCCTATGGACTTTCTTACGGCAGCACAATTATGATCATATTCATAAACTTCAACTCTATTTATTTTTAGATTATTGAATTTATAATCTCTATCCTTAAAATACTTTAGAATAGTCTGAGCATCATACTTGCCATACGCCCCAATTAACTCTCTAATTTTATCTTTAAGCGTTCTATCCACAATCTGTTTCCAGTTTTCGAGAGCTTTTTTCAACGCTACCTCTTTGATTGAACGAATACTTACTCTTCCGTAAATAGTCTCTTGATGCATCGGTTTACGCACAGCAAAATGATCACCTTTGACTTGCTTCTGGAGATCTTTTTTTCCGTCCTTATTAATAAACTGGGTGTAGTTATTGGTCTTTGTAAGAACTCGTAAATTCTGTTTGTGACTAACTACGATATTTTCCAAAGCTCTGTGAGCATCTTGGGTGAAAGTATCCCAAGGTTTATTGAAAATATAGTTGTAGTTGTTTCCACTGCTATTCTCTTTATAACAAAGCTTACTGCGTAAATCAGTGCGAGTAGTCTCAAACTTAGCATTTCTATCTTGGCCAGATCGGTTACTGATATAGTTAATATGACTTCGTGTAGCACAAGCTATTACTAAAGCGTCCATAGCATGATGACGATGGTCAATACGCTTCTTCGTAAAACCCTTTTGAATTTCTTCGGGCACACGTATTTGAAAATGGTTAGGACTTTGCCACACTCCATAATCTTCTGTAGCCGTCATCTCATTTAACCTTTCAAAGCGAGGTTGAATAATTTTATTCCAAATATCATTCAATCCCCAATCCTTTTTCAAGGCTGTGGTAACTTGTCCAGAACAACCAATCACATGTTTTGATGTGCTTTCTTGTTCATCCTCTTCCCTTACAATATTTGATAGTAGTTTTTGAACTACCCTACTGATATATCGAGTATCATTTAACTGGCGTTCGCTAAAGTCGCCCACAACTTCATCGATATCTTCAGCTAAAAGTTTTTTTGCTTTTACAGGGTTATTCTTTCCATAAAGACGATTAATCAGTTCTACATAAGCATCATTTTTTAAAACTTGGACTTGTCTTCCTCCTACATTGACTGTTGAGCCACCATTCTTTAATATAAATTCGTGAGCCAGCATAGACCCTTTTTCTTTATTGACTTCCGACTCACAGATTACTTTGTTTGTAAAGGAATCATCAAAATATTTTGCTTGAGGAATAACGTGCTCTATCTCGTATTTAGATGTAAATAGCTGGGCTAGAGAAATAGGCTGTCCTGTATAAGGGGAACGATATTTTTGGTCCAACCATAATCTATATTTCGTTAGTTCTCGTGAAGTAGGTTTGGCAGACTTCGTAATTTTTTCAATATCCTTGGGAATCTCTATATTAGAACGAAGGACACCATCTTCTACTATTCTCAATTTCTCTTGCTGTGAAGGAGAATATGGATTTAAATCGGCAAATGCAGCCTCTTTCTTTAAGTCGATCAACATTTCTAATACTCTCTGACGAGAATTTTCATTCTCCTGCTGACGTTCTGCCATTCGTTTACGCTTATCCGATGAGTTTTTAATATCTCTACCCAACTCTAGATGGATTTCACTAAAATCTCCGTGCTTAACCCATAAATCGTGTACTACACGCAAAGTTTCGAGAACAATTTGTTCTACAATAGGATTACGCAATGAATATTGTTTAAACTCATTTTGAATATAATTAGAGAGTTCATGGGGTGTTTTCCATTTTGTAAGTTCACCACTTTCAGAGTGACGATTATAAACCACATATCCAGCTTTCCACAAAGGAAGTCCCTTAAAGTCTGTGATACTTCGCAAGTTCTCAACTTTCTCTCGTGAGCGATGAGTAATATCATCATCTGCTTCACCATCAATTATCCTTTGAATACGCTGCTTCGTCTTCACATCAATCTTATCCTCGTGCCAATAATCGCCCATTCTCATCAATGGAAGAAGGCGTTTAATTGCTTTTTCGGAGTAGGAACCGTATTCTTTTTCTAAAGGAGGAAACTGAGCGAACACATCAACAAACGAGGGATGAAGATGCTCTCGTTCAGCAAATTTAGCCAAAGCCCCTCTAAGCTCTATGGGCTCTACCACCGAGTACAATAAATGCCAGAGCGAGTAGACAAAACGATCATCTTCAATCCTTTTTTCTTCTTTGCATTTCTCTAGGAAAGACAAGATATGGGTGCGTGTTGCATTACAAGGATACTCTTTGTTTTTATCATCTACATAATTCCAACGATAATCAAGCTCCTTTGTTTCTTTATTTACTTTCAGCTTAAAATAAGACTTTAATAACTGGTCTTGCTTAATTACTTTTCGTTCGTTAAGCCAAGTAAATAAATTGGCTATATCGTTCTCATCTTTCAAAAACTCAGCAGTTACATCTACGTTATATTTGATACTATCACCCTCTGAGCGTTGACGTTGAAGAATTCTTAAGTTTTGCACAAACTGCCATACCCTAAACTCTTGAAATAAAGGATTGGATTTGGCAATACATTTGATAGGAGAAATCTGTTTTTCACCATTCTTATAGAAGGTTCTGTATTCATACGTACAATTGGATATTAAAGATTTCTTCGTTTTAAGTGGTCGGTGATAAAAGATAATATCTTGTACAAATAGATGTTTAAAATCTCTTTCGAGAAGATTCTCTCTGTGGCTATCATTTAAAGGATAGAGCTCTTCAGCACAAGCTTGGAATAGTTTTTTATCAGATAGTTCCGCTATAAATTTCTGTTGAGTCTCTAATATTTGTTCTAGCTCTTTTTTATAGTATTTACGTTCAATGGTCTTTATTAACCCTCCAATAATTTTCTGATCGGGGTTGGACAATAAGGTATCATAAATAAAAGCTCCTACCTGCTTTCCACTTTTCTCTAGTTCACTTTCAGTCTTCTTTTTTAAAAGTGTCCAATCATCTTCTTTAGGAGCCCGAAAACTTCGTTTAATCTCACCATCAGCCGTTCTTTTTTCTGAGCCATCTTTCTCTAAAGTAGTAGTTACAATAAAATCTTTTACCATCCCTACCCAACTGTCTATAGGTGTATCACTAGGACATGGGTATATAAAGCCATTTTCAAGATGCACTTTATACCAAGTCTTAGCAGAAGTGTTATCTTTATCCAACTCTACTTTTACAACTTTAAGAGCATAGAACTCCTCTCTCTTCGTGTTATCTTCCACCTCTTCACCTCTCAACTGATAATAGCCTCTTTTTTGATTGAAGTTTAATAATATCCACGCTAGTTCTTCTTTTGAAATGGCTTGAGTAAGTGCTTTCTTTCGAAGATAATAAATAGTCCAATCCAAGGGAACGGGTGTTGAGCTCTTCTCAAAAAGATGAGGTTGATGCTGCTTTAAATCCTTTAGCATCTCGGCATATGAATCCATAAAAATGAATTGATGACCTTGATCTGTGGCTACCCAAGGGATATTCACTTCCACACCAGGAAGAAATTTACCATATGTTTTATTTTCTTTTTTATTCCAACCTATTGCTGCATCGTAATGCTGTGGTAAAAAGTGCAAGATATGAAGCACTCTATGCAAACGTTCTCTCCTCAATAAAGAGCGTTCACGCAATCTACGCACTCCTCGATATTGAGTTCGCTGAGCTGTGCTTGATTCTGTTTGACCTGCGCCAAATTTATCCATAACATCTTGTGACATGGGAATGATGCGACTTCCTATTTTTTCAATACTAAGGAATTCACCCTTGTCATTTTGATTTACTACAGCCCAACCCACACTATTTGTGCCTATATCTAGTCCCAAAACCTTTTTCATAGTAGTTCATTTTAAGTATTATGAATCTCAATTTAATAAAAATTACTTATTAAACCTTTTGATTATCAAAATAAATTACTATATTGTAAATGTTTTGAAGCAATTCACAATAAGGATTGCTTTGCACACATAACGTACTGAATATCAATCGCTTGAAAAATAGGCGGGCAGATAAACGGGCAGGTTTTAGTAAGCTCCACTGACCTATTTAAGTCGCTATTCCTTCATAAAATAAGTATACATTGACTACTGCACGTAAATAAACTGCGATAACTCACTGCTTTATGTTTAAAAAAATTACCAAAAAAAGAAGCAGCTAATCAACTTTGGCTTACAGCTTAAACATCAAGCTAAAATCAGCCACATTCTTTTTCTCACTAAAACTATACTTATATCCACCGAATAACCCAAAATCTTTATAGATTACTCCAGCTGATGGTCCTACATAGTTATTAGTAGAATATCCTGCACCAATTAGAATTTGCCACTTCTTTTGAAGCAATTCAACTCGCTTTATTGGCTCATAATGATACGAAGTAGAAACTAGGCTATTGTACTGCGTACTTTGATCGAGTGTGAGCTTTCCGTATTCATTATTGAATAGTGTGTAGGAATAGTCTTAATCGCTGTATAATCCCTTAGAATAGCTAGGGTATCTATTTTAGCTATTTGAGTAATTGTATCTACTCGCACTATTTCCTTGAATACATAGTAAGGCAGCTTGGATAAGTTTAAATTAGCTCCTTGAATGGAAGGAGATGGCAAATGTACCACCTCCTTAATAGTGTCGCCTTTAACCTCTTTTACTACCACCTTGTACTTATCCTTCTTAAGGATAAAGCCTAGAAGTAATCCTAACACAAACGATAAGGCTATGTACTTCTTCATACTCTTTCGATTGTTCCTATTATAGACTTTAGCGTCTTGGCATAGTTTGGATCGATTGCGTAACCTGCCTTTGCTATTTCATCTGCAAACCTACGAGGGTCTTCTTTTACCTCTAGTGCCTTACTGTATCTTGGATTGCTTAAATAAAAATTAGCATGGTCCGTAAAACTCTCTTATGGTGTATCGTACTTACGAAACCAATCCTTAACCTTGTAAGTGTACTTTCCATCTGCTCGCTTAGTTACGCTTATGACCTCTGGAAACTTGTAATTTGGTCGAGATAGCACCTCCCTAGTGGTTATTAACTGCTTCTTGTCCTCTGGTGTGTTTTTACTTGCCTTAACCCCAAACATCATATTACCTGGTGCTGATTTGCCCCAACCTGTTTCTAATGCACTTTGAGCAAGGATAAAATTTGCATTAATCCCTGTTTTTGCTTCCGTTTCTTTTGCGAAAGGCTTATATGCTTCTACAAATTCTTTTGATGTCATTCTCTCTCCTCCTTTTCAACTATGTTATTTAACTCATCTGATGCTATGTTGTATTTCCGTTTGGCTAGCACTTTTACTAGGTTAAGAGGCTTGAAGTTGTACCCCCTCATACCTAGAATATGCCCTCCGATGCTCAAACTCTCCACGAAAGCAACTGCTAGTACTGCCCATTTATCTAGCTTATACTCGCCTTTTGTAGCGATATTGAGTAGGACTGCCATTGCTACCACTCCAAAGTACACAACACTCTTTCCAAACGTCCTTCTGACGGCTTTAGATGCTCTCACTTTTACACCCATAGATAGCGAGTGTATCACCCCAGCGAATAGGTCGCAAAATCACTGCGAACATACATATAAGCCATATAATCATATCGTGAAGAGCTACCACTAGATAATTACTAGCGACAGCCATAACTGATACGGAGCCAATACTTTCCACTATTCTTGCTTCTTCATTCATCATCACATTTCATCTCATAATGTTTCTTCTATTTTTTCACTCCCTCTTTTGGCTCCAACTCTCCTTTGATTTCCTTTAAAATATCCCTGAACACCATAATGTGCTTAATAGTGTCCACTTCTTCTTGGAAGTTGAAAGATGAAAGATGAATTACCCTCGAAGCGCATTGCTCCGACGTAGTGATTCCCATCAGTAACATTGCAATTAACTTTACGTAATTTATCCTCTTGGATTTCATACTCGCAGCTGTAATTAAAGCCATCTACTTCTGCAGCTGCTTTTACTAAAGTGTTTCTCTCTTGTTCTTTTAATAACTTTGTCATAACTATTTATTTTACTGATTAATAATTTTATCTAGTTTTGGGAATAATGCCTCTTTGACTATTGCCCCAAAGGCTTGGTCGATGTAGTTCTTCAGAGCCTGAGCTTGCTCCTTATCTAGCTCCACTTTACCTGTTTTGTAGAGCTTTCTAGCAAGCTCTAGCTCTCCTATATCCTGCGTTTTACTGAATATGTAGTTAGCTAAACCTTTGTAGTCAAATTTGATCGTTTGACATTTTCCGTCAATTCCTATAATTTTAATTTCTTTTAAATTCATATCTTTCGTTTTAAACTATAATTCCACTATTTGGAGGAAACATACCCCCTGATGTATCAGATGGACCATTCCAACACACATATTTGGTTTTGTAAATTTGGCCTCCCTTATACTGCATTACCATTCTAAAGTAAATAGGTGGTATATCTCGAACACCTGTTCCCCATTCGTATATACCATCTTCTCCAAATGGCCGTACAAATGCAGTTGTATTATCAGCTATGCTCATACCTGGAGTGCCTTCCATCATATACCAACCATCGCTTATCTTAGAATTGAAGTTCCCTTTCATCGTATAGATGTAATTCTCTTTCTCTTTTTCCTCGAGCGTAATAGTAGGATTACTTCCTGCAAAGTATCTATAGTAGGTGTGACCCTTATATGAGTCTGTATTGGTATACAGATTGAAGTCAAAGAACTTAGGATCATCATCACTGGTAATTGGCCCTACAAGTTTGGTTTCTGTCCAGCTTTCTGGCTTAATAGCACCCGAGTTGATACCACGAGGTCCTAAGTCATATATGAGTTGTCCATCATTAGAATAGTATGCTAAGACTGCATAGCCTTGAGTGTTTACGCCAAGTACTGCTGATAATGCCAATAAAGCAGGTACAGGCGTTGTTCCTATCATACCCAATTACACACAACAGAACTGGGGTGCATTTTTGATTCAAAGGTTTTTGAGGGAGAAGTGGAGTGCCGATGCCGGTATTCGGTTTGACAGACAAAGTAGTAAAGCTGATGGCTTTAATTCATATGGAGAACGATACGGAGGTAAACGAACGTTTGCTAATGCCACCTATCATCTAGGAGGTGCTTATCAGATAAGTCGTTCTCTTCAATTTGTATCCAATCTGGGGCTAGCTTGGAGGTCTCCCCATGTGCACGAATTGTATAGCAATGGACTAGATCATGCCTCAGGAATTTATGTTGTGGGGAATAGCCAACTCCAGCCCGAGCGAAGTACGAAATGGATTAGCTCTTTCATCTATGAAACCAAGCCTCTTACTCTCTCTATAGATGGTTATTTGCAGTGGGTTCATAATTATATTTACGATGAGCCCTCTCAAGATTATATGACTATCGTTTCGGGTACTTATCCTGTTTTTAGGTACAAGCAAGTAGATGGCTTCTTTAGGGGAATAGATGCAGAATTATCATTTACTCCTTTTTCATCCTTAACCTATACCCATAAAGCGAGTATGATTTGGGCCAATGAGAAGAATACAGGACGATATTTACCCTATATCCCATCCTTTCACTGGCTACAAACTTTGGGGTATGAATTATCGGGTATCCCTCTTTTCCATAAAGTAGGTTTTACATTGAAACATAAGTATGTAGCCAAGCAAAAACGTTTTGATCCAGCTACCGACCTGATCCCATTTACTCCCCCTTCTTATCATTTATTGGGGTTGCAAATAGAAGGTAATATAGACTTCAAACAAAAGCATAAAATGACCTTTCTAGTTGAGATAAACAATCTCTTAAACAAAGAATACAAAGAATATAGAGATCGATTTAGATACTATGCACATGATACTGGACGCGATATCCGTATGGTGTGTATATGGAGTTTTTAATTTTAAAAAGATCATAAAATGAAACAGAAATTTATGAAAGTGATGACTGCCTTTTTGATGGTAGCAAGTATGGGAATGTTTTCATGCAGCAAAGATCCAGATATTCCTAGTAATGAAATTTTAAACAAAGATCATGAAGACCCAGTAAAAGCGGAACTAATTTTAGTGGAAGGGCATTTGCATGGAACTTATAAGTTTCATCAAAACCCCGAGATAGAAGGCGTTGTACATCTGAATAAAGTTCAGAAAGTAACGATTGAACAGACCGAGAAAGGATGGCACCCCAGTGCAGAAAGTGCTAAGCAATTCAATGTCAGAAGTACCCCTCATGATGCCAAAGGACAAAATGTGTATGCCCTATGGATAAAGTATTATAATGCTAAGGGAGAAGAGATCACAGGAGAGTTTGTTGAAAATGGTCAAGATCAAATTCATCAGCATTTCTTTATTCCAAGAGATATTAAAAACACTTTTGATGGAGTAAGTGAAAACGACGATACCAACCCTGCAACCTTGTTTGAATACTTCTATTGCGATACCGACCCTTGGGATAAAAACAGGCACAACGAAGGAGCTAAATTAATTGGGGGATAAAAATCCTATCGGATTGAAAGGATACTTTAAGTTTTTAAAACCTCGAAAACAGTTTGTATTAAATATAGAGTTAATGCATGCGGCAAAATCTAAATGGGATGTTAAAGGACAAGCTTCTCCTTTCTATGCTCCTAGTCTAGCCCAAAGACAAAGAGATCATTGGGATTTAAAAATCAAAATTCCCGTAGTCGTTTATGCGGATCAAATGGAGTACCTAGAAACTGAAGCGATAGAAGATTTATCCGAGTCCGACAAAAAGTTACTCGAATCAATAGCTAAAGCCTATTCTATTACTCCAGAAGAAGCTCTTGAAGATTTGAAGACTCTTTTTTATGGGGACATAGACCCTGAAGCGGGTTCTATTTGGCTTTAAAATGCACCGCAAAAACAAATACCTTTATATAAAGAAGAGGATGTGCACAAAAGCACATCCTCTTCTTTTATGGGGCAAACACATTCTAGTTTAAGAGTATGAATATTTTTACTATTGAAATCCTTGTTTAATTTTGAGATGACTACCAGAACAGTAATTTATTCTTTCTATAGATTGTTAGCTCTTTTACATAATAAATAACTAATTTCAAATTGATTTTTAAGCTATTAGAGTCGTTAAAACTAGCTCTAGAACTCTTTTTTATTCTTTATCTTTAAGCCCAAAAAAATATTTTATAATCAACAAGACATAGGAAAACACCTTTAACTACTTCACAATCAAAACTCAATAACAGTAATCAACATTACTCGGTTCTAAATAGATAAAGTCAAAGAATTAGTAATTAAAAGAGCTTTTTTTAATTATATCATGGAAAAGAAACCGTTTCTTCTTTATAAGGATACCTTTACATCTTCGTAGTAAATGGAACTCAAAGTTATTTCTTCTGTCTTATTATTGGCTACTCTTTTGAAGTAAAGAGTTACTCGTTCATCTTCTCCAATATTTTCTTCTCTTATTTGATATCTATAGAAATACCTACTATCTTCAAAACCTACTGCTATTTCATTCTCAGCTATATCGGGATAAAGCTCATTGGTATATATCTTTAAATCGACCGGGAATAAATTGGATAAAAAAGTGTTGGGTACTTTAAAACTAATTTCCACACCAGAGTCTTGATTCAACCCATTAAAAATTAGTTTTGCTTCATACTTATAAGGAGAGCGTAGGTAAAAGCCTATATACCGCAACAAACCACTCCCCTCTACAGTAACAACAAAAGATACTTTCTTCACCTCACCTGGAGCTATTCTAGGATCAAAAATAGTTAATTCTCCTAAACTAGGATCCCACTCATAAGTTACTCTATTCTCTGGATCAATTTTTTTTACACTTATTTTTCCATTTTCGGTAGCTGTCGAATTCTTATCTGGATAGTAGTTAATAGCTACAACTTTCGTTTCATTATCACGCACGAAATAGTCTCCTACTGAGCTAACCTTTAAGATACTATTCCCATCAGAGATAGAGGGGAAGTCTCGCAACTCAATAGAGGCAAATATATTATTAGAGGCTGGATGATGAGCAGCGTCATTCGCTGTAGGATAACCCTCAAAATTTACCTCTTCTATAGTTACAGTATAGTGTTTATTACGAATCAGATTGTATAACTCTCCAGTCTCTTTATTAACTAAGTCGATTTTATAAAACCCCTCCTTACCGAGATAACTTCCTTTGACTACTAAAAAGGCCTTTTTAGAAGCGCTGGCATCACTATTGCTTTTTTCAAAAACATCAATGGATTTGTTGTTATCTCCACTATTTACATTTTCACCATCACCAGTTAGTGCCTCTGTTAGAACTCCCTCTGTAAATGTATGTTCTGGTGTTTCTCCATTGTATTTAAATGGAGCTAAGGTTCCTTTACTTACTCCATTATATAATGTAAAGCTAATCAACTTAAAACTAGATGCTCTACTATCTACTGTAATCTTTGCACGGTTACGTAACAAAGATATAGTTTGGTTATTAAAAGTATCTGCATTCAAACCACCTTCATATTCAACTCTCTTCCAATACGAAGTTTGACTTTGTTCCATTTTAGGCACTATTCCTCCTTCATCGACACCACGCAACTCATGACTAGTAGGAAAGCCTGTCCAATCATAGTTCGCTACAAAGTGAATGATTCTTTTAGATTTACTAGAGAGTAAGGTAACCTTAAACTTTCGAGTATCTCCTTCTCCCTCCTCCAAAATGGCTTCATTTCTTGATAGGAATAATCCATTTTCATCAAAAACCAATAAGTGTAAGGAAGTAACCTCTTTTATTGAGCGAGTGTTAGCAGCTATATATTCGGGAAGGAAAACAGATAATTCACATTCAATCTTCTCTCCCTCACCGGTAGTATTTAAGTCAGAGTTAAATTTTACATCTTCTGCGCAGGCAGCTAGAATCAAACAACTTAGAATTAGTATGTATTTTTTCATTGTTTCGTAGGTTCAGATTTATAGATATCAAAAACACAGCGGATATGAGCTTTAGAGTATTCGTATGCATTCGGCCATTTACCGGTTTTAAAATTAAAATAGGCATGGTGATAAGCACTCCAATATTTTTCTCCTTCTAATAAACTCTTAACAGAAGAATTTGGATCTCTCTGTATTCTTTGAATATATTCTATTTCGGCTTTGGTAGGAAGGCGCCATTTCCCAAGATATTGTACACCATCAAGTACAACTTCACTATTATCTCCATAATTTCTCTCCCAATACTTTGAACAACGAGTCTCCCCACTTTCACCTAACAATCTGCCCTTGTTGTTGTACTCATCTTTATCTAAATACCTTTGGTAAGTAACCCCTAACTGTGAAGCTATAATAAATTGAGGAGATATGATCTTATTCGAAAGCTCATCCGTTCCTGTTTTACCGCTAACAACATCTGTAGGATCACCAATGATATCGCCCTCAACAGGCACAACAGTGGTAACTGTGAATAAAGTGGTATTACTCTTTGGATTACCTTCTGTTCCTTTATAATATCTTTTATCCGACGGATTAATACCTGTAATGTAGCGCGGAGGATATTGCACGATATTTACCTTCTCTTCTAGCCCACCCTCATTTTGTACAGTAAATTCGATGTATAGAGGTGCATAATTATTAGGAACCTCTTTGTTAATTTGAATAAAAGTTTTTCCATCACTTTCAGTAAACGAAATTTTGGGTAGAGATTCACCTTTTAATTCGACCTTTTGCGAATTTCCATTCGTATCATACTCAAAATAGTGAGCTTTTAAGGTAGAGTCTTTCACTTTTAATGTAGAGTTAGAGATGTATTCTATTTTCTTTTCAGCCACATTCATCATATCCAACTCAGTCTCTTTCACAACCAAATAATTTGCCTTATGAAGTTGTGCATGAACAGCATCTATCTCTTTCCAAGGTTCTACATCAATTTTTCCCGATAATTCCACAGGAAGTTCTTCTGTAGAAGCACCTAAGCGCTCTATATCTATATTTACCTCATAAAGATGATTTCTTTTTATAGAAAAGGAGTTGTTGCTATCAATACTATAATAGATTGGGACACGATAATAGTAATCTGCCTCTTTTTTCTCTGTTGTATCTGAGAAAGGAATTTTTAGCAACAGATAAGTCATCTTTGAATCATCCTCTTTCCAATCGTTCTCAAAGGAGTAAAGAGGGTAGTTTGTAGTATAGGGGATTTTATTCCCCTTTATTAAATTTTGTTCTGTTGTAGTTTTGTATGTAGGTGCTTTTAGAGGTTTACCACCTAAAAGAGCTGTTTTTCCAGCATAAGTAACCAGCTTTAAAGTAGGAGTTCCAGCTTTATAACCATCGACCTCTATCTTATTTATTAGTACTCTAATTTTTGCAGCCGCTCTAGAGAGTTCTACGTTTCCAAGATTATAAGGTTCCTCATCAAGCTTTATAGTCCCAGTCTCTTTCTCCCCGTCCATTAAAAAAAGATCTAAAGGACGCTGACGCTCTGTTGCATCTAAGTTCTTAGTATATACCTTCTGCTGCAACTCGTTGTAGGGTTTATCCGTTATCTCTCCGCGATCAGGTCCATTAACCAAAACTACCAGTTTATATTTTTTGTTATTCAGCTCACTAGCTATCTCTTTGGTAGCTCTTAATGTTAGTTTTTTAGTATGATCCTCTCCATCTTCTATTCTCATAGCAGTGGGCTCTACATGCCAAGTTAGTTCTCCTGCTTCCGTATAAAAGAAGATGTCTACTTTCTCTATTCTATTTTCATTCAAGAGGTCTTCTCCATCTTTCACCTCTGTTGCGCGACTACTTGCTGTTACCCCATTAGCTATCTGATTGGAATAGGCCAATGTCAAAATCAGCTCCTTATTACTAGAACCTTTCTCCTCAACAAGTTCCTCTCCTATGCAGGAACTAAAAGCAATAGCTAATAGTACTACCAAGTATAATTTTATTTTATTCATCTCTCTTACTCTACTTGTTTAAACACATATCGGTTACCAATTCCTACCCCATCTTCTCGCAACTTTAACTCTTCTCCGTTAACCGATATATAGAACTCCGTATAGTTGAAAGAGCCATTCCAATCTTGAGACGCTTTTATGCTAAAAGTATATTCTGTACCAGCCAAACCAGTAGTTGTAGTTGGGTCTGTAAATTCAAAAAAACGCCCATTGGTCAAAGAGGCTTTCCATATAGCCCCCGATGGCTCATCTAACTCAAAGGTTACTTTTGCCTCCTCTCCCGACTTAAGAGAAATCTCTTTTTGATCTATAACATCTTTTCCTCCGACCTCTATTTTAAACAACGTCCATGAAGGGTCTGTATAGGATATTTCTGATTTTAAAAACTGCCATGGCAACACTTTTAAGACACTCTCCAAATCTCTGGAAGCGGTTAAATTCACATCTACTTTATAATGTGTATTGCGAAGAACAGTAGTAGTAGATAACAGCTCAGTAGAGAGTGTGCGGGGTTGCTTGTAATCTTCAAAATGCTGATGGGCTAACCTAATCTGGTGGGGTAAAAAGCCTATACCTTCAATGGTTATATCCATGTATTTTTCCACTTTATTGTCTTTGTAACGCAAAAACTCAGGGACATAAAAGACAACACTTCCTATAGTTTCTTTTTTATATTCCTCCTCAGTAAATGTTATAGCTTTTTCGAAAGAGGTAAATTTATCGGGATATATCGATAGATAATCTTGGTTTGCTGCTGGAACCGTATAATGTTTGGGCACATTATGAAAACTGACTTTGGTAATCTCTTTAAAATTTTCCTCTCCTACTTTATTATGAAATTGAATCTCTATTTTAGCAAAAGCTCGCAGTAGTTCTACATCTTGTATTATAACAGACTCATTTTCCCCCTTCTCTTCTAGCAGTACACCTGGATAAAACGCCGACATTAAAATACCTTTTCCTTGTTCACTATCGCTTGTTGGCTCATACTTCAATGTAGTAAACACCTCATCTTCTAACTGAACAATGTGACGTATATTTAATAAAGCTTCTTTAAATGATGTGTTGTAGTTGTAGCTGCTTTCATTGGCTATAAAAAGAAAATCATAAGTACCAGACAATAAAGTTATCTGATCTGATCTATTCTGTTCTGCAGTGGGTTGGTTGTTTCCATTAAAAGTAAGCAACTCATTCTTTACACAAGCACCATCATCGGCTTGAAAAGCCATAACTCTTACCTCAGATACATAATCCTCGGATGCTACGTTATCTTGATTAACAGTTCCTACCCGAGTAGATAGGTACACTTTTTCTGCAGGCATACTTTTATCACTCTCCTCCCCTACGCAGGAAAAGAAAGAAAAAAGAGCCAAACATAGAGCTATTATTGAGTTACTATTCTTCATATCAAGTATATTATTCTATTTTTATTCGTTCACGTCTTGCTTACGAACTAACCAACCATTGATTTCTACAGATAAAGAGGAGAACATATCATCCTTACCTCCAAAAAAGAAGATCATGGCATATTCATCTTCTCGATCCATAAATTCTTGTAACGAGAGTTTGTTATTGGATAGGAACCTTAAATCATCTAAATATTCGTTGAGATCCATAGTAAAGCGAACCTCATCTGTCTCTGGGTCTGTTATTACCAGTAGGTTCTCCCTATTTGCCATCAATCTCAAGGTGTTTAACTCTACGATAAATCCTTTTTCATCATTTTCAGCATAATAAGGTGCATATTTAAAAGGTTTTTCGGAAAGCACTTGGTTGGTGCTATTGTAAGAGGTATTTGAACTTTGTATATAAAAATTAAATTTCTCTTTTACCAGTTTCAAGTCAGTCTCTACTGTAGGTAAAATACGCATAGCGATGCGAATCTTATTGGTGTTTTTAGTTAATGGCATAACACCAGAGCCCAACGATCCTACCTTATCCTGGATCCTTCCAAACCATAAGGGAGGCAGTTCTTTTGAGAGGATTTCGTTGTTTAATTCTGTTAGTGAGAGTTCTACATCATCAATATGTGTAACTCCTGCTTTCATCTTTTGATTCAAAGTATAATATTCATCGTACAGTCCAGACCATGCAAGAAAGTTATAAGAGCGGTTAAATGGTACATCTACATCCATATAAAAAGCTGAAAGCTGGTTGGATACAGGCTTCTCAATTTCTTTGATAAATACTCCTTCGTCATCGAAAACAAATAAATTTACCCGACTTGCTTGCTTAGAAAATAGATCAACATAATCCATATTGTAATCGTATAGCAAACGCAACTGATAGTTACAGTCATCGAAATCTTCCTTAATACAAGAAGAGAGAAGGATGCTTGCACCTACAATACAAAGTAAGGCTACTTCTTTTATTTTTTTATAACTATTCATTCTATCTACTTTCATTATTTTTATAAAAAGGATATAATCTATAGCAGCTTTCGCTGCTATAGATTATTGTTGTGTCTTAAATATCAACACTTTGATTACGCACTAACCAAGGTTGAACAGTTACATTGAATGAAACATAAGACTCTTTCTTATCTACTGGTATTTCTGGTTCTTCTGGCTCAACAACTTCAGGCTCCCCTGGTTTTGTTATTGAGTTAATAGTTAACTTATATACGTTATTACGAACAACACCATAACGACCGTATTCCATATCTGTAATAGCATCTTCAAAATGACGGATATACACAGGATAGTAGTTAACCCCCTTAGAGTAATACTTTAAGTTATTCTTAGAAAAAGATTCTCCTTCTACTAATTTCCCTTCATTTATAGCTTGTACATCTTTACTTAACTCATTCATATCAGCCGTAAAGCCAGCGGGAACACCTGCTAAATCTTCACCTTCCTCAAGATCTAAAGCTAATGCAAGTTTTTCGTTAAAGTCTGCAACAGAAAGTATGAAGCCTTTATAGCTTAACCAACTATCATTTGCTTTAAATCCTTTTGGTATATAATTGGCTTTTAAGATAACACGAGTAGTCAAATCCTCGTTTTGCCAATTTGCTTCCATTGTGTTTTCAAGAACATAAGCAGCGTTTTCATCAGCAGTACCAACCGTGTTTAACTTACTTGGTATACCTCTTAGGTAATTAAAGTGATCGCCTCTATTCTCTTTTGTAACCTCTCCAAAGTTTGGGTCTTCAGCATATCTTGCCCACCTTTCATCACCAACAACTTCAGCTTTTCCCTTGAAAGTTTTTGTCATCTTTCTCATGTAAAAAGCTTTTTTGTTGGTCACATCTAAAGCCCATCCTTGAAGTTTTACTTGATCCCCAGACCCCTCTACTGTTTTTGGAGTTCCAGAAACAAAAACCTTCGCAACAGCACGATCTACAGGAACTTTTACCTTATCTGTTGCTTCTTCTGCATCTTTTTCAGAATCTTTTAGTTGATCTTGTGAAAGAGTAACTAATCCCTGCGCATTTGTCATTAGAAAACCTACTCCTGTAAATTTTTCTACATCAGCATCTACAGCTTCTTCTAATGCAGCTAAAAACTTACCAGGAGTTGTAGCCTCTGTAATACCTGCTTGAGGATTTAAAATAACAAGAACCTGGTAATCTTGTTTTTTTTACTTTTTGTGCTTTTGTTTCAAAAACACTTTTTGTTGCCTTTTCTAAAACATCTTTACCATTGAAGCTTGTTTCTCCATCGGTCTTAATCTCTAAGTCAAAAGCATAAGCAACTAAGTTGTTATTGTACAAAACCACTCTAACGCCTTCAACAGCTTGCTCATCGCTTGTTCCCTCTTCTGTCTCTCCTTTGTCTGCTCTTGTTGTTTTAGCAGATGGTAAAGCTATGCTGAAAGAGGTCCATGCATTGCCTTCATTGTTTACTTCTTGTAGGTCATCATCATTGCTACAAGAGGTAAATCCTATAGCCGCTAATGCTACTAATAATAATTTTTTAAATTTCATTTTTCTTTAAATTAATGTTTAACAATTTCTATTTGGTAATCTCTATTTTATCTTCTCTAAATTTTCTCTTGCCTCAGATATTCCCAATTGCTCTGCCTTTTCAAAGAGTTTTTTTGCCTCTTGCAGATTACCTTTCATTGCTTCCAATACACCTTGTGCATGAATCTTCTCGGCTCTATCACCTTCTACCCGATCTAGGTATCTTTGAGCATCTTCTAAATTCTTTTTAGAGAGGCTGATGTTTGCAGCATTTAAGTTGGCAATTGGATCTTTAGGATACATGCGAACAGCTATATCGAAAACCTCCTGGAACTCATCGCTTCCCACTTCATAAGTTTGAGCAATAAGATACATCTCCTCTAAACTTAATAGTTGAGGTTTTGTCTTAAGTAACACCTTAGCTTCCTCTACAGAAAAGGCACGTACTGTATAATCTATAATATACTCCGACCTTCTCAGTGCTGGATAACAATTCTGAAGTAACTCCCTGTATTGCTCTGGATAAGTTGCCTTCAACTTCCATTCTTTCGGATCGGGATCCATGGCATTATCAATAATTGAAAGGATGGCCTCTTTGTCATTAATTGTAGAGTTTACTACATATTTACGCAAACCCTCCCAGTCTTCAGGAGTAGAGTCAACCTGGATTTCATATCCTTTAAAGTGATGTTTTGATGTGAGGTATTGTTTAAAAGCCTGAGCACGCTCTGAAGCGAGCTTACTATTCAAGCTATAAGATCCCTCTGGTGATGCATATCCATGAATTGCAATCCCTTTGATGGTAAGGTTTTCATCTTTATTAATCTCATCAAAGAGTTGATTGACCTTAGCCAACTCGGTAGGGTTGTTTCTGAAAGTCTCCAATATATGAGTTTTACCAACCTGGAAATCCAAATAGGCCTTACCTATTTCATTTCTATTTTTAACCTCTGCTTCGGGTTTTATAAATACCAGAGATGGAATAAACTCTTGGATTAAATCAACGCTAGTTATGCTGTTTTGGGCAGATGCCAATACGACAGAATTACAGCCACATTGATCTTCATCCATCACAAAGGTAGACCTGTTCATCCACTCTTGATGAGGAACCACTACCTGATAGTGATACTCTTGACTTTTTCTATTTTTGCGACGAATTCTATATCCATAGGGATTTTTTTCATTCCTTTTTAAAAAGAGTTCTTTATTTCTACCTACGATTTGTATTTTAGGTAATTCCTCTTTATTACTATCACTCACAAAAGATGGAGTTAATTCATAGAGCTGGTTAGACTTAATCTCTAATTTAGATAAGTCTAAAAGCAAATCTACAGCGACTAAGTCTCCCTCTTTAACAATCTCTTTCTTCGCAACTTCAACTTGACCATTAAGTAAAGTTTGCCCATAGGTTACAGTCGAAGTAATTAATATTACAAATATTATTATTGTCTTTCTCATTGTCTTTCTTTATTAAAATATATACACCAGATTTAATGCAGCCTTAGTTGGTCCAACATAACTCTTTTTGTCCTCACTAAGTTTATCACTACATTTTTCACACTTGTATTTATCGTAATCAAAGTAGGCATAACCCACTCCTATTTCAGCTTCAAAATTCCAATGTTTAGACAACATCCATGAGTATCCATAGGAGACTCCTCCTCCTAAAAACCATCCTTCGTAACGATTATCTTTAAGTTTTTTAAGATTTACACCCAAAAACTTCAAAGAACTATTTAAGTTTCCTACGTTATACTGACCACCATTAGCATGTACTCCAAAGAAATGGCCATTCCATTTTTCACAAAACCAGTATCTAGCTTCTGGTTGAACCATCCAATGTTTCCACTTTTTGTTGTCGCTAAAAGTAAAAGGGTTATAGTTTGCAGACAAGTCCATAGTCCACTTCTTACCCATAGTAAATTCAACTCCTCCATTAAAAGTAGCGGTTGCATCATAAAGTAGATTTGTCTTAATAGCTACATTTTGTGCTTTGACACCTATTGTGGGAAGTAGTAATATTATCGCCACAACCAAAGTAAATCGAAATTTTTTCTGTCTCATCAATTAAAATTTAATGAATGCTATAATAAAGATTCGTAAATATTTTATTTTATAACTCTCCATAGACTCTATTCAACAGAGTCATATTTATGGCTTTTATTATATAGTCCTCTATGATATAATATAGAGTTATAATGTTTTACTGTAAAAATAAAGCACTCTTTATTAATATCATTAAGGGAGAAAAAAAACCCAATACATCTTTTATATTTAGGTCATATTCTTTATTTATATCAAAAGCTTATAAAGCTCACTTACATATTCCTAAACATTGATAACAAAGTCAAAAACCATTATTAAGTGAACTTTTTACAGCTATATAAAAACAAGCAATTAATAAGTTTATGCTGTTTTTAAACTTATAATCCCATAAATTAACCACTCAAAATACTTGTCGGTAAAACTCAATCATTATTCACAAATTTACATTACAGACTAAGTCCCTTATTAAGGTTATGAGATTGCAAATATATATTATATTTTTATATATTTCAAAGGAAAAGTTATAAAAATAACACTTTTCATATAAAATACAAACTTCTAAACTCAACAGAAAAAAACACACCTACAGACAACAAAACAAATGATTAGTCATTTTGAGAGACTATAAAAGCACAAAAAAGAACATTTTTAAAAAAAAACAAAGCTTTAATTAACACTTAATAGCAAATAAAACACTCTCTTTTCTAGAAAAAATAATGAGAGGTATAGAGACTCTAAAGCTATTTCATCTTCATATGATTTGCTTAACTATTTTGAAAATCTCTACATTCAATATGATAAAAAGTAAGTACATATATCTTCAAAATTAAAAATATATGCATAAAGAATACCCTGAGGAATGAAGGTATCCAATGAGAAAATAATTAATATTTATCCTTTTCAAAATAAAATAAGATTATGCATTCTAAGCATACAGACACCTTAATTGTAGCGTAGATAAAGTTAATTACTTGAGGCTGGAAAGAGTAAATCAAGGAACATAAACGTCAAATAAATTTACTCTACATAAAATCATAATATTTTCCAAATCTTTCGCTAGTACACCCCATCTGCTCACACCTCTCTTGCTTCATTAAACACTTGAAAATAAACTCAAATATATTCGATCGGTTATCGTAACATCACACTAGATAAACCAAAACTTTGAAATGTATCTATCAAGTCTGTTTTTTGGGAGTTAGATTACTAACAAATTGGAAAGAATAACCACAACTGTTTATTCAATATAAAAGTTTCTAACGTTCTTATCTATTTGAACTTTAGAATCAATTCTAGAAAATATCACAGAATACTACTAGAGCATAACTAGTATATGGCTTAACAAGTAAAAGCAAAGGGTATCCAATTTTTAGAACTGTGATTAATACCTTATCAAAATAAACACTAAATTTCTTTGTCTACAGACTTACCAATGAGGTTCAGAATCCTTTAATATCAAACTCTAGTTTACTACCAACACATATTTAGAGCATAATGTATTATGGTAGTTTTCCTTTTATAGCAAAAGAATTATTAGATTGAATCATTAACTTCTAACAATATGATGTCATTCCTTAATCAAAGGAAATAAGATAAGTAGATAGTGAGACTTAATAAAAAAGCGTTGATATTCTAAAAACATCAACGCTTAATTTATTATTGGTTTTTTGTGGAGCTGGAGAGATTCGAACAAATCCTTCAAAAGACACTGTCTCAACAAGTGTGTAAGTAAATAAAGCTTGGGTTGGGTTATTGTTATAACCTGACCCTTTCTTTGTAAATAATTAGGAACTGATTTAAAATGAAGCCCCAGTTCCTGATAGGCATTGACCACTTTTTAGTGGCCTCCCTAAGGGCTAAATATACTGATTTCATCACAGAATCATCCGTAGGGAACGATAATTTATTCTTGGTATACTTTCTAATCTTACCATTTAGATTTTCGATTAAATTGGTAGTATAGATAACTTTTCTTATCTCTATAGGGTACTCAAAGAAGACTGTAAGCTCTTCCCAGTTGTTTCTCCAGCTCTGCACGGCATAGGAGTACTTGGAGTCCCACTTAGCTGCAAGGTCCTCCAAAGCAGCTGCTGCAGCCTCCTTATTAGGTGCATTATAGATATTCTTCATATCTGAGGTAAACTGTTTTTTGTCTTTCCAAACCACATATTTACAGGCATTGCGGATTTGGTGTACGATGCAGATTTGAGTCTTGGATTCAGGGAAAACTGTGCGTATAGTCTCTGTGAAGCCGTTTAAGTTATCCGTTGCAGTAATTAAGATATCCTCTGTGCCACGGGCTTTTAAATCGGTTAAAACACTCATCCAAAAGGCTGAGGATTCATTTTACCCAGCCAAAGTCCCAGAACTTCTTTAAGCCCATCACGTCTTAATCCCACAGCAATATAAATGGTTTTATTTATTACTTTAGAGCCCTCTCTGACTTTAAATACAATGCCATCCATCCAAACAATAAGGTATACAGGCTCTAAAGGTCTATTTTGCCACACCACAATATCAGCAGTAACAGCATCTGTTATACGGGAAATCGTGGCAGGAGAGACATCAAAATCATAGACCTCTCGTATTTGCTCTTCTATATCCGAAACGCTCATTCCTTTGGCATAAAGAGAGACAATGACATTCTCTAACCCTTCGACCATACTTTTACGTTTGGGTATAATCATAGGGTTGTAGCTAGCATCTCGATCTCTAGGGACTTTTATCTGCTCACTACCATAACTCGTTTTAATGGTCTTCTTAGAGTATCCATTACGGCTATTATCCTCTTTCCTACGACTATGCTTATCATAATCTAAATGAGCATCTAGCTCACCTTCAAGCATCTTTTCAATACCACGCTTTTGAATGGACTTTAAAAAGTTGTTTAGGTCTTCACCTGTTTTAAACTGTTTGAAGAACTCATCAGGGATTAAATCTTCTGTTTTCATAAATGTTTAAGTTTTTTACTAGATAACAACGGCTCAGGTAAAGTTGTTACCCAAGCCGTTCGTTTTAACTTACACACTTTATGAAAGAGTGTCTTAAAAGTTTTTAGAACTCAACTAAGGGGAGTGACAGATATTAGTTTCTTCCTATTTAGAGTGACTAAGCTATTTGCTTAATAATACTACTCCCCCTACTTTTGCAGGTGATCCAGGGAGATTTAGCTAAGATATTTTGCTCAATCGAAATCCTACAAATACCAAGATAAATAAGAGTGCTATCTCACCGATACGCATTCTTATTTTTTGCCACCAAGTTAAATTCTTTTCTATTTTGATGATCTTCTCTACCTCGTATGGAACAGGTTCTTTTATCAACTTGTATTCTGTTAGTTTGATTGTTTTAATTCCAATTGGTGTTTGCCATATACCCAAGTTATGATACAGCTCATTATTGTTAATCTTTGCTTCGCTATAGGCATATTTGTTTGTTAAGTAAGAAACCGTGTCTTTTGTGGATACCTCTTCAAAATAAGGCTCTAATAGAACCTCTTGTATTGTATCACGCACTACTATACTATCTTTCACTACTCGCTCTACAAATACAGGTATCTGTTTGGTTTTACACCCTGTAAAAAGAAGAACAATTGCTATGATTTTTATAACAGCTCCCATCCTCTTTCTATTTCATTAAAGTCTCCTACTACCGAATTCTCCATAAAACACATGGCTTCAACTAGCCTACTCATCAATGACTTGTTATTTACATCAATAGGGACGTTAGGTCTAATTTTTGCTCTATTACTTACTACACGTATGTATTGCTCTGTGTTATTCTCAAAAGGTGGAGCCTAGCGATAAATCATTTCACTTAATGTTTTTAATCCATGTATTCGCTGGTAATTTTGTAGCGTTCTAAGCATCGCTCTATACCCCCACTCCATAGATTCAAACTGAAAGAATGAATGATCAGTCTGTACTTCTCTTAATCCTTGCCACTTAGTATTATTTCTCCTAATGTTTCCTGGATTACAATTTCTAATTCCTCTAGGTATCTTACTCATCTTTAGTCTCTTTTATCTTTTTACTTAATCCTAACTTCTCTCTAAATTTATTTTCTATAAAATACTTTACATCCACAGTTAATACCCGATAGAGTGTTTTGAGGGCTTCTACATTGGGCCAGATTGTCATTGAGTTTCTTACAATGTTAACTAAGTAGTGGTAGCCAAAAAACCACGTTAAAACCTTGACTAAAAAGAGGGCATAATCAAACTCATTGTAGGTTATAGCATGGATTGATTAATCAGAACGATTAACAGAAAAAAGGTTATTAGTAACCAAAAGCCATCTTTTAATTTCTTCATATTAAACTTCTCTCCACACTTAAAGCCTGCTTTATAGCCAAAGATACAGTTCACTATAAAGAATAGAATAAGTAAACCAATCGTTGCTTTCAAGGGCGATATTATCCCCAGTGCTACGGTCCATATCATCACTACTAAGTCTTTACCTCGATTGTAAAGCCACTCTACAAACTCACTCCCCATTAACCGTTCCATACTTTTTCTTTTATCTAAAAAACACTCTTATTATTTTATATTATTTATTAAGGACGAAGTGGTAGATCTGGAATAATTCCTCCGCCATCATCATAGCCATTCCACACTAAAGTTTTTGATGCTTTTACAATTCCCATTACCACTAGAAAAACATCTACTCTATGTATAGGATGGGTATCTCTTACTCCTAGTGGATTTGGATATAATGTATCTGAACTATACAGTGGTTTTATATATTGACCTGTTCCTCCTGATGGTACTATTAGAAATTGATTTTCTATAAATGGAGGGGTGTAATACCAACCTGTAGGCATTCTAAATTCCACATTTGTAGATTTATTACTATATAGGTATTTTTCTTTCTCTCTATCTTCTTCTGTTACAGAAGGATGTCCTCCTGCATAGTATCTCCAATATGATGTAGCATCTCCTAAAGACTTAAACCTATCTGTTGCCTTTCTTAAGTCGTCAAATGTTATGTTATTCTCATTCTTTGAATAGTCTGCACATTTTATGTATTTAAGCTCTGTCCATTTCACAGGAGCAAAGTCAAACATTTTTAATCCACTAGGACCTAGGTCATATATTTTTTCCCCATTAACATAATAGGCTAGAATTGCATACCCACCCTCATTAACTCCAAAGATTATGTTTGGATGCTCCTCCTGCCCAAAAATATGTATCTCTGAACCTGATGCTTCTATACGTGGACCTTGAACTTCTGTTCTAATATGTCTTGCTACAAGGTTGCTTGTGTCTATCTCATCTGTTTGAATTTTTCTTGCTAAAATAAGGTCGTGCTGCTCTACTCTTCTCCAGATGTCGCCACTGCCTTGCGTGTTGTTCAAGTATGGATCATCTCCTAATGATTGAGGAGATTGAAGTAAGTAGAACTCCTTTTTCCCATTGCGAACCTGGTGCACGTAGTGATTAATTACATCATCTTTAAGATAAGTAACATCCTCCCTCCAAGCTCCTGCATAGACAAGACTGGCTCCTGGCTCACCAACCTTAACCTTATTAAAGGTCATCATCCTACTGAATAGTCTCATTTAGTTGCATTTATGATTAAATTCAGAAGCCCTCCATTCTTATCTAGTTTCTCTGTAGTCATGGTATAAGTGGCTCCTGTTTCCTTTCCTACTAGATTAAGCATACTATCCAGTTCCGTATACTCAAAAATGTACCCACCTACTTTCTGATTCAATACACGATTATACACCTCTGGAGTGAGCTTACACGTATCGTTATCTCTAAGGTCTTGTGGTCCTTCTTGTTTTACTCTTAGATAATAAGTGTCTGTCTCATCGGATAAGGTTCTAGTCTTATTGTAAACGTTTACCCCATTGTAGAAGAACTCTACTTTGATGGTTATTTCCGAATCGATGTCTTCATCCTTAAACTTCATTTTGTTAGGTGTTGCTGGATCGGGTTTAATTTCATTAATACCATCTCTTCCAACCCTATACCATTTATAAGTAACTCCTTCTGATACTTCCGCACCTCCTTTATGGAGTACCGCTGTAGCTACAACTTCTGGAGTGTTGTCATCAACTACACCACCCTCGGTAGCTTCAATAAATCCATCGTAAGGCTCTCCTACCATTTCCTCTAGGCGAATATCTATAGTAGAGCGAATATCATATTCTACTCCACTAATTTTAGTTTTAGCTTCAAAAGTGATAACGTCTGTGTCTAGGTTATCTACAGAAGCTAAATTTTGAACGATTTCTAAGCCTGGAACAACAACCCCTCCATCGTCGTGGCTTATTTTCTTAAAACGTGAATCTGCTTCAAAGTCAATTTCTATTCCGTTGTACAACCATTTCTCACTTCCCGCCATAATACTTACCCTCTTACCTGTGTTCTGACTTAACACACGTGGGTAAATAGTAGGTTGATTAGATGCTATTGTCCAATCGGGCAATGGGGTGTCTGCTCCTTCTTTTAATCGCTGGATAAGTAACTTGGTTGAATACAGGTGAGATGTAATCAAGTCCCAATCTAAGACTCTAGTAAACGATATTAATCCACTAACTACACTCATACTTCTTCCTCCTCTTCTTTTAGTTCCTCATTAATTATTGGCTTTGTGAACACAATAGGTTGTAGTGTTCCATCAATTAATCGTTTAGCATTTGTAGGCGACAATGTTACACCACCTAATAAGGCTACCTTATGTTCAAAGAGTCCCCATCTATTGACGATAGCTCCTTTTGGTTTAATATATAGCCATTACCCACCTTACGACCTTTGTCATTTAATCCTCTCTCTTGCACAACCCATTCTGGGATTAATGCAACTAGATTGTTTATTATTCTTCTTTTCATTCTTTTATCGCTTTTGATTCTACTTCTATTCCTATTCTATCTACATCAGCTACATTAATGGTGAGTTCTTCTCCCTCTCCTATAATTACATCTGACGCTCCTGCTTTATTGCTCTTTTTATACCAAGAGATATCAAAGTATTTAGAGGGGTTTTCAATTACCCCATCCGCTGTACCAACTAATGCTCTAGCTTTTATTTGGGTGATTCCTTCCTTTAATCGTGTGGGTGCGATGATGTCCACGTACAAACTGGAGGGGTATTGTCTTATGAACTTTGTTTCTGCTTCATAAGTACCGAATATTACAGCATCAGGTGCTAGTGTATAAGGCGAAATCTTTTCTGTTTTTAACCATTCCTCATAGTCTTCAATATCAGTTACCTTAACTAGCTCCCATTCTCCATTTGTTACTTTGTATGTGTAAACATTATCTAGCCATAGATCATCTAGTATCTCCTCGAGTGATAAGTAGCCTATTGAATTTGTCCCATAGATTGGGTTGTCGTCGTAAATGTATTCAATGGTCACAAAATCGCCATTCTCTAGCTCTGGGTGAGTTATCAAGTTATCCTTGACAATTGCTTTTGATACGTCTAGGTACTCTTTACCTACTTTGATAGACTCTAGTATTTGTATTGGATATCCTTCCTTTATAGTTATACCATCTTGGTATTGTTCTTCTAGTTGTATGGCATTATCAATAAATATAGTTCCATTGGGGTATGTTATTAAATTGCCACTTGTAGATAAGTCTATCACTTTCGTCGTTCGTGTTGGATATATGACATAAAATTCCTTACACTCTTCCAATAGTTCACTGAATTTAAAAGATGTTTCTGATGTGTAGGTTATATGCTCCCCTTCTGTATGCCACCCTATTCCTACTTCATCATTTTCTCTTATGTTGGAGACATTTCCTGATATTACATTGTTTTTTTTCACACCTTCTGTGTAAAAATTAGGTATTATAGAAGAAGCTCCTTTATAGTAATTATCAGGAAGATTGTTATAACTTAGTTTTGTCCATATTCTTCCCTTTCCATACTTACTTTCTACAGGAGACCAGCCTAAAGGAATATCCCCTAATCTTAATCTCATTATATTTTTATATAACTTCCCATTCTCTATGTAATCAGATACTGCTCCTATACTTTTTAACTCTAATTGGCTGTTTAAATACAAATTGGACTCGGTATATGGTATATATTCTAATAAAGCTTTATCAGATTCATACAGCATTATATTAGAGAATTTAATGTAATCTGTTCTCCTGTCTTGGTTTGTCCAAAAGAAATAATGCGTTTTGTCTCTATAATTACCATCATTGTCAGTTGTGAATTTGTGAGAGTACGCCTTATTTGTATCTATATTATCTAAAACATCAAACACTCCCCATCTTCTAACTAAATAACCAACATTTCCCTTATCACCATAAGATTCTATTTTATAACTGATTGTATATTCTGTATTTGGTTTTAAACTTGTGTATCCTCCAAAGCAACTCAAACCTGCACCATCATCACTTGCCATTAATTCTAATGAACTCTCATACTTGTTGAATTTTATCTTCCAAGATGTGAATGGGGACATTAAATAAATATTATCTGTTATATAGTTTTTATATCCTGGATTACTGTATGTATCCTGTATTTTTATTTTATCTGTAAACAGATTCTCCCCCACATTCTTAACCCTCATAGGAGTTTGAACAGATTTAACCCCTTCAAAGTAATCAGGTAAATTAACATCACACCATTCTTTAGATGGCTCATTCCCTGCTCCGAAGGTTTGGGTTAAATCTACTACTATAACATTAGTAGCTTGTATTTCTACAAACGTTGTATCATTTTCCCTTATACTTACAAAACCTCCCTTAAGATTATGCTAATAGTAATAGTATTAGATAGTAGTTCAAATTCTTCTGAACCACTATGTCTTTGTAGTCGAGTTTGAGTAGTATCTGACATTACTATTGCTGCCCCCTTTGTTGAGGATTTAACCATGGCTTTAAAATACAGTATATGGTTTGCTATTATTTTATCCCCTAAACTATTGGTAATTCCTACATATTGAGCCTCTGGTGTGAAGGAGACTATTCCGTTATTAATAGTAGCACTTCCAATAACTCCAGACCACCCTGTTTTTCCATCACTAAAATCCCCATTCTTAACCAACTGCTCAATAGTCAGCCCATTAATTCTATAATCTAACTTAGATGTTATAGGACTCTCAGGAAGATTGAAAATGTCTTTACCTTCAATAATAGTTTTATCAGGCATTGCATAAGTTAAAGGATTGCCGTGCTTATCAAAAAACCAATAAACCTCCTTGAGCTTATCATTAGAAATGTTCTTGGCTTTAATGATTACATTATCCATGTAGGCACTATCTACCTTTAAGGCATTAGTATATTGCCCCTCTACATAAAAAGAACAAGAGTTATCGATTAATTTATCCTTCTTATTTCCATCTACATAGTACCACTCCACAGCACTTTCATGGACTTTATCTTTAGACACATACGCATTGATAGTATATATACGTTCCCCTTTTAGGGGATTATGCACCCAGTTTTGTGGCTTAGACAGACTCATTGTTACATTGGCATCACTCTGAGCTAGAGAAATACAACTCACAACAACCGAATCTTCAATCGTTATAACTTGCTTCTTTCTTGAGTCAAACCATTCTGGCCTATAGGATATCTCGAAAGGCTCTTCACTATTTTTGAAAACAGTTAGGTTAGCTCCTTCTATTTTAAAGTCATCATTTGAGTTAATCTTAACTCCATTTTCAAACCACTCTAACCTGGATAATTCACCTACTTTATCCCCATTGGGTATAGAGCCACTTGGGTCTGATATATCTATTTTAGGACGTAGAATTAAAGGATTAATAAACCGATCGGGAACAAATAATGCAGATTCTGCGTAATAGTTCTGCTTCAAAGAGCCATTAATAATATCTAATCCTTTAAGAATCGATACTGCATCATAAATAGTAGCTATCGACTTTTCATTTCTTATTTTCATATAACAACTTCTTTATCTATTTTCTTAATCTCTTTACCATCACGTACATAAGCTGTGCATATAAACTTGGAGTAATCTGATAAATCATCCATATCATCTTGCGTGATTGTCAATTTATTTGTGTTTCCTGCGTGATTCACATTCCACGCATTATCACCATTTATATTGCCTGTCTCTCTAGTCCACTTCCAATCTAAGTCGTCTATAAACGCTGTTATATCTTCATTCCCCATAAAGACTTTAGCCGTTATGTTCGCTGTGAAAGACGAATTAGGTCGATAAACAAAACCCCCATCAGAATAAAGCTCAAGTGATAATTTCTCGTTACCACTAACCATCACCCAATCGGTAGCATTCCATTTAGGCTCTTGAGTAGTGGATTCCACAATACATCGCCAACGACAATCTAAATGCCATACATCATCACCTTCATAAGGATAACTACGACCATCGGTATACTCTTTCCCTTGCTCCCAAGCTCCTCTATCCTTGAAGTCGATAATGGGATTGCCTTGATAATCAACTCGAATAAGGTCCTGGATTAATGCACCACGAGCATAAAAGTACGGTTGCTCGTAATTGATGGGTTTATCTTCAAAGGCTTTTAGCTTTAAAGGTTTCCCCCAAAATGCCGAGTAGTTGCTCTCTTCAAGTATAGGCTTAGTAACACCATTTAAAAACATAATGCAACCTTCTGTGCTCGATAGGTACCAGGTCGTTTGACGAGATTTGTCAATCGCATTACCTCAGCGATGCACCACCATTTTTTCAGTAGGTACGAAGTTCTTTTCTGTTGGAGTTTCATCGTCTGGATAGACAACAACAGTTGCTGTGTTGGCTGAAGTATTTACGTTTAAAACTCTTGTCCATGAAGTATAATACTCTCCCCCTGCAGTAAGGTTGTTCACGATACCACGCAAAACATCTCCTTCATGTAAGGCTATAAAGTCGTTATCCCATCGCTTCCTAAAGGTTAGTCTATAGGTAGTATCGTCTATCTTTTCTACTTTCTCTATCAGTCCGCTTTCGGTAAAAACAATATCTCCTTCAGTTGCTGATAATCTGTTATAGATCAGCTCTAGTACCTTTAGATAGCTTCGTACTTCCAAGCTTTCAACTTGTGCTTTTCCTTGCGAATCGATTGCTGCACCTTTACCTGCAACAAGTGAATTAACGTACTCTCCAAATTCTGCTCCACCGAGTAGTTGAAGTAGGTGCTCTGTTTTGTCGCTTCTGTCTTTTCTTAAAAATGTGCTTAATGAACGTAATGCAGAAAACACATTACGGTCTGTTGGCTTTGTGCTATCGTGTTGGGTAATAAGATATACCCCCTTGTGTGCGGATTGGTATATTTGCTCCTTATAGACAAGTTCGTTCACCTTGTCTTCTAGCTCATTTAGTCTTGAATAAGATGCTGTTTCTCCAACAAAATAAGTTGGGTTATCATAAGGCTTATCGAGCGAGTATTCATAACCAATAATTCTGCTTTCCCTACCCTCTTCAAAGTAGGTAGGATTAATTAAATTGACCTTATCTCCTAATTCAAACGTTCTGATATCTCCGTTATTAAACATAAAGTCAGACATCATTTGATTTTCGTAAGTAGAAGGATCAATTTTTAATTTCTCTACATACTCTATTGCTTTTTCTCTCAGCCGTTGTTCTGCTTCAGGTAGAAGTTGGTCGTCAATAAACTTCGTGTCGTAACCATACAGAACAAACTTATCCCCCACCTTTGGCTTTAAAACATCATCAGGAAGTAACCTATCATAGTCCTCATTACGGATTATCTCAAATTCATTAGACTTCTCGTGAAAGCCTAGAGCGAAATCCATTCCATTTAATGCACCGCTCTGAAAGGTTATACGTAGCTCTTCATTTGGTAGGATATACTCATCTTAGTATTTGCTCTAGCTCTTCTACATAGTAGTTGCGCTCGATGTGTTTGATCAGCCCACCTCTTATTTTTTGATTGGGTTTGTTTAGTAAAGTTTGGTAGATGTAAGCACCTACAGTTAGTCCGCTCTTTTCGAGGTCATTTTCTGTCTTCTTCTTGACCAAGGTCCAGTCGTCTTCTTTGGGGCTACTAAAGCTTCGCCTAACCTCACCTTCCTTATCTAGCTTAGGCTTCCCTTCTTTGTCTAGATGGGTTGTTACAATAAACTCTTTGACTAATCCTTTCCAGTTGTCAAGGGGCTCACTGCTCTGTCTTTTGTAGATCCAGCCATTTTCCAGATGTACAAAATACCAAGGTTTCTTAGATTGGTCTTCAGGATCTACCTCTACATCTACTACTTTTAAGGCATGGTACTCCACCAGCTTATCTGTTGGAGTGTCTTCGAGCTCTCCTCTACGCTGGTAATAGCCGCGCTTGGTATTGAAATGAAGCAGTAGCCAAGCGAGTTCATGCTTCGTGATGGGCTGAGTAAGGGCTTTCTTGCGTAAGTAATAGATGGTCCAGTCTAGGGGTACGGGTGTTTGGCTGGTCTCAAAGAGCTGGGCTTGTGTCTGCTTCAGATCTTCTAGCATTTCTAGGTATGTGCTGTAAAATAAGAATTGGTGTCCATCGGCAGTGGGTACCCAAGCTAGTTTGACCTCTGTGCCCGGCAAAAACTTGCCATAGGTTTTGCTGTTTCGTGGATCCCAGCCTATGCTATCTGCATAATGTTTGGGTAGGAAATCGAGGATATGTAGCACACGGTGCAAACGCTCTCTACGTAGCAATGAGCGCTCACGTAGGCGTCTGATTCCTCTATAGTCTGTTCTACTTGCTGTTGATGAAACTGTTTGTCCTTGTCCAAACTTATCTAGGATATCTTGCGACATAGGGATTATGCGGCTCCCCAGCTTTTCTATCTGACTTGGTTCTCCTTCTTGATTGGTGTTAACAACTGCCCAACCTACACTGTTGGTACCTATATCCAGGCCTAATATCTTTTTCATTTTGTACTTGTGTTTGTCAATTTTTCACAATTTATAAAAAATAAGATGATATTCCTTTTCTTATCCTAAATAAATACTTACCTTGCCAATGTTTTGAAGCAATTCACAATAAGGATTATTCCGTTGTGAAAACATTTAAGGTGGGGAAACTCACCTTTTTTTATGCCCTTTTTTCTCAGATTACCTTAAAAAAAGTAGTTGCTACCCTTAGATATAGACGATTATATATAATATTAAGAAGAGGTTACCTTTAATTAGGCAACCTCTTCTTAGTTATCTGAAGTATCTTGATTAATCTATATTTTCACTATTGATGAAAAGATCATGTTCTTTCTCTGATGTGAGAGAAAGGTAGCGTTCGTATTGCTTCATCACATCACTAATAACCTCTTCTTTGGTGAAGTACTGAATATCGTAGCCCGGACGATCATCGCCAAAATAGGTAACGGGTATAAATACTCGTTTGGTATGAAACTGAGGAGCATTCTTTTCTTCGATCAGGTAATCGGATATGGATTTAGGTTCAGCACGTACCCCATAAACAAAGTCCATCATGGTTTCATATTCAATCACAATCTCAATAGCATGTTCGGGTAAAGTCTTTGTGTGGATCAGCGTATGCACTCCCCTTGATTCCAATTCTTCTTTAAGGGCTTCAAAGGCAGGTTTTACCGTATCTTCAAGGTATTTATGTACATCTTGTTTCTTACTATTGCTTAATATTTTATCCAGACGTTTTTTCCAAAATGCACCCGACCAATATTCGGTAGAAGGAGAGAAATCTCTGCTATAATACTTCTTATCAATATACATCCCTTTATAGGTACTGTGACAAAACAGCAACATGATGATTCCAAAAGGTAAGGCAGTAATCAATGTCATAGTTTGCATCGTTTCTAAGCCATCCAGATTGAGTAGTATCAGAGCTAAGACGGATAGCAAAGCACCCCAAAATACATTTTGCCAGATAGGAGATTTCTTGGCATTCTTGGAGGCAATGTTATTCATCACAAAGATGGCAGAGTCTGCCGAGGTAACAAAGAATACAAATATAATGAATAGAGTAAGGGCACTGACCAAGGTTTTCAGAGGGAAATACTCCAAAAATCTAAAGAGCAACACATCTGCCTGACTAGCCATACCCGAAAGTGCTCCACTTGCCACGTGTTCATCAATCCAGATGGCACTGTTTCCGAAGATTGTCATCCATACAAAAATAAATAGAGATGGAATAAACAGCACAGCCATAATAAATTCACGAATGGTTCTTCCTTTTGATATTCGAGCAATAAATAGCCCTACATAAGGCGACCAAGAGATCCACCATGCCCAGTATAATATAGTCCAATTGTAATGCCAAGGCAAACGCTCGGGTTCGTAAGCATAGGTATTAAATGTATATTCAAAAAAGTGAGAAGTATAATGTCCAAGTCCTTCAATAAATGAACGAAGTAGATAAACTGTCGGACCAGTAAAAAGAATAAAAAGCATTAATACCACAGATGCTATAACATTAATCTGGCTAAGGTACTTCACTCCTTTATTCAGTCCACTAGAAGCAGATAGCACCGCTAAAGACATAATTATTACCACCAACATTATCTGAGTTCCAAAGCTAATATGAGGGATAATACCCATGGCTTCCAACCCAGCCGATAGCTGAATCACTCCCAATCCTAGAGAGGTGGTTAAACCAAAGAAAGTGGTACATAGTGCAAAAATATCAATTACATCTCCTACTTTACCTTGTATTTTATCTTTAAAGATAGGGTATAAAAGCAACTACGCAAAGAGAGTGGAAGCTTATAACGATAAGCAAAATAAGCCAATGATAGCCCCACCGTGCCATAAATAGCCCAAGCATGAATGCCCCAGTGAAAGAACGTATAAGTTTGAACTCGCTTAAGCAGTTCTGAGTGATCGAGTCCTTGCAAAGAGGGTTCAACAAAATGGCCAAGGGGTTCGGCAACTCCAAAGAACATCAAGCCAATTCCCATTCCTGCTGCAAACAACATGGAGATCCAAGAGAAGAAAGAATATTCTGGCTTGGAACCAGCTCTACCCAAACGAATCTTTCCATATTTACTCACGGCTAAGAACAGTAAGAAAAAGATAAATACGGTAACAATCGTGACATACAACCAATTGAAATTGGTAGATATGGAATCTTTTAAATATCCCAACACTTTCAACGCCTTTACTGGGAATAATCCACAAAATAAGGATACGCCAATGATAAAAATAAGGCTAGGAATCGTTATCGTTTTATTAAAACTAGAGTAAAAAACTTTGTTCTTTTTTGCCATCATATATTCTTTTCAAATTTCGGAAATGGTAAAGATAATAAAAACAAAAAACTCTATTTTGTAAGTAAATAGCCCAACTAAAAGACTATTTTAACAAATCAAAATCAATAAAACTCATAAATAAAACAATATAGGCTATCAATATGAAACTATCATTTATCATAGTCATACTACTGAAGCCAATATTCTATACTAAATATTTAGTAGAAAGACACTCTACAAAATATAACTCATTACAAAACTAAATTGTTTTTATTTTTTAATAATCTTTAGGATTAAACGGAGAGAAAACAAAGTGGCCGACAACTCCCTTCTAAGCTGTTTTCTTGTTGATATAAACATCCTAAAACCTTTTTTGCATTTTTATATACACATAATCTTCCCTGATTTGGGATCTAAAATGCTCTACTCAGTTCATAGTTGAGCCAACTCTGACAAATGGGGTTATTTAAACTCTTTATGGTATGAGGTTTCATCTCCTCGCACCCAATAGACCATTTGTAGAAACGTATAGGGATGTTTATCTACCTGATGCGAATATTCGTGAACGGGCTCAAAACCCAATCTACGTACTAAGGATAATGCTCGATGATTAAAAAGGGGGAGATCTACCCGAATGACACTAGGATGACTGCGTTTTACTATAAAATCGATGCCAAAGGGCATAAACTGGATTCCCCAGCCTTTGCCCGTCCAACTCGGTTTCATGCCGCAATCCATATCAACAATACCTTTTTCATTTTCTTTAAAACTAAAAAAACCAATCAGTTCACCATCCGCAAAGACACTAAAGTAATCGTCTCTACGGGACTGAACAGATAAAAACTGAGCAAATTCATGGGTATTGACATCTCTATCGTAAAAAGCATAGACCCCGTCGTAATGCCAATTTGCTGCAATCTCCTTTGCCTCTGGTTGAGTCATGGGTAGAATGTTAAGCTTCATAGTACACGCTATTTAAGATAAGGCTAATAAAGGTATAAATTATGAAGAAGAACTCCCTCCTTTTCTTCCAATAATTTATTCTTTTATTTAGACTCAAAAGGGTGAACTTAGCTCTTTACTCAAGGGAAAATTAAGATAAATGTATTCTACACTATACATTATTGTCTTTTTTGTACACTATAGTATACATTCTAAAGAAAATAGTATGTTATAAGTCAAAGGCTGGAGACATTGATTCTTGTTCAATGGAAGAAATTTTTAAGGTCGTTGCTCTGTTTCTCCATTTTTGGACACTCCTTTTTACTCGATCTATTATAAAGTGAGCCTCCTCTGCTTTCAACCGAAAGTATTCTGCTTGTTCCTGAACTAAGTCCAGACTTAATGAGTTATCAGTATCAGAAATATTCAATTTCAAACCCATACCGTATGGATTGGGATTAATATCATAGGCGGGGGAAAGTATCCAACCTTTATCTGTTAAAAGAAAGCCGTGATTCCTAAGATGATCGTCCGTGTTTTTTACACAAATAGAGAAGACAATTCTTCTAAATAGTTCTTCTAAATCCTCTTTTACAGATGCACCGTATTGAATGATAAACTCTACAATATCTAGATAACTGACTCCCGAAGTATAATCGTCTCCATCGGTATTGCCTAGCAAAGTCATGGCCGAAGCAAAGTGAATGCGTGAACCCTCTCTTCTTCTATCAAATCGCTGGGTAAGGAATGTATGGTTATTAGAGTTGAATTTTCGAACCTTAGATTGCGCCATTTTCACTCCTGCATCTAGAGCCAATTGATAGGTGAGGAACTCCCATAAACCTATATCAAACTGATCATTTACGCTAGGAAACTTAGCTATCCACAAAGAATTATCTGTATCTAAGACATTGACTTTTGGGCGAGCACCTCCTAAAGAAGAACCTGGGGTAATCAATATATTCAGCCATTTAGCCAAACTAGGATCATCTTGCTGGAGTCCTTTTTCAAAAGCCAAACTAGCATTTTCTAGTTCTCTTATTTTTGTGATGGGAGGTGTCGGTTGGTTATTGTTATTATCTAAAAAATCTCCGTCTATATCAGTAGTTTTAAATCGTAATGCTCCCATTCGAGTTTGATCATGAACTCCCAGAAGATAATCGGATTCATACAGACGTTTATTTTCTTTTTTCATCTGGCGAGCCTTGATACTTTCTCGTCTTTGCATTAAAACTCTACCCCATCTATCGGGAGAAGAATCGAGAAACAAACCGAAATTGGTTTTTTCCTCAGCTGCATTATGTTGCCTACCCGAAAAGAATCGTAATTCAGGATCAAGGATACGGGAGGTATTTGATTGTAGCCAAAGGGCATCATACTCAAAAGAAAATATTTCTTTGCCTCTCACCACATCTGCATAGAGTGTCCCCATAAGTTGGGCTTCCTTATTTTCCAACCAATCCGCGAATACATAAATTACTTTTTCCATATCCTTAGACTCTTTTATTTCATCAACTCTTTGTCTATTAGTTTTCTACCTAGTTCATCGTCTTTAGCTATTTTGAGTAAATCTTTCTCCAAACCAAGGACAAATAACACTTTGACATAAGTTTCTAATGAGGTTGAGGGGTTGCCCGACTCTACTTTCTGAAGAGTAGCACGAGTTATTCCTGCACGATCTGCCACTTGTTCCATGGTATACCGACGACGTAATCGGGCTAGTTTGATGTTTTCACCCAACTGATCAAAGATTCTTTTTACTCTTGGCAATAAAGTCATAGCATCCTTTTTGTATTCTATACTATACAAATATAGTCTTTTTTGTACACTACAGCATACATTCTAAAGAAAAACATGCTTGAAGGGAAGAACAAAATCTCTTTCTTTTCCGTGTTTGTCATTCTATCGTATTCTTAAATAATTTGTGGAGCCAACTTTAAGCTATTGCAGTCTTTTTCTCAATTCCTCTATCAAAAAGAGGTTTAATGCTACATCTTATCTATATCTTTCTTCTTTTAGACCTCATTTTCAACAGATTCTTTTAACTTTGGAGGTATCTAAATGCCCCACTCTATGAAAAAATACCGTACAACTTTTCACTCCATGCCCTTAAAGGTATTTTTGTGTTTGCTATCACTCACTTTTATGGCTAGTCTATGTCACGATTTCAACGATGGGCAGACGGTTGATGAGTACATTCGGGAAACTTATACTCTTCAAGAGGACTATTTTTTAATGAACAATCATTATCCTGAATATCAATCTCTTGGAACTATCTTTCAGCCTCAACAGTGGAGAATGGTTAATACGGATGAAGTGGATCTGCTTTATGGTTTTTATCAAGGTAAGTTGTGGCTAAAAATCTATGAGAAAGAGAGTAATCTGCTGTTAGCCGATTTCACAACGCAAGAAAAGGTGTATCAAGTAGCAAAGAGTGATTCTGATTCAGATTCAGATCTGCCACACATCATAAATCGGATTGACCTCGATAACGTTTATTGGAATGATGAGTGGCTCGTATTTACGCTCAAGAATGAATATCCAAGTGCAAAGAGTCATAAACTAACAGATACTCAAATCAAACTATATCAAGTGAGTTTAGAAAGTGGAAGTTACTACACAAAGGTACTGACGGAGAGCCAACCCACAGAAACTTCGGCATCGTATATTGAGGGGCTGACCATCTGGGACAATGGTGTGTTGGTACAGCTTTCAAATGCTCGTATGGATGAGGAGTACCCTATGCATCGCTTACTCTACATCAATAGTCAAGGAGAAATAGAGATGAATGAACCCATCAGTTTGATAAGGTCTATGAATAGCCACCGCTACATATTACCTATCAGTAGAGAGGAAATGCTTGTGTGGGAGATGGCTTATTTTCCATATAATAAGGAATACAACCCTCTATGCAACTATAGATATTCTAAGTTATACCGTTTTCATTTAAAGCAAAAGGAATTGGTATGGATAGTAGATAACAGCTCCTATTCTAACACCTACTTTTATTATGGTATTCGGGCATACCATGGGTATATTCAGGGTAACCAAGGCATCTATCAATATCAACTCATCAATCCCTATTCTGATACACAGGGTTCAAGAAGGTTAATTGTAGATTTGGAGACTGGAGAGTCTTATCTAAAATCAAATTCTCAATAGTTGGAGAGTAAGGTATCCAGAGTGGTAAATGACTCCTACCTATAAGCATGAAGCCATTGAAGCCCAAAACGATAGCACACCTATGATCCTCATGAACCTTGTCCGTATTTCTTACGTTATTATAGAAGCTACAACAGATTTTATAAAAACTATTAATCATAAACAGTCCGACAATGGAAAGATATGAAGAACAACCCAATTTTTTTTGGGTAAATATAGATCAAACCCAACTAACAGAGCGTGAAGGTAAGTTTGCTAAGCAACCCTATGGTTTTCTTTGGCATTCGGAAGAAGAACAAGGGTTGGAAGACAACCCACTACCCATTATGGAATTGGTAGAGCCTGGTGATATTATCTTTTTCTACACACAAGGACATATCGAATATTTAGGCATCGCCCTAAACAAATGCTATTCTTCTAAAATACAAAAAAAGATTGTGGAAGAGGGTGATAGTCAAGGTTGGCGAATCGACATCGACTACTCTTTTAAGGTTGATCCTCCTATGCCTATGACTCCAAATATGGGGGCAATTGCTCCGATATTACCTGCAGAAGGTTCTCCAATATATGAAGATGGCACTCCGAAACCTCAATACCTCACACACCTTACCTACAAACTAGGGTATCTTTTATTACAGATATGCAAGGCAGAATTACCCTATAGAACTTTGGCCGACGGACCCGTTACAGCACAGGTACGCACTTGGAGTAAAAACCATGAGATAGCCGATGTGGTAGAAGACATAGAACGAGTACAAGATGAGGAACTTTTATCGGATGAAGAAAAACAAAATCTGACGGATGCCCGACTGGCTCAAGGTAACTACTTATTGGAAGTAAAAAAAAGATATGAATGCTGCCCCATAACTCGGATCGATTTCTACCCTAGCCTATCTATCTGTCGCCCTAAACCTTGGCGAGTATGCAGTTCCACAGAAAAGCTCGATCCATACAATAGTATTGTGTTGGCAAAACACCTTGCCCCTCTTTTCAATAATGGAGTAATTAGTTTCAAAGAAGATGGTGAGTTGATGGTTTATCCCCTGCTAGAAGAAAAGTTTGAAGAGTATCACATTCCACGCCCTCTACACATAGATCTTCCTGCCGCGTGTCAACCCTACATGAAGTGGCACAGAGAGAATGTCTTTAAGAAATAATCCTCTACTCTTTTTCAATCCTAAAACATTTTTTGGGGAGGGGTAAGAATATACTTTGACACCGACATGTCATCATCATGACACCGACATGATGATACGATGACACCGACATGAAGTAATCTTACCCGAGTAGAAAAAGGAGCCTACAGCTCTTCAGAGCTAGAAAAAGGATCAAGCCTATCTCATTTATTTTAGATAGGCTTATTTGCATAAAGTACAACTGCTAAGATTGCTCCATTGACCCAAATAACAAGTTACCCAAACAGTCGTTTTTCCCACTCCTTCAAAGGCTTGAGTTGAGGAGAAGGCAACGTAAGTTGGGCATCAAGCAAAGCTAAAAAATGAGAAGCCAGCACACGAGAAGGTTCTCCCGTTTCATAATCGAGCAGCACCACTACTCCCTCCGATCGAGAATCTTCATGCAGTTTTATGGCTATTTCGGCAGAATCAGAATAAGTGCCAATTACAAAATAACCCTTCTCCAAAGCCAAAGTTCTTAGAGAATTATTCATTTCTACGACTATGTTATACCACGAATGAACGGGCTTGGGATACAGCACAATATCCATATCCCAAAACAGTTTATAGTGATGTTTGCAATGTAGATATCTTTTATACGATTCGGGTAAGGTAATAGAAAGTTCTCTTTCTAATTGAGCAATGTCATCAGTGGAAACTTGATTATCAATACTTTTCCATAATTTATCTTTGGGAGAGATCAAGTTTACTACATGATCTTTTCGTTCGGGCTGGGTAATCTTCATACGCATAGGCAACTCTCGAAGAAGAGCAAAATCAAGATCATCTACCATTTCTGGTTCTACATCACCTTCATAAAAAGGGAGATAGCCCAGATACTCTTTGCAAGGCTCCATCCACTGGAGACATTGGTCTATATATTGTTCAATAATCTTTTCCATAGCAGCTCTACTTCTATCCCTTGATTTGTAAATTCACAACACACATAGCTCCTTGTCCACAAGATAATAAAAAGAGGAGAAGATGTTATGCTATTTATGATATTTTAAGCCTCAACTAACTGACTAATTGCTAGATACAAAAAGCCCATGATTGCCATACAACCATGGGCTCCTCTTACCTTGTTAACGAGCATTAATAAAGTAAGATTTTTTCTTTTACTGATTGACTTCCACTTTTTGCAATACACGCATCACGCTATCGTATTATTTTGAGAATCCTTCATAAAACAGACCTTGGTCTATTACTTTTATTTTAACACATATCGGTGCATAAGGTTCAGTCTAAATTGGACTAAATAAGGTATAAAGAGATTAATTTTTTGGGATATCATCCACAAACTCATATACTTTATCCCTGACATCGGGCTTGAAAGAAAGAACCTCATGTTCCCAAACCAATTCACCCGAAAGCTCTTATGGCTTAAGGTCAAAGGCTTCGAGCCCATTAATAATAAAAAGTGTTCCACCCTGCCCTTGTACCAAATCACAACTATCATTGGCATAGTGAATCCCCCGAGAAGAATTCTGCCACCGCAATACCGTTTTATCTCTCCCTAAGTGAACTTTGGCTAAGCCTTCATTTAAATAAAAAGAGACATCTAATAGCTGTCCGTACTTATCTGAGTAACTCTCATTCACGATAGTAGTAGGCAAAGTAGATCGATGATAAAAGATATTTTCCCCCTTTCGAGTCAAGAAATGTTCCCCCTTTACCTCCATATATTCATACTCTTTATTGGCATACAAAAGAATAGAATCGGCTTGTTTTTGCTGTAGTACGGCTGATTTATCTTTATACTGAATGATCAACTCCTCATCCAGGAGATGGAAAGACAAATTGAGAAGCATTCCCGTGCTATCTACCAAACTTTTATGGATAACATCTAGTGAAGCCATTTCAATAGGTGCTAAATTAGTCTTTTTATGCTTCTTACTCTTTACCACGGTATATACTGCTGGTAAAATAAGAACCATGCACGACTGTAGCAAAGGCATAACCAATGCTATGGCAATAATTATCAAAACTTTTCTCATCCTCAAATTTGAAAACTAGGCGTATTTCTTAAAAAACAGATAAGAAAGAAAATAGTTTTAAATACAATTAAAGTTTTGATATTATTAAATTTACCGAAGTCTAGAAATGAGACTAAAACGGTATTCAGACTAATATACAGATATTATACTAAGTATTGTGTATTCTTTAATTGCATCATTTCATTCGGAATCGAACTGATTATTTCTCTTTTAAGATGTCCTAGTAAAGTATGACGTACAAAATCGGCAGGAATTACTAGGCGTACCTCACGAGCAGGACGAGGCACGGCAAAAGGACGCACTAATTCTTGCTGACAAGTATTCAACTGCGACAGAGACAACTCGGGGATAATGGTAACTCCCCTTCCACTCTCCACCATACGCATAAAAGTTTCCATACTCCCCAGTCGATACGCTTTCCGACTATCTTGCACCCCTTTAATATGACAAAACTTCACCAGTTGGTCCCGAAAACAATGCCCTTCATCGAGCAGCCAAAGATGCTTACCTGTAATATCGGAGGTACGAATCACCTTCTCCTTAAAAACAGGTTCGAGGGTAGAAACGTAACCATAGAACTCCTCATAAAACAGAGGTTCGGCAATAAGCTGTTTATTTTCGGGCTGGGTAGCAATAATTGCCGCATCTAAATCACCTTTTTCCAAGGCCAATTCAATATCAGCACTCTTCATTTCACTCACTTGCACATCTAGCTTCGGGTAAAGCTCTAAGAAATGAGGATAGAACCGAGGCAATAGATAAGGTGCAATAGTAGGTAAAATACCCAGTCGGAAGGTTCCTATCATAGCGCCTTTCTCTTCATCTACAATCTCACGAATATGTGCAGACTGATTTAATACCTGTCGAGCCTGATCTATAATTCTCTCACCAATAGACGTAGGACAAACAGGCTGTACATTTCTATCGAAAAGTTTGACACCCAGTTCCTCTTCTAGTTTCTGAATCATAGCGCTCAAAGTAGGTTGGGTAACATGGCAATGCTCAGCTGCTCTACCGAAATGTCTATGCTGATTAACAGCCAAAATATATTCTAATTGTTGTAGTGTCATCTATATCATTTTAGAGGTTGATAGATTTTATCTATACAAAGATAGATTTTTTCAGTTTGACACCAAGTGTTTTATGCTCTATATTTGCATCAAACAATAAGAGAAAAACAAATTAACGAACATTTAAAAATAGAGTTATGAAAACATTAGATTATATCAAATTAAACGAAGCAGGTTCAAATAAAGTGATTGATTCACTTCAAGTTTTATTAGCAGATTTACAAGTTTATTATACCAACCTACGCAACTTCCATTGGAACATCAAAGGTAGAGGTTTTTTCCAACTACACGAAGCATTTGAAAAAATGTATGATGATGTAAACGAGAAAGTGGACGAAGTAGCAGAACGTATATTAATGCTAGGAGGTGTACCCGAAAACAAATTCAGCAACTACCTAAAAGTAGCAAGAGTGAAGGAAGAAGATGTTCAGAGTGATGGTATGAAAGCCATAGAAAACATTCTAGAAACCATCGGTCACCTTATCGTAGAAGAACGCAAGATCATAGAAATAGCTGGCGACAACAAAGACGAAGCTACAGTATCTATGATGAGCGACTACCTAGTGGAACAAGAAAAATCAGTATGGATGCTAACCTCATTTATGAGCAAGTAATATCTTGAGTCCAAAATAAGTATATTAATTGTCTCAAAGAGGCTGTCTAAACTAGGCAGCCTCTTCTTTTTATGGATCGGAGATAGACCTTGTAACACAATAAAAAAAGCCACCTCTCACGAGGCAGCTCCTTTACACGATTCATTATATACTAATTAAAATCGGTATCTGAAACTTAATGCAAAGCCAGCATACCAATAATCATTGTATCCATTTGTAAAATTGATGGTTGGTTTCCAATCTAGCCCTAGCGTAAACGGTGCAGTAGGGAAAACATATTCTAAACCAGCAATACCATCAACACCAATTAAGAAACTATTATTATAATCATTCTTATTATGATGAATAGCTCCCAAGTGTGCACCCAATCCTAAAAACCAATTCAAGTTATCTACTGAAGGAAAAGGTCTTTGGAATTCATACAACCCCGTTACCTGAAAATGTTTTGGAGAAAAACTCACAATTCCTTCAATTGCATTGTCGGAAGAGAGAAAGTGCTTTGCATTGATACCACTATCGTATCCCAAACGGATACCCACTCCTGTTTTATAGCCTTGCGCACTAACACCCACAGAGCAGATGATTAATGTAAGAGCTAAGAGCATTTTTTTAATCTGTCTCATAAACTAAACTTTTAAATTATTATTTTTTTTAATCGTTGGTATATGTTTCAATTTATCTAAACAAGATAAGCCTATAGATGTTTACTCTTTCTTGTAATAAATAGATTTTACAATCACTTTGATGTAAAATAACCCATAATCTATTTCGATAAGTTTAGTTAGTGGGGTAAATATAGTGAAAAAGTATAGTAAATATATATATTTTGCGTATTAATAACTATTTATCTTCCAAAACAATAGTTCCTATATCGGTACTTTTACTATAAAAATGAACTCCTTCTATCAAGCATTTTCTAAAACCACAGATTCGTGTCCGTAGTAAGACTCATAAGGGTTTTTGAAAATACGATATTCAGTTTCTAATAAAAGTGGTCGTTGATTTTTCTTCAATCGGATGTAAGTACGTGTCGTCACCGTCTGATTACTTCTCTTCTCATAAAACACCTCCTTGTTTTGCTGGTATTTATAGTACTCATAGTGGGTTACTAAGCCCTCAACAGGTATCTGGGGCATGAAAGACATATAATATAAGCCACTCTTTTCATGTAAATGAATTTCAACTCCTGCATAGGCCTTATTAAAGCTATTGTTGAATGAGTAGTTTATTTGAATATCGGTATCTTTTATCGCAGTTGGCGATTCTGGATTGAGCATATCATGACCTTCTGCATCCACGACATAAGCAGCCATTTTTGTAATCATCGTTTTGTACACCACTGGCTGACATTCGTTGTCTCGTTCACAAGCAGTCAATACCATTCCTAAACAGATGAAAAGAGAGTAGATATAAAACGTCTTTTTCATAGCACCTATAAGTTTTTAATGTTATAGATGTAAAAGTATAAAATAGCTTTGTCAAATAAAATTTAAATAGATGGGTTTGGTAGGAAATCAGCTTTATTCCAAAATACAAGCTAAGATATTCCTTCTAAACATATTTCTCTTTTTTCTTAATCAACTTCTTAATCCTCTTCTACTTTTGTTCTACACTTTGGAGATCCTTTCTCTTGCAATCTTTTTGTATTATAACCTTTCCTATCGCTGTAAAGAAGAGCTATAGGAGGTAATTTGTAGGTAGGGAATAAGTCGTGTTTTCTGATAAATTGTATTTTTGAGGAAATGTAAAAACATTAATCTTATGGAACAGATAACGCTTATAGGATATTCAGGGGTTCCTTATCTATTTACTCTTTTACCACTTTCGGTAAGCTTACCACAAACTGGGGGTGTTTATGTGTATATGTATCACGATACACATTCGCGTAGATACATCTATTGTGGACAAAGTGATAGTTTGGAAAAGGAGTCGGCAATGAGCGATAAGAATTATTGCATTTTAGCAAGTAGGCCCAATTGTGTGGCAGTACTCCTTGAGCCCACCCAAAAGAAACGTTGTTCGATAGAGAGAGATATTATGAACAACAGTGAGTACAGCTTTTCGTGCATTCATCTTATGGGAAAAGATTGCGAAGAGACTAAGGCTTAATAATCCACTTACATTACCTTAACTATCAATTATCAACAAAAGGTCAACGAGTACTCAACACTCGCTGACCTTTTACTTCTGACTAAAAGATAATTTATTTTACTTTATATCATTCTAATATACTATAAAGCCTATTTTATGTGACAAATAGTAAATATCAGGGCGTGTATTTGTTAAAGTGCTGAATATTGCTATTTTATGAGTGTTATTAATCAAGATTCACTTAGTTATAGATATGATAAAATTGGGCGAAAAATTAAGAGTTAGCGGAGCTTCGGGTAAAGAATATTTCTTTGAAAAATATTTCATTCATCGAGCTTTTAAACCTCACTTTGAAGCAGAGAAAGGGATATACCTTTTTTTGAAGAAAAAGAATAACGGGAAATACGATCCTATTTATGCTGGACAGACAGACCAACTGCATGAGTGTATTAATCGTCGAGATAAAGGGAATTGTGTTGTGAAATGCCGACCCAATCGTGTTTGCATTTTAGATGAACCACTAGAAACAATGCGCAAAAATGTATTGGAAGATATTCTAGCTAATGAGAAGTACGAGTTCTCTTGCAATACCCTGATAGAGGAAAGTATTTCTATTTAAAACAATTATACTCTTATTTATAAAAGTAAAGCGAGTTAAGACCTTTTATAGGGTGTTAACTCGCTTTTCTATTTTAATAATTTATTCTACGTATCTGACATTCATAAGGTTCACCTTCTTTATAACAGATGCGTGTGGTCCAGTTTCCTTTATGATCTACTTCTTCATACTTATATTGGTATAGGATGGGGGCTTGATGAGGGTTAATCTGTTTGTAACTCACCTCTCTTTTTTGTTTATACTTATACTCTTCTACCTGCATACCCTCTGCACAGGGAGTAAGGATATGCAAAGGTTGCCCATACCTATTTCTCTCTTCCTGATAGGCTTCTTGTTCGCCTTGCTGAGCATAGGTATGCCGCCCTCTTTCTTGAACCCGATAAAGTTCTGGCAGTAAAGTTCCATCTTGATAAACTTGGTAATGAAAACCTTCACCATCTTGCTCAACAAGCATTTTAGTAAGGGTAGAAAATCGGTCTTTTACCTCTTGATGTAGCATCACCCCACTACGGTCGAACGAGTAAAACACACGCTTAAAATCGTTGGATAGGTTATCATCTACTTCGAGATAGATTACTCGTCCACTCTCATTAAAGTACGTGTTAATATGTTGTTTCATTTGTCCTTTACTCCCTAGGGAATAATCGTAGATAGAAACTTCTGTACTCTTGGCACGTGTCAGTAAGTCACCAAAATATCGCACCAGCTGCTTTCTTGTGGCATAGGCTATCACCCATATAGGTATAAAAAGGAGTAGAAGATTTTTGAGCATCGTATGTTTTTAGTATTTAATCTCCCTGAGAATGAGTTTTTTAGATTCCGACTGACTGAATATACATTTCACCCAGTTTCCATACTCATCGTATTCTAGGTATTCTATGTTTGTTATTTTGGGTAAGACTTGATCGTTCAAGATGGTTCTTATTTTATACAATTGCTTCTCCTTGTAGAGATATTGATACTCTACTCTATAGTCTTTTGTGCGGTAACTATGAATCAGAGGTTGCTCATAGCTGTTTAGCACTAGGGAATCTACAGCTGTATCAGTACGAGTAAGAATCTGATTTGACTTGTACTCTATCACCGTTTTTTCTTGATTATACAAGTTGCCGTTCTTATCTTCATTCCGATAGATACGTCTGCCTTGCTCTGTCTTTTGATAGTTGGTAAACACAAATACAGAATCATTGACTACGCCATTGGCTATAATTCTACTCCCCAGTTTTTCGAGTTGGCCTTGGGCATTGTAAAAGAATATCTTATTAAACTTCTTATTGCTAAAATGATCGATATCCTCTTCGGATGATATTTTACCATTGGGATAAAAGGTGGTAGTTCTAGCTAGCGAGGGCATACTCGACTGAAGTTCCCACTCCCCTGTTGTGGCATTGCGCACCATAGGGAAATGAAACTGTTTTACTGCCCGTGCCGGTACTAATAAATCGGCAAAGCCCACAGGAGGTTTCTTTCTTTGACTAAATGCAGTTACACTAATAGCAAAAAATGCGATTAGAAAAGATAAAGTCTTCATAGTTTGTTGTGTCAAGGTTTTGTCATTTGGCAAGATACAACAAATGCTTTAGTATTTAGAAATATAAAAAGAAAAGATTCGATAAACTCTCCTACCCCATTACTTGTGTTTTTCTAAAGATGACTAAGGAAGTGTGGTGATTTATCTACAGATTTCTATTCTCTTTCTATTCATCCTTACAAGACATAAATAGAGAGTCCAAACATGCATGCTTGGACTCTCTTTGTTTTATTTAGTATTGTTTATGTATTCTACGCCGAAAGTAATAATCGGATAGTCATAGTATTCTGTTTTTATTTTTTTCATAATAGGAACTTTATGATAGTTTGTGATTGTATTACCAACCTTACCATACATTTGCTTCAGGGGACGGAGAATATCATTTGTCAAAGCTATGTTATAAATATCCAATGTAGTATCATAAATCTTATTTTCAAAAAAAGCAGATGATCCAAACCACCAATAATTTGTACCCGTGGGTCTCAATCCTAATAAACTTTTACTTTTTACCAACTTATTATTATATTTTATCAATTGGATATTTCCAGCAATAGAATTTATATTTCGCTGATACTTCTCTACGATTGGTGCAGTATTCACCAGGCATAAGCCTAATCTAATATCATTGTTATCATAGGATATTTTCGTTGAGAGAACTGGTTTAGTAAATTTATCGTCACTCCAGATAATACCTGGCTCTCCATACATTGTACGGTTTAGAGTAAACTCATCATTACTTCCTATTAGTTTGTAATCTCGTGTAGCATTACTATGCGAGCAATGCATAATTAAACGATAATGCTCTGTGCCAATAGTACGTCCTGTTTCTGCAATATTTTCTTTATAGATTTCATTCAACTTATCCCAGTGTGATTTAACTTCATCATTGTTTCTATCATCAATATTGGTCATTAAATAAAATATAGCATGATAGTGAGACATATTTATTATTGTTTGGTTATTATTATCATTAGGCACTATTCTTAACTCAAAATCTGAGTAAGAAACCTCATGATCTTTTTTTTCATCTTCAAAATATAAATTAGCACGAACACGTTTTCTAAATTCACCATACTGATAACCTTTAGGATCACTCTCATTAGCTCCCCAAAACAATATTTTATAAAAATCACCAGGCTTATCTGTTCCAACAATAGGCACTCTAAATCTTAGCCTATCCACTCTATTAGAAGATTGTTTTTTATCAAAATAAGGATCAAGCTGCTCCGAGAGGTCTATCTCAAAATCATATATAAGTGTATCACGTACAACTAGATTCTCAACATCTTTCCCATTTTCTTTGAAATTGTTTATAGTTGGACCAAAACCTTGATATTTCATTTGAAATGAACCTGTTTCCCCCTTGGGGTCTAGTGTAAAACCATCACATTTAAAATGCATGTCATCGATGGTGTTTGTCACAAACTCCTCAACGTTTATTTCTTCATCTCCCCCTACTTTGTACACGAATTTTACATCCAAGGCACGATTTACAAAAGGGATATTAGGTTTAGGCTCATGAACAGCATAAAATACCTGATTGCCTGAAGCACCACTAACCGTTTCAGAAGTATTCCAAGAAGCATCTGTTATTCTAAAGTATTCTAAAAGCTTACCGTATCTAACATGGAAAGGACCAAAGTCGTGCTTTCTCTCATAGTTTATAGTGATAGATAATTCTTGTTCATTAAAATCTTCTTGATAAGGTATTTTTAAGTACCACTTTACCCCTGTTACAAGCTCTACTTCATTTGACAGAGGAATAGTAGTAGCAGTGCCATCCTTTTTTACATCTACCATTAATTTTTTATTTTCTAAGAACTTCTTAATCTCTGTACTAGTAAAGTTTGTCTGTATAGAGAGTAGGATATCTTCCTCTTTTAAGTGGTTTTTTTTGCTTACTCCTATACCAATGTATTTACCATCGGAATCATAATGCATATCTAATATGAAATCCTCCCAAGTAGCCATTTCATACTCTATTTTTTGGTAAATATTATCTAGTGCATCTTCTTTATTTGTAGAGCCCGAATTCTCACCTACCCCCGTTATAGTGAACACATAATGGTTGTTTCGTACTACTGGAAGTAAATTTAAATCTTCAGAATCACCCTCTCTAAAATCTATACGATAGAATTTATCAGCAATTTTAACAACTAAACAGGCACAATCTTTTTTGTTATTAGAGTAAGCCTCTGTTAAGTAGTAGCTTAATTCACTTAAGCTCTCATCATCAGTTTTAGACTCAGAAAGTAATTGAAACCACTCTTCTGATGATGATTCATTTACATTTAGTCCCCAAAAAGAAGAATCGTCTTTATAAGGAATATTACCTATCTTATTAGCTTTATGTAACCAAACTTCTGTAATCTTTTGATTTGCTTCTTTAAAAGAAAGAGAGACCTTAGCTACAGCAGGAATTAATGGCACGTCCACCTGAGTGGGTGTAGTGGGTGTTTTATTATTCTCCTTATGATAGAAAGCATAAAGCTCAGCCCACAAAGGTATGGATTTCGTAATGTCCTCTTTAGTTTTACTAAAAATATCACTTAAGGGAAAAGTCAAAGATGACGAAAGATCACTTAGCGTAGTCTCCCCAGGCTTAAGTGTTGTTGGCAATTCTGTATTAGCAACAACAACTAGGTTGTAAGTCGTTTTTTCTTCTGCTTTAAAACTAAAAGAGTAATGAAAGTTCTTCTCCTCTTTTTTAATAAGCTTCAAATTTTTCACAACTTCTACTAACACATCCTCACCGTGCAAACCTTCACTCTCATCAGCTCGTTGCTTGCTATCTATTTGTATAGTGTTTTTCGCCTTAAATATTAAAAAATGTAGTGATCCAAAAGGAGATTCACTCTCTGAATCTGCACGCGTAAATATAGGTTTCTTTAAATGGTCTACACTTATATTTACCTTAAATTGCTCTCCTTCCTCTATTAAGTTGTCTGTAGAAGCATCTACTAAATCATCATTTATACATGATGAGCTCAAAATTAATAAAGGTAATATTGTTATGAGCCATATATATCTATTTAGTTTTTTCATCGTTACTATTATTTTATACTTTTACCACAACTTTTAATTGCCCAGTTCATTATATTAATAAAGAACTTTGAATTCTCTATCTCAACTCTGCTAGCAGGAAAGGGATTAAAAAGATCTAACTCATCTAGATTAGTCAATAAACCTCCTGCAACTGAGAAATTTGATTTTGTATCTGGTTTATCTCCAGCAAGATTCATTACTTTATCAATAAAGAAATAAGAAGAACCAAGCCACAAATGATTACCACTATCACCACTTTTATATAAGAGAGCTGGGGGATTGTCAGAAAAAATATTTATATCAGTAAACACCTCAATCCGTGAGAGAACGTTATACACTGTAGATGTCCAATTTTTTTTATTTAAAAATTGAAAATCTCTGTATATAATTCTAGTTACATTAAAAGGCTCTTTATCCTTATAAGGAAAACCAACCTTTTTCGACTTTAAGGAGTATGGGCTATTTAATATAGCATCTTCTTCTTTAAATTCAATAGCTCGCTGATTTGAAAAGAAATAAGAAGATCGATTCACCTGTTCATCCAGTATAGGATCTATATAAGTTTCGCTAAATGCTGAATACTTCCCAGAGCTAGGAGTTTGTATTAGAACTTTATTCTCATTAGTAGCAAATGCTTTCAAAATTTCTCCTTGACTCATTTTTATTACTGGATCGGATATAAAATACAATATCAAAACTATCTAAACCTTTTATATACTGATCTTCTATCGTTTTGGCATCACGAATACTCGGCGCCCAATATATAATATTCCGCGGCTCATTGTCAAAGTTATAATTATATTTAGTAGCATACCATCTAAACTCGAAGGGCTTAACACGAATAAGTTCATTCTCAACCAAAGAAGAGTTCTTTTCCAGTAAATCTAGAGTAAATATAGAAGGTGAGCGAAGAAGTTTAGATAAATTTACATACTTATCTTCATGACCAGGCTTGCCATCATAAGCATAGTCATCAGCAATAAATAGTATTCTGAGATTTTCTGCAATTGGTTTAGCCATTTCTATAGGTTTTGGCGTAACAGGATTTGTAAATTGACCAATAAGCTTAATCTTATTTATTGTCCCCTCTTTCGTATTTGCTTTCTCACTAAACTCAATGGTATAAGTAAAAAGATCTTCCCCTTCTTTTAAAGGAGTGCCAGAGCTCGTAATTTCATATGGGTAATATGAAATTGAATCTATTACCTTAGAAGTAGCACTTCCAGTAAACGAATAATCGTTTACTGCATCAGTTGATATTTTAACAGTCTTAGGATCTCCATTATACTGTGTAAAAACATTCTGATGGATGTTTACTGATAAATAACTGCTGGCATCAAGAGCCACTCCAGCATAATAAGAACCTTTAGTCTCTACTTGAAAATTCTTATCATTAGGATCTATCATCTCGGTGTTCTGTTTTGGAAAGTAAACTCTCAATGGAATCCTCATTTTATTTATTTGATCCAAAGACTTCACTAATACATATAATGTAAAGTAGGGTTTAGGTGATTCTAACGCTCTCTCCCATTGATCTTTATCCAAAGTTATACTAAGGCTAAATTCTTCGGCTATAACATCGTCTGCTTTGTCATAAAAAGAAGCTGCAAACGGATTCACTTCAGGGTTTTCTACTGCAATCCTACTTCCAATAATATTTGAAGCTAATGATATTGTTTTTGTTATTGTATTATTACCTGCTGAATTGGAATCATGTTCATCTTTATAGTTAAAGTAGATATTCCTAGATTGATTTTCGCCTGTGAACTTTAAAAACTCATCAGGATCGAGAGGATTTCCTTCAAATTCTATATCTGAGTTTATTTCATTCCATTCAACAACATAAAGAGTAGCTTCTATTTGATCATCTTTTCTTAGAGCATCATCGGGATTTTCTGCACCCTCTCCTTCCACATGAGTTACCTTAACCACATAGTGGCGATTTCTAAGGATGGGTTCAGTCTTTTCTTTATCGAAGCCACCACTTTCTGACATCTTAGGTATGTCTAGTCGATAGTAAGATATTTTAGAGTCTTCATCTTTTTTCAATCCCAGAACAAAGCAGGTTGTTTTATCTACATCATCTCTTGAACCTCCCTCATTTTCAGAGAGAATGATTGGGGTGGCTGACTGGATACCAAGGTCTACAAACTCAACCCAATTGGTATATTGAGTTTCATTTGTATTAAAATCAGGCAAGGTAACTTTTGTGTTACTAGGAGTATTATTCCCTTCTAAAAAAGATGAATGTACATCCGAAGCATACCTCCCTTTACTTACAGCATTATGAATATATAGCTCACCAAAGACAAGATTCTGATCGTTTGATTTAATATCTATAGTTACCTTGGCTACCGAACGGATCATATATATCGTACCCCACACTTGAGGGACCTTACTGATGTGTTTCGGGTCAGATTCGCCATACATAGGTAAATATTTATCTTTCCAGAAATAATCTTCTTTATCTTTATCTAAGTGGGTACTTTGAAAGTTTAGTTTTTTAATCAATGTCTCTTTAGGGAATCCTTTATAGGCAGACAAATCAGCATCAGATATATCTACATTAGCAATCAGTGCCAAGCTATATTGATCATTCTCTGTTTGACTAACCTTCAATTTTGTTGATACTAAAAACTCACCATTCTCCTGTTTTTTGATAGCGCTTACAGGAGCTTTATAGGCAAAAACTGGACTCTCATTTGTATCGTGCTTAAAAACAAAGAACAGTCAAGGAGTTGATGTCGCTATCATATTCCGCCTTCTTTTGACTATTTTCTGTTCCACTTGATCTTAAGAGTAACTCTGCATAAGCTTCATTGCTTGATAATCTATCTTCATCAGATAGAATAGAGTCGCCAACACAAGCAGATAATAAGGCAATAAAGAAAGCAAGCCCTAAAAACCAGAAGGACCTTACCTTTAATCTATTTATTGTTTTATAATTCATTTGTTTTTATTTTTGGCTCTACTCTTTTACGAAATAGGAGTATTAGTAATATTATCTTCTTCCCAGTCTAAAACCTGTACATGCATTTCCACACCATCGAATACTACTTCAATAATGATGGTAAAGTCTGTTTTACGTTCTAGGGTAAAATCTGGATATTTTTGCTCAACTAGTTTACGAACATCCACATTATAGGTAGATTCTTGGTTGAGTAAAATATCGATAGTCATAGGCGTTTTGCCTTTGTATCGCAGCACATGTAGGTATGCTCTTTGCATATCCTCTTCCTCTATATATTTCACTAGAGGGCTATACGTTATATTGTTGGGTTTTGTATCACCCATTTGAAAATTGTATTGCGGCATTAAGTTATTGACTCTCACTTGAGCCAGTCCTCCTTCTACACCGAAGATACGAACATCCACGCTAAGGTGTGCCGACCTGTAATCTATAGTTTCATAGATAGCATGATTGTAATTATTTCTCTCTGATATTGTCCATGAATGAGTACCTAGATAGAGAGGGTCATTGGTCTCTATGGTTTTTATATTGGGATATCCATTGGTGCTCAAGCGAGCATCTTCTATATGCTGAATATCTGACAAAACGGAATGCTCACCAGCATTACCCCATGCCACAGCATAATAATCACCTGGAGGTAATTGAATACCCAATCCTTGGTTGATCTGAGTTTGATCTATATCTCTTTGTAACACTAATTCGTTATTGCTATTATAGATCAATAATTTTGCAGAATGTATATAATCTCCTACCTCACCATTCTCTTCACTTACGTATGAAAAGTTCAAATAAGTATTTGGGCAATCGCTATTATCATCGTTGATGCAACAAGCACTAAGAAGCAATACCGAAAGGATGAGTATGTATTTGATGTTCTGCATATTTTTAAATTAATTTGTTAGAAAAAATAAAGAGGGGAAAGCCGCCTTCCCTTTGGTAGACGAAACTACCCCCTCTTCATTATATTAAGTTAATTGTTAAATATCTACTAGTTAACTTCAGTAGTATAATTACCTTCTGTCCAGTCAAGAACCTTAACTGTAGCTAGAATATCTACAATCTGAGTTACTTGTGGTTCTTCTGTACCACCATCTACATCTGGAGAGAACTCTGTTTCATTTTCACCCTTCCAAGTTAAACCATCATTAAAGTTTAATTTATAGATATGACCACCAGAATAGATACCTTGTTTTCCTACATTCTCACCACCATCTTTATAATTAAAGTTACCAATCGTGAACCATCTTATATCGTCTTTGGTTGCGAAGTTTTTATGAGAAACTTCTTCTCCTAGTGGTGTTTCATACTTAGCATAGTAAGTATCTGTCTCTGCTATATATTCAACAGCATAATATACTTTATTACCTTCTTTAGAGACTTTTACAGCATAGAACTTACCTTTGTTGTCATCATTTCCTTTAAAAATAACAGATGTCTCAACATTTTCTTCAGTAACATCACCCACTATATCTTGAACATTTACTGTTAAGTATGCTCTTGGATTCTTCTTAGACATCACACAGTCATAAAGTGTAGAAGTTAAAGCGATATTAAATAACTGCTTATCACCATCGAATAAGTGGTTGGCTACAACTTGTTTGCCCCAATCAGTTATAGGTTGCTCCAACATAAATGCTAATTGATTCGTAGTTACATCAAGAGTTTTATTATCCTCTTTTACTCCTGTACCATTTATAGTATTACCACCTTTATATGCATCTCTATAACCCATAGGTATAATGTGAGACACATAAGCAGACTTTACCAAGTTTTTATTATACTGAATATTTTCAGACATTTCTACACGTGCTGCAATAGACTTCATATTAGCAGTTACAGTATAAGTTGTCTTAGGTCCTTTTTTTCCTACCTCAACTTTATATTCTGTTTTCTTTCCCTCTAAATTATTATCTTGTGCTTTAAGCAACACATCAATAGCATATGCAGAGTTTGCAATACCTTTTAGAGTACCCGTAGGCTGAACATCTGCAATAGGAATATTTAAAGCTTCTTTTTTCTGTGCATCATTATTATACCCAATAATAACTAGTCTTGAAATACCATCTTTTACTGATACGTTTTTCATTTCTAATTTATAGGCACTACTCTCAGCATCTATTTTATCTACAAATACATCTCCTACTTTAGTTTCACCATCCATAAGATAAGCGATAACACCTTTTACTGAAGCAGTTTTTACTTCTACACCATCTTCTAAAACACCTCTTGTTGCCGCTGTACCAGGTACAGATACAATTAATTCAATATCGCTCACTTGAGCCTCTACGTCTGTGGCAGGTGTAATACCGTCACTGTCATTACTACATGCTGTAAATGCCAATAAAGCACCAGCTGTCATTAACAAATTTTTAAATTTAAAATGTTTAATTAAAAGTTAATAAAATAATTAATTCTCTATTTCTTTAAACACATTCCAAACTATTAGAGCATAGCATTCTAACCATCACATAGAACTTATTTTTAAGCTTATGTAAAGCAAAAGCCATCTTTCTTTTAAGAAAGGAGGAGTATTACATTTTATCGATGGGCAATACTCAATGCACCCAAGTCTAATATGTGTTTGATTTTTATGTTTTAGAAGTTAAGTATTAAAAATCAGGTCAATTACTCAACTTAGTTTGGAGAGACTCTTAGTTTGGACTATTCTTTCTACAGAAATTCGTTTTTACTTCTATTTCTATTATTTTGTCAATAGTTGACTAGATAACCAATTTCCCTCTCATTTACATCATCAATATAGCCACGATCTTTATCAATAACAAATTTATACAAATTAATTTTATATTTAAGATAAGAACAAAAAGATTTGTAACTCATTAAATACTAAGTTTTAAACATTATTGATAAGTATAATATCCCCACACAGAATACGTATATAAGGAGTTACACACACCTAAAAGACTGTTTTAATATTGTTTTTTATTGCATCAGAATAAATCCATTTTAAAATAATGTTTCAAATTAAAATATTGTCTATATAATAGTCTCCGAACTACAAAAAGCCAATAAATTATAAAACATGCACTTCCCATTCTTTACCCGTATAAAACTAAAACGTAAGAAATCAGGACAAAAAAAGATTAATACGCTTAGTTATCATATCGCTAATTCTACAAAATATTTTGACCTTTACTCCTGGTTTGATGAAAACAAGAAAGACATCATCAAATCTTGACCTTATTAAGAGAAATTAAAAACAGACCAGTACTGCACCATCTGCCAAGCCAGATGGTGCAGCAGATATAAATAAGGTGATCATAAAGAATAGGAAAGATTTGAGAATAGGAAGGCGAGAATATAAATTCAGTATCATAGAGCTGCAAGACTTATCTTCTTATACCCCATAGTAAGGGAAGGACGCAACTGTAAACCAGTAGAAAGATTGGATTAAACCTACTTATCCCCCACTCCAACCCAATTATTCTACTTTAAATAAATATTAATTTTGAGCTAACTCTATTAATAGATGTTATATAACATACTATTTAAGGGCTACTTCTTGCAGATTCCACTCAAAACCCTACCTTTACACTGTGTTTTTCATAGTATTAGATTTAAGGTTAACAAGATTGGAGCAAAGCGTTGCTCCTTTTTTTATGCCCGTATGTCAACTCTTTCTTCCCTACACTTTCCTTTTGATCCGAAAATAAACCCTTACAGTTACATCTCATATTTCAAAAGAATTACAAACAAAAGAGATTTTCTGTAAACTTCTTTTAAAATTGCTCCTTTTTCTATTAATAGATGTTATATAACATACTTTTATTGCTCTTACCCTTGCAGATTTCACTCAAAACCCTACCTTTGCAGAGTGTTTTTCATAGTATTAGATTTAAGGTTAACAAGATTGGAGCAAGGCGTTGCTCCTTTTTTTATGCCCGTATGTCAACGGGGTCCGAGCTATCTTAAAAGTTATCTCAAAAAAAGGGATAGACTCATTTAATAAGCTATCCCTCTTCAATTTTATTATTCTCCTTGTATATTCAGAGTAAGATCCAGACCTAATGCACGAGCAATAGAAATAAAGCTTGATAACTGCATATCCGTGCTTCCTTTTTCAATTCTGCCAATATAGCTCCTTTCTTTACCCACTTTATCAGCTAATTCTTTCTGGGTTAACTTCAATGTCTTACGCCTATCACGGAATATCTCTCCATAATACCAAGAGACAGACTTTGAGTCAAATTCTTCTCGCTGAAGAGTTCCTTTTTTCCCATACTTGGAATCTAGTTTGTCATTTATACGATTTAGTTTTCCAAGCTTTGACTTATCTAATTTAATCATGGCTTAAGTTTTTTAGTATTTGCTCTGCTTTCTTTATTTGCTTATCATAATCTTTTGTTGATTTTTTAAGAAATCCATTAAGCAGAATAATTTCTTGTGATAAAATAATATTTTCATTATCCACAGCAAAGAGTATAGTTCTATAAGCATTCTTTCCCACGGAAACTCTCATTTCATATAAACTTGTTCCAACTAGTTTTTTGACAAACTTAGTGCTTATATTATGCTCTGTAATTACTACATTCATAGTATAATCAAACTTCTCTTGTGTTTTAGATTCTAAACTATTGTAGAATTCTTCAAATTCATCTGTAGATAATAGTTTACGCATTATTTTGTGTGTTTTATAGACACCACAAATGTAACTAATTAGTTACATAATAACATAACAATTAAGCAAAATGTTTTAGGATACTCTACAAAATATTCCCCCTTATCAATAGCTACAGACTGTAAGACACTTTTAGAGTCAGAAAAGTGTCGTTTCTGACGCACATACTTATATTACTTCAAGTGCTATCATATTATGTCTTATTAATATACCTATTCTACAGATACCACTAAAACAAAGTATTTCAACCCATACCATGGAGCTTACCTAACCTAGACTGCCCATTCATATTTCAATCGCATTACAACAACCTTGCCAATTCTGTAAACTTCTTTTAAAATTGCCCCTTTTTATATTAATAGATATTATATAACATACTTTTATAGCTCTTGCTCTTGCAGATTTCAATCAAAACCCTACCTTTGTAATGTGTTTTTCATAGTATTAGATTTAAGGTTAACAAGATTGGAGCAAGGCGTTGCTCCTTTTTTTATGCCCGTATGTCAACGGGGTCCGAGCTATCTCTCAAAACTACTACTAACCCCTACCAGTTGCCTCACTTCACCTAGTATATTTATAAATACTCAAAAGTATATATATACCAATCTTTTTATCCACAAAATAATATCTTTATCATGACACCGACATGTTGTTACGATGACACCGACATGATGATGTTTTGACACCGATATAACGTCTTCATAACCCAGACCTAAAAATAAATCATTTTTAAACGTATTTTTATACAAAAGAATAAATCACTAAGCACAAAAAAAGCACCCCATTTCTGGAGTGCTTTTTTCATAAATATAGTGTAGTATTTTCGCTTATAAATTCAAGTTTGGATTGGCCTGAATAGCCTCTCTAGGAATAGGAATAGTGTAACGCGTATCGTTTTGTTTCAAGATATACGTTTCACCCTCTACTACCTTTTTAATCTCTGGACGAGTGGTACGACGAAGGTCGAACCAGCGATGTCCTTCTAGTGCTAACTCACGAGCACGTTCGTCGTAAATGAATTGAAGTAAATCTTTCTGACTGAACTTACTTATATCCGTTTTCACACGAGCAATACCCTCAGCAGTATAGCGTTTATTTACTAGTTGTAGCAAGAATTTCTTCGCTTTGTCGAGCTCATTTAGTTGAGCAGCAGCCTCAGCAGCTGTTAGCACCACTTCTCCCAAACGGAATGAGCAATTGAATTCGTTCTTACCACCTTTTATAGACTTACGCAGTCCAGTCTCCTCATCAGGTTGAGAAAAGTATTGGTTCAAACGCAAATCATCTTCAGCATAAAGAGCCACAAACTCGGGACGCAACACAGTGGCATAGTTTACAGGATTACTCATTACAAACTCTGCTGCATTGATATTTTCAGATGAAGTATAATGATTAGGGAGAACTGGTTTTTCGCCCGTTAGTTCTACCAATTTATAATCTGCCTTCATCACGCTTTCAGCCGCTGCCAAGGCATCTTTCCAATTATTCATATATAATGATACACGAGCCTTCATAGCATCTACAGTAGTAGTATTGAAACGATAAGAAAACTTATCTTCCCATTTTTCTACATTGATATATTCTGAAGCTGTATTGATATCTTTAAGAACAGCATCAAACACTTCGCCTACCGTATTACGATAACGTACTTTTTCGGTATCGGTATCCAATATTAACGGAATGGCTTTAGCATTGCTTGCACCATCTACCGAGTAAGGCTGACCATGTAGGTTGACCAATAAGAAATGCATATACGCACGTAGCAAATACGCTTCTCCAATCAATTGATTTACTACAGCAGGATCTTTAGACTGAATAGTACTACCATTATCAATTACTTCATTGGCAATATAGATGACGTGGTAATAGTTTTTCCAGTCGAAATGCACATCACTTGTTTTGATAGAATTATCATCCCAAATCTGAAGATAACCATAAGAGTTTAAATCATATTGGTTGTCTGCCACCTGCATTTCATCCGAACGGAAGTTTGCCATACCTCTATCACGAGGTATAGTATTATAAGCTTTTGCTAAAAGAGCTCTAAACTCATCATCCGTTTTAGGTATAACCTTTCCTACTGGTTGAATATCCAGAAAACTATCACAGGAAGTCATTCCAAATGCCAATAGGCAAAGTAGAGAGAATATATATTTCTTCATTGTTTTCTAATTAAAAGGATAAGTTTAAATTAAATGTTACCGATTTTGGCATAGGTGCTGCATACGGATTACTCATTGACTCTGGATCAATATAGTTTTTGTAATTCGCTCCAAAGACAAGTAGGTTTCTTCCTTCTAGTGCTACCGACGCTGTTTTTACACCTACACGTTTAAGCAAGGTTTCGGGAATACGATAACCGATACGAAGGTTTTGCAAACGGATATAGCTTAGTTTTTTCACCCAGATATCTAAGTTGTTATAAATATCAGCACGACCAGAGTACCATTGATTTTCCATATCTCTATGTTCTGCTGCAAATAGTGCAGGAAGATTTGTATATGGATTATCAGGAGTCCAACGGTTTAGGATATCTTTATTTGCATTACGTCCACGGTCATAATTTATTGCATCATAAGAAGGTTGAGTGCGTACATGACCACCGAAATTGTATGCAAAGTTGATTGATAAATCCCAGTTTTTATAAGTAAAATTGTTGATGATACCACCTGTATAAGGAGGTTCTGATGTACCAATATAGGATTGGAGTTCGCGTTCTTCTTTAGGTGTAACATCTGTACCAATGATACCCCATTCTCCTTCTTGCAAACGGTATAGTTCTTTCAAAGTAAGTTTATCGCCTTTTTTGTCTACAAATAAAGGATAACCATCTTCATCTAGTCCCGCTGTTTTGAAAGCAAAGATAGCACCTGCTGGATAACCTTCACGACTAGGAGTTAGTGAGTGTTCGGCTACGGTTTCTCTCAACACCTTATTATTATTGTAAGAGAAGTTGAAATTGGTTTCCCAAGTAAAGTTCTTTGTTACAACATTCTTAGTTGATAAAGCCAACTCTACCCCTTGGTTGGTCATACTAGCCCAGTTGATTGTAGAAGATACGAAGCCCGATTCCAAAGGCAACATTTGCAAACCAATCAAATCTACACCCTTACGGTAGTAGTAATCTAGGCTCATATTAATACGGCTATCTAATACAGAGAAATCAATACCGGTATTGACCGAGTGTGTCTTTTCCCATCTCAATTTTGCATTAGGAGCCGAATCCACACCAATCATGTGTTCTGAACCATCAGGCAAGATAGAACCTACAGTATAATTACCCACTAAGAAAGGAGAGGTATTCTTATCAATATTTCCTTGAAGACCATAAGAAGCACGAAGTGCTAGATTATCAATCCAAGTAGCTGAAGCCATAAAAGATTCATTGGACATTCTCCACAATCCACTTACCGAGTAAAGTGGTAAGTAACGATACTTCTTAGACACTCCGAATAAGTCGGAACCATCCATACGCACACTACCCCCTAGCGTATAACGTTGTTTGAACGAGTACGACATAGTAGAGAAGAAAGATGCATACGCATTTTCTTGATAAGTCTTCGTATGTAAAGGGTATCTTCTAGCCTTATCTTCATCGGGGAAGATAATCGGTTTTGTAGTCAAAGTCTTTCTATCATAACCATAACCAGCACTAAAAAGAGTTTCATACTTGGTCTTTCTCAACTCTGTACCTGCCATAACTTCTAGTTCGTGGTTATCGCCAAACTGGTTGCGGTATTCTGCCATAGCCTTCCAAGTCATTTGAGAGTTCGTATTCTCATAAGCCTTGTGCACACCACCCTCAGGGATGAAGTAAGCATACTTTTGAGTTTTAGGATCGTAGTACTTACTGTTTTTACGAATATTTCTCATGGTATAACTTTCACCATCGGCAATTTGCTCTTTAGAGGTTTTATCGTTTTGCAAGCCCAATTGAGAAGTTATCTTGAAATGATCATTTAAACGAAATTGAAGATCTAAAATAGCAGAGATAGAATTAATGGTTTCTTCATTAGAAGTATTCGCTCTCTCTTCAAAGATATTAAACCCTAAATCGGTATCCGAGTTGTTTTGGATATCGAAGTCATATACATATTCCCCATTTTCATCACGAGGACGAAGGTATGGGTTGGCTCTTCTGGAATAGTAAAAAGGATTTGTCAAACCTGCTCCATCCGATAGATAAGTTTTGTTCTTTCTACGGTTTGCAAAGATAGACGCCCCTACCTTAAACATATTATTTATGCGGTAGGTAGTTTTACTAACCATATTCAGACGAGTATTTTTTACTCCGTGCACATTTCCATTTTCCTCATTGAAGCCCAATGAGTTGTAATAAGTTACTTTTTCGCCACCTCCTGAGATGTTGACGTTGTACTCCTGATTGAAAGCATCTCTAAACAAGATTTTCCCCCAATCGGTATTGGTATTACTGAGCAGTTCTAGTTCACGCGCAGCTTCGGGTGTTAGTGCAGATGCACCATTGCTGATATAATCTTCTACCAACCCATGGCGATTTAGGATTCGGTAAACCTCTCCTTTTTCTTTGTACTGATTAAACGGACTTCTAAGCAAATCCTTCTCCAAACCTACTTTTTCTTCGCTATTCATCAAGTTCAAGCGACTAGTTCCTAATCGAGGAGAATAAGTAAGACGAGTAGAGAAGTTCACTCTAGGTTTGCCCTGCTTACCGCTCTTGGTAGTAATTACAATTACCCCATTGGCAGCACGAGCACCATAGATAGCCGTAGCTGCCGCATCTTTCAATACCGTGATATTTTCAATATCGGCAGGATTAATACCCGCGATAGAAGATTGGCGAAGGTTATCAATATCTACATTATCGTGCTTTGGAATATCTGTTCCCTCCAATGGAATACCATCAAGCACCCAAAGAGGGTCTTGCGTACCATTTAAAGAAGCAGTACCACGAATACGTATTTTCATAGGAGCACCAGGAGCACCCGATGTAGAAGATACCTGCATACCCGCAATCTGACCAGCTAAAGCTTGATCGACACTTTTCACCGAACCGAGCATAGCATCAGATAGCTCAACCTTGGTAACTGCTGCCGTGAGCTTTCTCTTTTCAATCGTTTGGTATCCTGTAACCACCACAGCATCTAGCATAAGAGATGAGGGTTGCAAAATGATATTGTAGTGATCTTTACCAGCTACAAGAGCTACTTCTTGGGTAGTATGCCCCAAGTAGCTACAGAAAAAGCGATTGACACCTTCGGGTACAGAAAGGGAAAAGTTTCCATCGACATCTGTCACAGAACCCTTCACACTATTGGCAGCACCAGCCTTTTCCAGATCCTTAGCATCTAGAAATACAGTCGCACCAATCAACATAAAACCATCTTCGGCAGAAGTTATGGTTCCTTTTATTATGCGATTAGCTGCACTAGCCCCAAAGGCTGTGCAGCATAATATTAAGAATGATAGTAAATATTTTCTCATGATTATTCTAATCCCTAATTGATTTTTACCCTAGTATTATTTTAGACCTAGGGCAGTGTTGATACGTAAAATTAAATCTTGGTAGTGATATTGTGTGGCTATGTCGCTGGTGTTGACTCTTCTCTCTAGAAGTTTTTTCACACGCATCAATTCTCCACGTTTTACAGAAATAGCATCAGAGATTCTATTAAGCTGAGAACCGTAGAAATCGAGTGTTCTACCCGCAGCCATATTCGAACCTTTGAATGATTTCATAGCAAACTCATCGTGACTACAGAATGGAGTTTGGTGATCAAGCAAGAAGTGATCATCTGTCATGTTCTTACTAATCTTCACCCCTTCTGATTCTGCTGCTGCTGTAATAAGTGCATCAACAAAACCTTTCTGAAGATTACGAGTCATTACATCTGTTTTACCCCCTTGCTCGGTTACTTTGAAAATGCTTTTGTGAAGCATATCCATCAAATCTACTGCAGTGAAAGCATGGCTACCGTTTGCCGATTCGTTTTCGAGCATACGCATTAAACGATTATTGGCTAGCAAATCCCAGAAAATGTATGCCTGAGCATTTTTCAACATCTTGTGAGGTGCATTTTCAATTATACCTACAGGAGTATCTCTGCGAAGGAATGTATATTGACCTATTTCATTATTGAACAACCACTCTGGGTAGCAAAGAACTTCGTCTAACAAGAACTGAACCGACTCTTTTTGCTTTTCTTTTTCAACAAAAGTATAAGTCTTCATGCCATCGCCTACAATGGTATTTTCAATATAAATACCTCCTACATTAGCCATAACATGGTATAAGAAATAGTTCCACTGGCTAATTACAGCATAGTACATACGAGAAGCCTCATCGTAAGTCTGACCCTTTTCTCCAGTTGTTGACCATTTCAGGATTTCGGGTACAATACGTTTTAAGTTGGCAATACCCAGTTTTGAAGATTTAACAGGATCATCACCCAAGTCTTCATTTTGAGCACGTGGATCAACAGCATCTCTAGGATCTTGAGCCTCTAGATATTTATACAAGCGACCCGTGTGTTGTTGTAGGTAGTTGTGAAGTTCGCCTTTTTCTGCTTCAGGAGTTTCAGAAGCATACCAACGGTAACCATAACCAATTGCAAAAATATCGTATGGTCCGATGTGTGGAGACATTACTTTTACACCATCACCAGGCTGAGCAACGTAGTTATAACGAGCATAGTCCATAATAGAAGAGGAAGTTGAATTCATCTTAGTCGTAAATTCTTCCGAACGAAGTTCATCAGTCTTATACGCCCAAGAACCCATCATATTATGACGAAGCCCAAGAGAGTGTCCCACCTCATGACAAGCCACAAAACGGATAGCATCTCCCATTACTTCTTCGGGCAACTCTGTACCACGTACCTCTTCACGAACAGCACCTGTTTGAATAGTGTTCCATTCTTGAATCATAGTAAGTACGTTGTGCCACCACATAATGTCGGCTTCCAAGATTTCTCCCGAACGAGGGTCTAAGATAGAAGGACCCATTGCATTCATCTTCGCCGAAGCAGCATAAGTAATCACCGAGTAGTTGATGTCATCCATATTGGCTGCTATGCTGTCAGTAATTTCTTTAGCAATAATTGCATTCTTAAATCCTGCTTTCTCAAAAGCTACTTGCCAATCTTCAACACCTTGTTTGATGTATTTTCTCCATTGGTATGGCGTAGCTTGGTCGATGTAAAACACGATTGGTTTAGCAGGTTCTACCAATTGCCCCTCTAAGTAAGCTACCATATCTTCAGGCTTTGGCTCTAATCTCCAACGAGTAACAAACTCTTTCTTTTCTAGCTTTTGTTGTTTATCGCTAAAGCTCAAAAAAGGAGTAGTAAAGTAACCCACACGTTGATTATCTAAACGACCTACCATAGGAGTTTTGGGTAATAGCAAGATGGTAGAGCTCACTTCAACAGTGATATACACGCTCTCCATACCTTCAGAAACCTTAGTCGTTAGTTCGGAATAAGCCACCACGTTGTTTGAGTAAGATTTAATCTCTTGAATCTTGCTCAAATCCTTGATAGCGGATGTGCCTAGATTGATATTGGTAAATACATTGTTGATACTAGTTGAAGTACCATCATAAATGTCATTAACCTTAATGACAGCCGTTGTAGAGTCGTTGTTATAAGCTTCTACTTTGAAAGAAGTAATTAGTGGAGAGATAAAGTTATCTTCAACCGACTTTCTGATAGCATCTTTTTCGGGGGTGATAGGCAATGGACGACTCTGGCGAACCATCAATTGGTTACCTTCTTTGTTCCACTCAAAACGAATCATATTGTTTTCGTAGTTCACACCACGGTTTACACCCGCATCATTCAATTCAGCTGGCACACGTTGCAATTTGTTTACAACAAGAAGGTCTCGTCCCATAAGGTCCATAGGTACTTCAAAATAGAAGTCTTTACCCTTCTTGACCACATTAAACAGGCCTTCTTTCTTAGTGGAACTACCCACCAATTCGTCATACTTTTTCTGAGTTGACTCTTCCTTTTTACCTTCTTCTTTCTTCGATTTTTTATTCTTCTTTTTCTTCATCAACTCCACTGAGTCGACTTTGTAGCTTGGAGCAGAGGCTAATATTGGGGTTAAAGATGGTGTTAAAAAAAGCGAAGTGGATAATAGTAGTAGTTTTGATTTGTTATACATACGATCTACGGTCTATATTTATTCTTGATTTATAATATTTATGCGTATTACTTATTTACAGGGGTGCAAAAGTTCCGAAGAATACCCAAATTAGCATACCATTTACACTTTTTTAATATATTATAATATGCTAGGCATAATGCTTGTTTCTTCCTACTTTTGGATTAGTAATCAATAAATAACAGACAATTTGTTATCAAAATGTCAGTTTAATATTCATACAAGAAAAATACAAAGGAGAGTATTTACAAGAATGTAAATTTATTCAAAAGATTCCCTAAAGAACAAATTGAAGCACAAAAGGAGATGGAATACTTTTGCTTTTAAAAGCACAACTCACTGATAACCAAAAAGTCCTTCAACCACGCAAAACAACACGGATTAATAAAAAGAACACCCCTATCCGTATATTCATACAGTACCCCCCCAATAGTTAAACCTTTTATAAGTTAAAAAAGGAGATCAAGATAGAGCAGACTACAAACAGATAGTTAGCAACTTACTCTCTATTATTCACAGAACTAGGAGCTTATTATTTGAATTATTTAACACTCTGCTCCTCTCTAAAAGGCTGAATTTTACTCACTTTAGAGTGAGAAAAAGGGGAAACTACCCTGAAAGTAATTTCCCCTTTTTCTTATTTCTCGTGAATAGACCTGGAAACTATTATCTTGAAATTCACCTGCTGCCCAACAGCTTTTAGTTCCACCTCTTAAAGATTTTCATTCCCAGTCATCTAGCTCTTCATCAATCACCTTTTGAGCCTCAGCCTCGGTAGGAAAAGGACCTTTGTTCATCCAAGCATAACTATTGTAGCGGAAGTTAAAACGTCCTATTCCGTAGCCCTCCCCATCTTCATTGTGCAACACTTGGTAACGCTCGGGTAGAGATTGGAAGTGAAACGGCTGTACATAAATGGGGAGAGATGTCCAATCCACATCTTCAGCAATTCTAAGTTTCTTCACCTTGGCAAATCCCTCATACTGCCCCTCCTCCAAATCAAAAATAGCATGAAAGGGTAACTCCATCCAACTGCTGTAAAAGGGTTCTCCCTTTTGTGCATCCTCCCTCACCTTAGGATTGAAGCAACTCAATGCCTCATACACCTCATCCGACGGAATGAAATAAAAAGGAATTCGACACTTCGTCTCATTCTGGTGTGCCATTCGGCGGTATTTATACCCTATAATGTATCTTTTCATAGCTCAAGCCTCATTAGATATTTATACCTCAAGATAGAAAATTATATAGGATTACAGAAAAAGAGAGGCATAAAAAAAGCCAATTACTTTCGCAATTGGCTGAATGATAAGGTTTATCTATTTTCTTTGTATTTATTAAGATGTGTAAGCCACTTCCAAAGTATCAGTGGAATACGAGTTGCATGCTTCCATGCAAAGTTCTTTTTCAGACAAGCCTTAAATCCAGGAATATAATCTTTATAGCCATAATATTTACTATAAATATACCCCTCAAAGGAACGCCAAAAAGAGACTTGCTTTATCATCTTACCAAGCTCTTCATCAGGAAAGAATTTCTTGAACTCAGCATCCATATAAACTTCCTTCAACTGTCGATCTAAAGATTGACGATAAATCATTCCACCTGGATGTTTGCGATATACACTCATATTATCGTGCATGCCCCACACTTTACCTAAGCTAGCACAAGTAAGGAATAAGCAAATATCCCCATAAATTACTTTAGGATTATTTACATTATTTGAATAGTGTGGAATTATGTCTGATCTAAACAATACAGAGGCAGTAGGAATATAACATCTACGATATAATTCTACAATAGAATATTGACGGTCTTCTATATGAGCAAATACCTCATCCTTCTTATAACCATCAGTCCATGTCATCATAGCATTATGAAAACACATAGAGTAATCAGGATGCGCCTCCATAAAGTCCACTTGCTTCTGTAGTTTGTTGGGATCTGTCCAGTAATCATCGCCCTCACAAAGAGCTATATATTTGCCTTGGGCTCTAGGGTAAATAAAGGTTGAGCCGATACTCACACCCTTACTGAACTGATTTTCAATTTGATAAATAGGTTTTATTATACTAGGATATTTCTGTTCAAATTCCCTTATTACATTTGACGTATTATCTGTAGATGCGTCATCATGAATAATTACTTCAAAAGGAAAAGAAGTTTTTTGTGAAATAAAACCCTCTAAACTTTCTCGAATAAATCCACCATGGTTATAAGCAAGAGTCACTATAGTAACTAATGGTTTATCAATATGTTTAGACTCTTGAATTTCTTCCTCATTTCTCATAAAAATCCTCCTCACGTCCCCACAACTTAGAAAAACGTTGTAACTTCATTTCTTTTTTAAAATCGTTGAGATAATCCACCCAATTATATCTAGGTTCGTATTTTAATTCATTCACTGTCTTTCGAATATCCAGCACAAATTGTTGAGAGTTTCTCTTTTCTGGTTTATATATTATTCGAGATTGTTTTCCTTTGGGATTAAAGACCTTGATTATTCCTTTTACTCTTTCTTCTAGAGTACTGCCCCCACTTCCAATATTATATATACCTCCATCAATCTCCGCTTCTAAAGTTTTCTCTACAATTTGAAGAAAGTCTTTAATGCAAATGGTTTCTAGCAAACGATTTGGATCACCCCAAACTTCGATATCTTTCCCAGCCATGGCTTCATAAATAAAAAATCGATCTGAAATAAGGGTCTTTTTCCCATCAGTATAAGTATAGGGATTTGGATGATATAAATAAACTCTTGACAATCGTAAAATAAATCGTTTTAATCCAAACTCATGATAATAATGCTCGATAAGATCTACAGCTGCATTTTTAGCTATTACATATACTACATGATCACCACTTACAGGAATTTTACGCAAAGAATCTGCAGGGATAGGTACTTTAGTACCAAAAAGATAATTAATATCAAAAAGAGTTTGAGGAAAAACAATACGGTCAACTTTAATACTTTTAGCAAACTCAAGTACATTAAATGTTCCTTGTACAATAGAGGAAATATATAAGTTTGCATCATAGCCATCCATGGAAGCAGGAAGAGCACCAGCAAAATGTAATACAGCATAAATATCCTTAGTAGGTAATTTCTTAAAGTCGTCTTTTTGAGTTATGTCTACTGAATAATAAGGAATGTTATAATCAGAAAAGAAACCATTATCATCTTTACGATGCCCTACAGCTAGAACTTCATAATCTAATTCTTTAAAATGAAGAGATAGATATGCTCCCAAAGTGCCTGTAGCACCAAATATTATTATCTTTTTCATGCTATTGATTGTTTACAATTATCTTGTGATCTCCTTGATAAATAAAGTAACCTATTCTATCTTGAGATTTCGTGAGTTCAATTAAAGGTTTATTTTCAATATGATAATCTATCATCCAAGGTTGTTTATAGTTTTCCTCTATAAAGGATTTAATCTTAGAAGTTTCTTTACTCAAGAAATATACTCCTGATTTTTTACCCTCATTGATATTGGGCTCTGTAAATTGATTAAGAGCTACTTCAATCATTCCCTTAATATAATCATAACCTGTACTCAATTCTACTAATTGATAAGAAATAAAATCGCCGCCACCACGAGCTCCAACTTCTATAAAATAAACATTACCATCAGCATCTATTTTAAATTCGGAATGAGCAGCTCCATTACTAATACCTATCGCATTTAAAATGTTATTAGTATATGTTTTGATTTTCTTCTGCAAATCCAAATTGAGCTGTGATGGCTGATGATGTGCTGTTTCTACAAAATGGGGTGCACCAGTAGTTTCCTTATCAGTTATTGTTAAAATATAATGCTTATTATGAAAAGAGATAGACTCGACAGAGATTTCTTTACCCTCGATATACTCTTCCACTAAAACCTCATGTTGATTAGATGCTGAAAAAGCGTTCCGAATAGCCACATCTAATTCTTCTTGACAAGTAACTTTACTAACACCATTGCTGCATGAGCTATCTGAGGGTTTAATAATAACTGGAAATGTATCAATTGAATAGGTACTTTCATTCAAAATCTCAAAATGAGGTTGAGGACAAGCTCTGTGTTTTTCTATACACCTTCTCATTTTAACTTTATTGGTAGCTTTTAAAGCGGTAGAATAAGATATGCCATTAAAACCACATTTTTCTGCAACATAAGCCATTGTTGGCACTGCTGGTTCAAGAGCATTAGACACAATTCCTTTGATACCCTCACGAATACATAAATCAACAATAGCCTCCTTATCTATAATCGATATATCATGAAAATGATCTGCATAATCTTTACAAAAAGCTCCTTCTGCCCAAGCAATACAATAAGTTTCCAAACCAAGTTCTTTTGCTTTTAGATAAAGTGGCAAGTGTGGCTTACTTGCTCCTAATATTGCAATTTTCATTCTTTATAATCTTTCACGTATATATTTACAAAACCCCTTATTTTAGGCCATATTTCTAGATAAGTCTCACGAGAGCTAAAATGAAAGATTAAAGTACCAAGGGTTTCATTTGCTCCCGTAAATGGATTGACCTTATCTCCTTGAGTCACCCATATATCTTCACTTACCAAATAAGGTCTTATTTCTTTTTCGATTTCAATGTGACTAAAGAATCCTTTTTTATCAGAATACAAAATCAGCTCAGACCATACTCCATCATAATTAAATTCTTCTGGGAAATCAAATGCTTCTCCTAATGCAAGTTGAACAGAAGCTCTTATTGTATCTACTCCTGTAGATAATTTTAATATCTCAGAAATACGATTACCTCCTCCTCGTGGAGAAACTTCCATTATATAAGGAGTTCCATCTACGCTAACTCTTGTTTCTATGTTGTATATAGATGATTGTAATTGTAATAAGTCTAAAAGCCTTTGCAATTCTGATTTTAAAAATTGCTGTTCTGATTTTAACATAGAATTGGGCCATGTAAAACCTGCGGGAGTATATGGATTCATTGCCTTTGGCTCAAACATTTGATCTGAAAATGTACAAAAAACTAATTTTCCAGCAACAGAAAAACAATCCGAATCAGAAGAATATCCTCTTTGCTCTATAAATTCTTCAATAATAAAACGTTCTGAAAAGGAAAATTGAATAGCCTTAGCTACTGCTCCTTCCAATTCGTTAATATCATCAATACGAGTTACTCCCTTGCTCCCAGCCGAATCAACAGGTTTCACTATAACCGGAAAAGAAAACTTATCAATCTCTTTCAGTGCTTCTTTTAAACTAACATAACCTCCTGATTTAGGAGTATTAAATCCATGCTGTGTCAAAAAAGCTCTAAACAAATCTTTATTCTGCAATATTTTTATCGACTCATAAGAACCGGCAAAGGGCAGACTGAGTTTTTCTGCTACATACGCCGCAGTTATAACACCAGGATCTACTGCAAAAGACATAATACCATCAATTTGCAACTTTATTGCCAATTCTAAAATAGCATCTTTATCAATTATACTAACATTGTGATATTCATCAGCATACCGATGTGCAGTATTATAAGGAACATTATCACAGGTTATTACATAGTGTCCTAATTCGTGTGCAGATTGAATTACAGGTACTAAATATCTTAACCCTCCTAATAAAAGAATCTTCTTCATCCTATTTTCTTATAACCTTTATTACGCGTTCAATATCTTTTTTACTTAAGCCTGCATGCATTGGCAAACAAATTACCGAGTTTGCTATTTGGTGGGCTATAGGTAAGTTGGCTGGATTGGCTGAAGCCAATCCTCTATAGGTAGAAAACTCACTAATCAATGGGTAAAAATAGCGACGACCTAGAATGTTTCTCGACTTCATGATCTCATATAAATCATCACGGCTTAGTCCATATTCTGCTTTATCTATAAAGATGGGAAAGTAAGCATAGTTGTGTTTTACTTGCGGTAAATCGCACATACAACGAATGCCTTTCACATCTTTCAAACCCTCTCTATAAGCCTCAGCTACACATTTACGACTGGCTATTGCGTCATCTACTTGTTTTAAATTGAGCAAACCATACGCAGCACGGATCTCATCCATTTTACCATTGATACCGGGAGCAACTACAGTAGTTTCATCTTCAAACCCAAAGTTCTTGAGGTGGTCAATGCGTTTCTTCATCTCTTCGCTATGACAAATCAAGGCACCACCTTCTACTGTATTGTACACTTTAGTAGCATGAAAGCTTAGTGTGGAAATATCACCTGCATTCAATACTGATTCTCCTTTTACATCCACACCAAAGGCATGTGCAGCATCATAAATTACTTTTAGATTATACTTATCGGCTATTTCTTGAATGCGCTGTGTATCACATGGGTTGCCATAGACATGCACGGGCATAATAGCTGTTGTTTTTGGAGTAATAGCAGCTTCTATTTTGTCGGGATCCATGTTTCCTGTACGAGGATCTATATCTACAAATACAGTTTTAATATCATTCCACCACAAAGCGTGAGTAGTTGCCACAAAACTGTAGGGGGTTGTAATGACTTCTCCCGAAATACGAAGGGCTTGCAGTGCCACCATTAGAGGTAGTGTACCATTGGTAAACAAACTGATATAGGGTACTTTTAAGTACTCACACAATGCCTTTTCTAACTCTTGATGATAGTGTCCATTGTTTGTAAGCCACTTTCTATTCCAGATATCCTCAAGATAAGAGATAAATTCTTTTAAATCGGGAAGCAGAGGAGATGTCACAGTGATCGGTTCCTCTTCTTCGTGTTTTGCTGTTATCAAATTTTTGAATGCAGCTAGTAAGTTATGATATTCCACTTTTTTATAATTTCTCTTACCTATTTCCATACATATCTTCATAATACTGCTCGTAGGCACCCGAGGTGATATTGTCCATCCACGCTTGGTTTTCGAGATACCATTTCACAGTTTTTGCTATGCCCTCTTCAAATTGTAGGCTGGGTTCCCAACCTAATTCATCTTTTATTTTGGTTGAGTCAATAGCATAGCGGAGGTCGTGCCCTGCTCGATCTGTTACATAGGTTATTAATCCATCGCTTGTTCCGGCAGCATGACCAAGTTGCTCATCAACAGTTTTAATAATTACCTTGATGAGGTCGATATTCTTCCATTCATTGAAACCTCCGATGTTATAAGTTTCGGCTATTCTCCCTTGATGAAATACCAGATCAATAGCTCGGGCATGATCTACTACATAGAGCCAATCTCGCACATTTTCACCTTTTCCATATACGGGTAGAGGTTTTTTATGACGGATATTATGAATGAATAATGGAATCAGTTTTTCGGGAAATTGATAAGGACCGTAATTATTGGAACAGTTACTAATCACTGTAGGCATGCCGTATGTATCGTGATAAGCACGCACAAAATGATCACTACTAGCCTTGGATGCTGAGTAGGGAGAATGAGGGGCATAAGGGGTTGTTTCGGTAAAGAGTGTATCGTCAAATTCTAATGCTCCATATACCTCATCAGTTGAAACATGATAAAACAACTTATCTTCAAAATCTTCTCCCCATACTATTTTCGCAGCTTGTAGCAAAGTAAGTGTACCCATTACATTGGTTTGAGCAAAGGTAAAAGGGTCTTTGATGCTTCGATCTACATGAGATTCTGCAGCCAAATGAATTACGCCATCTATCTGATACTCTTTAAAGAGAGACAGCATGCGTTCAAAGTCACAAATATCGGCCTTTACAAACTGATAATTGGGCTTATCTTCTATATCTTTTAGATTGGCTAAGTTTCCAGCATACGTTAGCTTATCTAAATTTACAATCTGGTAATCGGGATATTTATTTACAAATAAGCGGATTACATGCGACCCGATAAAGCCTGCTCCACCCGTTATCAGTAAATGTCTTTTGTATATTTTCATGGTTATCCTTATTTTTTGCTAGCCCTCTCTACTAATTTCAACAAGTATTGTCCATACTGGTTTTTACTCATGGGCTGAGCTACTTCTCGGAGTTTTTCTACTGAAATCCAACCATTCAGGAAGGCGATTTCTTCTAAACAACCTATTTTTAATCCTTGTCTTTTTTCTAATACCTCAATAAAAGTGGATGCTTCTGAAAGAGAATCGTGTGTTCCTGTATCTAGCCAAGCAAAACCTCTGCCCAACTTTTGTACATAGAGTTCTTCACTTTCTAAAAAAGCTTGATTGACGGTGGTAATTTCTAGTTCACCACGAGCGGATGGTTTGATTCCTTTGGCTATCTCTACTACTTTATTGGGGTAGAAATAAAGACCCACAACCGCATAGTTTGATTTAGGCTGTTTGGGTTTTTCTTCTATACTTAAAGCCCTGCCTTCTTGATCAAATTCTACGACACCATATCTCTGAGGATCATCTACCCAATAGCCAAATACTGTAGCTTTCTTTTCTTCTTTTACGCTTTTCACCGCAGTAGCAAGCAACTGAGTAAAGTAGCTACCATAAAATATATTATCACCTAGCACTAGGCATACATCATCCTCTCCTATAAACTCTTCTCCTATGAGGAAAGCTTGTGCCAAACCATCGGGAGAAGGTTGTTCTGCATAAGAGAATTCCACTCCATAATCAGATCCATCACCCAGCAGTCTTTGAAACCCAGGCAAATCGTGTGGAGTAGAAATGATAAGAATCTCGCGAATACCCGAAAGCATCAATACCGAAATGGGATAAAAAATCATCGGTTTATCAAAGATGGGTAGCATTTGTTTACTCACACCTTTGGTTATGGGGTATAAACGAGTTCCTGAACCTCCTGCTAATACAATTCCTTTCATAATTATCGTTCTATAATGTCTATCTTAATTTAAAAGAAAGTAAGAGGCACTTACTGCACGGAAAGAAAATCTTTATTTATCCATTTTCATTGCCATTTTCTTTCTGATTAGCTACACATCTTTACCCCCGTATAGGATAGTGTTATAATGGGGTATTCATTATAAATGCAACTAAGTAATTGCTATAGACTTTTAAAATCATACAAAATTACTACCTATCAAGGAGTATAGCAAAATTTAAACTCTTTATTTGATGCCTCAATATGGACATATTCAAATAAATACAACCCCTCTTCTACTCTTAAAGCTATGGATATTAAAGCACTCTTTACGTGTGGAACGAAGGCAAACATCCTAAACTAAACCAGACTACTCTATTTGCATTTTTCAAAAAGGAAGTAATCTGATCTTTCTTTTTAGGGATCATTTTATCAAACTAAAACTGATTTTATCGATTGAGATAAGAGACTGTCTTACAAGGGTAAGTATATATCATGACACCGACATGACGATACGATGACACCGACATGAGGATACGATATCGGTGTCAGAATAAAACGACGTGCTTTTAAAAAACCAGATTTAGTATTGCTACAAGCTCCAGATAAACTCTTATTCAGCTCAATAGAAATAGAGAAAGAGCCTGAGAATAGGATGATTTTTTAATGGTGGTTTTTAACTCTTTATCCCTCTCATTTTTAACATAAAAAGAAAAAATGTATCATTTAAAACACTTACCTTTCTACCCGAATAATCAACCTATTATCTCCAATATTTACTCAATACAAACTAAATGGAAAAAATTTGTCAAAGTTGTGGCATGCCCATGCATACAACCGATTTGATGGGCATCGATGCAAATGGATATAAGAATGAAGACTACTGCATTTATTGTTATGAAGAGGGCGAGTTTATACAAGATTGCACTATGGAAGAAATGATAGAACACTGTGCCGACTTTGTTGATGAATTTAATAAAGAGAAGACAGAGCCTATCACTCGTGATCAAGCTATAGCGCTAATGGAGGCACAATTTCCAACTTTAAAAAGATGGAGATGATTTATAGATTTTAAGGTTTTACTTGTAACGAAAAAGGTGTATCTCTTATTAGAAATACACCTTTTTTTATATCTATTGCAGATCTTACTCAAATAATCCGTTGATCAATTCTTCTTTCGTAATACTATCTGTCTGAGCTTTCATATTGGCAACAAACTCCAGATTGATAGAATCTTGGGCATACTTCTGCGTTAAGCGATTGTATTCTAAGCTGAGCCTCGTACTATCATTCAGCAAGAAATAGACCAAGCACACGCTCAACTCATCGGTCAATTGATTTCCTTTTCCATTAAGGATTCCTCCTTCGAGCAATTTAAGAGCTGTGTTGTAATAAGATTTCGCTTGAACAGAATCTTCTCTCCAATCAAAAAACATCCCCTTGTAAACATAGGGATCGGGCATTTCGGTATTGAGTGCGATAATCTGATCGTAGGTATGGGCTACTTCATCGTATTTTTTAAGTAATATCTGTGCTTTAGCTATATTATAATAAATAAGTTCATAGTGTTTATCCAGCTTATGGGCTTGCTGAAACATAGCATAAGCCTTGGCTACAGAGTCTGTTTGATCAGCAAACTCCATCATCAATTCATACCCAGCATTATTTAATCTTATAGCCTCATTATTAGTTACATATTCACTAGATCTATCTTGCCTTTCACTCTTCTTTCCCCCTCCACAAGCCACTAAAAAGAATAGTGCGAGAAGCAGGGAGGAGTAAATCTTATATCTTTTCATAATCGTATTCTAAATCTAAATTAGTAACCAAAGATAGGGATTTTTTACTCAAAAGAGATACTTTAACCCCTTTTCCATTTCATTTTGATCTATATATAATTGATATTTATTATTTATGTTACAATATTAAGAATAGCTTATCTAAATGAAATACAGTTTGGTTTGTGTAGCAAGATGCCACAAAAAAATCCTCACCCTAAAAAAAGGTTCAAAATAAAATAGATTTAGGACCAATGTATAGCCTTATAATAAGCAGCAAAAATGAATTCTATTCGATTTTTAAAAAGTATCCATGATATAAATAATGAGTAAAATCAAAAAGTACCCTCCTACTCTCCTATTTATATAAGAGAAATGTATGATGTCTTTAGACTAAGGATGAAATCTATCCACTAAAAATGGTCCTATCGAATGGGCTGAGAAAGATAGCTTCGCTAATAGAATGTGCTATACCCTGCTCTACCTCATCATTACATGATATTAATTTTTAGCGATTTAGAAGATTTATTAATAAAACAAACTACTATTCTTATGCGTTTATAATTCTGAAGCGGAAAAAATATCTTTTAAAAGACAATCGGCTTTTAGTCGATTCATTGACCAGCTTTATGGGTAGACTAAAACGAGATGACTCTACCTTTCATTTGAAATTATAACATTACGATTATGAAAAAGACCGTAACTCTATTTGCTTTTTTACTCTACACAACTGTAGTAGTATTTGCAGGAAAGATTTTCACGAAAGATGTAATTCATCTTCCTCAAACGGCACAAACATTCATCTCAACTTACTTTGGAGATTTAAAAATTCAAAAGATTGAGATTGAAGATGAGATTTTCGAGTCCAAAACTTTTGAAGTAGATTTTACCAACGGGTACGAAGTTAAGTTTGATAAAAACGGAGAGTGGTATAAAGTAGATTGCAAGCGCGACGCTGTTCCGAGTGCCATTGTTCTGGAAGATATCATGAACTATGTGAAAGAAAACTTTGAACAAGACTACATCACCGAGATTGAAAAAGAAAGAAATGGATTCGAAGTAGAACTCCAAAGTGATATTACTATAAAATTCAACAAACAAGGGGAATTCAAGAAATACGATTAACCCCTCCTGTTTCAATAGCTTAAACTAAAAAAGAACTCAGGATAGAGTGAGATTTAATCTCTTCGCAGCTTGAGTTTCTCAAAAGAACCCAGCCTTTTAAACCGCAGTTAAAGGTTGGGTTCTTCATTAACTCCTACTCACCTACTGCCACCCACCAAGCATCTATCCTGCCCTACTATTCCCGGTTTCTAATAAGGAACAAAGAGTAGAAAGTTTATTACCCTTTTGGATAAAAAAGCAACAAAAGACTTCTTTTAAGCAAATAAAAGAATGGTTGATATTGAAATCAATACAATAATTTGTATCTTAAGTTGACATACCAAATCAATCATATTATACTATGCGAACTGGGATTTATTCTCTTTTCTTTTTATTCCTTTTTTCCTTTAGCAGCTGTAGATACAGCGAACTCGATGAGGATTACAATGAGCTTTTCGATATGATCGAATCATCAGAAACTACAACTCATGCTATTTCTTTTGATACGATGAAAGCAGTAAATACGCAAGATATATCTCCCAACTGTACGACAGAAGATTTATATGGCATACAGGTCTATTTTAAGCCCAACCTTCAAGAATCAGAATACAAGCCTTATGCTTATGGCCTATTTAATGACACACAAGATCTACAAATCAAGTTACTAGAGAACTATTTGTATAAAGTAGTCTGCACTAGAATAGTGAATGGAGTAGAAAAAGTAGCTCATGATGCAGAGTCCAATGCCTATTGGAACCCTTTTATCACACTAACGGCTACCCCTCTCAACAATAAATTTCAATACTCTACTAAAGCAGAAATGAAGGACTTAGGAAAATCACAAACTATGCTAATTGATGAAAATAATCAACATAAGCTCTATAATACACCCAATGTAGATCGCTATTATGGTGAGTTGAATGATTTTCAGCCAAGCTGGGCTGAAACCACCATTACACTAAAACTAAACCGAGTAGCGTGTGATGTTCTCTTTGTACTAGAAGGCGATGATGCCGATGCTCAATTTAAAATATGGATTGATGGCACTCCTATCCCTTATTCTCCTCAAATAGAACAAGGTTATATTATAGTAAGAAATGTAATCACTCTACCCGAAGATAGGACTCAAAAACACCTTTGGTATGACACTGAATATAAGAAAACATTAAATACGGTTCTTTCATGGCAATCCGACCAACAAGAAGAAAGGAACTATTCAGAAAATAAAATATATAGTCACAAACAAGAAAATAATATTATTTTCTATGCCTATTAATAAAAGTCTAAATTTAAAATAACATTTTATTCATTTAGCTGTTCTGTAAATCACAATCACACTTATCATCATCAAACAGGCTACAATAGATACTTAGAGGCATTTTCTATTTAAATATTTCTTACCCAGTAGAATTGTCCGAAGAAAATAATATCCCATTTTTACCCAAAAGAGTATATAATTCAATGGCATCTTTTAAAAACTTTAATTATCTTTGAAAAATAGATAAAAGAAAAATAATACATACGTTAATTAAGAAAGTACTTTAATGCAAACTAATTGCAGAGATGGTCATATTATCATCAATCGATAATATTATTTTCATAATACTAATTAATGAATGAATGAATAAATAAAAAGAAAGCTTGTAGATAAGATGTGCTAATTGCTTGCCAGCTATAGTCTACAATTCTACAAGCCCATAAGCGCAGTGTTTTACGATAAGGTTTATTATCAAGTTTAATCTCGTGATTAGTAATTAAAATACATCTATATCAATTATTTTAATAACGCTTCTCACCGATTCCTCTACTACTCTTTTCAGTAGTCTGTATTTAATTAGCAATTGCTAATGATATGTACATAAAAAGTTAATAAATAGTGAGTCGATGCTAAGTGATACTTGCAAACTCAACAGATAGAAAAACTTATAATGAACCTACTTATATTGTAAGACACTCGCTTATTCTTCTATACATAAGGAAGACAAATTCATGTTACACGAAAAAGGTATCCTCTTATCCGTAGGATACCTTTTTTTATGCACATACAACACCATCACAGTATTTGCATCAAAACTTCTAGTTGCCGATATGGATTAAAGAGTAAATCTACCTTATTGAAAGCATTTAAGCGGATGGTTTCTCGTAAAGAGGAACTAGTATATTGGCTCAACCACTTATCTATTCCTTGAGCCAAACTAGCTGATGAGCCTTGCGTGAAGAAAAAACCAGTACTACCCTCTTCTATTGCCTCCGACTCGGGCATTTGTTGGTCGAGATTATTATGCGAAGCCACGGGGGTACCATACATCATAGCATGGATAGCTGTTAGCCCCACATTGCCTGGTGAAACACATAACTGGGCATTATAAATTAATTCTCCCAATTCTGTTTCTTCATAGCATGCACCATAAAACCACAGCTGAGAAGTGATACCTAGTTGGACAGACAAGGCTTGTAGGGCGGCTTCATCCTCTCCCGTTCCTATCATTACTACATTTACAGGTTTGCCTACTTCTTGTAACTGAGCAACGGCATGGAGCAAGATATCAATCTGTTTTACCTTTTGCAATCTACCCACAAAGCATAACACGGGATCATCGTTGCCAAAGTGATTTCGATAAATAGCAGTTGGGCTTAGCTGTTGGCGTACCTTTATCTGAGTGTCATAATCGAGAGAATTGTAGATGCAGAAGAGTTTATCCTTATGAATACCTTTCTCTTCTAAAATTTTTAAGCCTCTCTCATTATAAGTAAGGATAGAATGTGCCAAAGAGAAATAGATTTTCTGCACCTCATTATTTAAGGCTGAACCAGAAGAGTGCCAGCCATGTGTCCAGAGAATAGCTCGTTTACCCCATACCCTAGATAAAAGAAGAATAACCCATGAAGAAGCATTCTTTATTTCTCCCGTGAGAATAAAGGTATCATAAGAAAAAAAGTAACGAAGCAATCCTTTCTGCCAGTAGAAGCCTCTCCACCATTTATTCTTCAAAAAACCTTTAAAGCTCTTGAGCCTTGAGGTATCCAACGGCTTAATACTCGTTTGTATTTTATCTCCGAAAACAAAATCAACATTCAGCACCTCTCCCATCTTAGCATATATTGCCTGACGATAATGTGGTCCATAATTGAATGCACACAAAGTTTTTCTATTAGTAGCCATTTTCGGAGTCTATTAAGTAATACGTTATTAATACAATATCGAGTAGATAAATATATCTAGCCCTACAAAACTACTATTAAATGTAAAATTCAACAAATGTTACTTCTACCTTTATTCTTGAGTATAAAGAAGAGGAGAACCATCTCTATGCGATACCCACCTAGCACCAATCTGAATTTTACAATTAGCATATAAAAGGTGTTATAATTAAAATACGAATAAGATTCTGACACCGACATCGTATTGCTTTGACACCGACATCGTATTGCTTTGACACCGACATCGTGTTGCTTTGACACCGACATCGCGTTGCTTTGACACCGACATCGTATTGCTTTGACACCGACATCGGGATGCTTTGACACCGACATCGGGATAACCTGTCGGTGTCAAAGTGCATCTATAGCACAAAAAATAGCCGTTTCACTAACCATAACCCAACAAAAAAGCCCAAGTTAAAACCTGGGCTTGTAAAGATTACGATCTATCTTAAATTTTATTCTTTTGTTATTTCTCTATATGCATTCATACTAAAAAGGTTAATAAATAGGTGTTGTCTCTAAGCAAATTCTGCTTAAGCATGTGCTTCTTCATACTCTGCTACCAAGTCACTAAGTTCTTCTAGTTCCATAATTTGCTTGTATTGTTGAGCAGACTTTGTCTCAACGAGCTTTTCTAATTGCTCCATTCTTTTACGTGCTTCTTTGTACTGTTTAGTAGATGTAATAGGCTTAATCTTTCCCATAATACTGGATTTTAATAGATAATTGTACGATTAAATTACTCAATCTAATTGATCGATTATACTTTTAAGGTTCTTTTTTTGAGATTAATTAATGAGGAATACTCCTCTGTTTCAAATTTAAAAAAATATTTTTTGAATCAGCCCCTATTTTGGAGAAGAAAATAATCTATTTCCTCTTGTTAATCTTTTACAAACACCAGAAAATCATATTATATTTCAAATTTACTGCAAACCTTATGCAAGAGATTTTGTAAGAATAAAGATAAACTAGTTTTCTTATCTTATTTTTATGATTAATTTTAACAATTGAGAGTATATAAATTATAAACAATATCCCTATGAAGAAGATTTATCCCACCCTCAGCTTAATGGCTCCCCTATTGGCTTGGAGCGGAAAAGCAGATGGCAAAGTAAACAAACCCCGAGATGAAAAGAAACCGAATGTCATTATTATATATGCAGATGATTTAGGTTATGGAGATTTGGGGTGCTATGGCGCAAAAAATGTAGTTACTCCTCATATAGATAAGTTGGCACAAAATGGAGTCCAATTTATGAACGGACATGCTACAGCAGCTACCAGCACACCCTCTAGATATTCGCTACTCACGGGTGAGTATGCTTGGAGAAAACCAGGAACAGATATTGCTGCAGGAGATGCGGGTATGATTATCCGTCCCGAACAGTTTACTATGGCCGATGTGTTTAAAAGTGCCAACTACACGACTG